>JASBUK010000091.1 GCA_030147925.1 Trueperaceae bacterium
TGCGTCGCAGTGGTATGCGTTGGTCACATTCAGGCATCAACCGTATGGCAGCTCTGAGAGCTGAGTTCGCCTCCGCTAAGCCCATGCTCGACTTTCACGATGTTCGACTTGCTGCCTTCCCCTAAATCTTGGACGCACCCAGCAAAAAGTCAATTACCCCGTTTGCTACCTAGATACCTACAAGTAAGCCGGAATGAGCAAGATTGTAAGCAGCGATTTTGAGATTTACTTTGGCTCTCAAGGAGCGAAACGTCTTGACTTGGGCGGTGTGTAGGTTGAATGAGCGCACCAGTGAAGAGAAGGCTGTCTCTATGCGTTTTCTGAGGCGGCTAAGGGTCTTAGTCCAGCCCGTATCACGGGTCATATTCTTAAGTCTAACCTCAGTTCGGGGTTTAAATAAGCACCGGTAGCTGGGCCAATTCCTGCGGCAGCCGGATGCAAGGCTTTTTAGGCTGAAGCGTATAGGCGATTAGTCCGGCGATAAGGTTGACAGCAAAGTCAACGGGACTACGGTGGCGGCTGTGCTCAATTTGCGAAATGTTCTTAAGCTGATCATTAATGGTTTCGATGATGAAACGCTTGCGCAGCAAAAGCCTGTCTGAGAGCAACATGAGCTGCCCCTTCATGTTCTTGCACAGTGAGGTGATTAGCTCAAGTCCTCGTTCAAAGAGTCTTTCGAACAGCGTTTGTGAGAGATAGCCCTTATCAGCGAAGAGCTTGCCGAACAAGTTCTTGCTCATCTCAGGCAGTGGCTTACGGTCATCTACGTTGCCGTGAGTGAGATGAACCGCCAAGAGTTCACCTTGCCCATTAACTATCAGATGCAGTTTGAAACCAAAAAACCAGCCCACCGTACTACGACCTCGGGTTGCCAAATCACGCAAGACCTTGTGTCTGGTGATGCGTTGATTGTGACAAACGGCTAACGGCGTGCTGTCCACAAAGGCAATACCGCTACACTCTCCAAAGTGCTTTTTTAGATAAGCGCGAAGGAAAAAGCAGCACTCGTGGCAACAGCTCGATAAAACGGTTATAGCTAAGCAGGCCGGGGAATTCGCTTTAAGGCATCGATAGCAAAATGACAGGGCGAGGCATCCGGGAAGGGGCTTTGAGTTTGCGCCCATACAAAATTAGAGGCCAATACTGCTAAAAACAATGCCACAGTTTTTTTCATGTTCTTAAAGTCTAAGCCTCCGCCAAGCCGACAACGGTGTGGCTGTTTACGTTTGGCAAGCAAGAACCTTAAAGCCAGTAAGTTCTTGCTGCTAACCTAACGATCACCTTCAACTTGGGCGATAAAGTCATGTGGATAAGGTGGCGAAAGCTTACTAGCAGCATTAAGTTTTTGCATTTGTGCGTCCGAGAGTTGCCAGCCGACAGCTCTTAAATTGGACTTGAGTTGCTCAAACGTTCTTACTCCAATAATGGGTGAGGTAATGCCTGCTTGATTCAAGACCCAATTGAGCGCCACTTGAGCCGGGGCATGGCCCGATTCATCAGCCACTTCGTGTAAGGCATCTAGCACCGTCCAGGTGTATTCATTGTTGTAATTACTCCAGCTCTCACTCCAGCCCTTTTCTTCGGCAATTTCAATGCGGCTGCCTTGTGGAGGCCCTGTCATCCCGCGCTTGAACTTGCCCGAGAGCCAACCGCCTCTTAAAGGACTCCAGGGAATGATGCCTAAACCCTCATTCTGACAAACCGGGATTAAGTCCCATTCGGTTGAGCGACAGAGCAAATTGTACTGGGGCTGTAGACAGCTAAAAACTTCCCAGCCATTGCGGTAGCTTAAATCAATGGCTTTTTGCAGTTGCCAGCCGGTAAAGTTGCTTGCACCTATGTAGCGCACAAGCCCTCGTTCAACCAGGTTATCAAGAGCACTCAAGCTCTCCTCTAAAGGAGTACCGGCATCCCAGCAATGAAGTTGATAGAGATCGAGGTAATCTGTCTGTAAACGTTTTAAGCTTGCCTCGACCCCGGCCAGGATGTGTTTACGACTAAGGCCGACATCATTAGGGCCCTCCCCCATCGGAAAGCGTACCTTGGTGGCGATGACAAAATCATCCCGAACTTTGCCTTTTAGCCACCTGCCCACAATTTCTTCGGAGGCTCCTTGAATGTAAACATCAGCAGTATCGATAAAATTACCACCGGCTTCTACAAATTGGTCAAGAATTTTATGGCTGTCCCGCTCAGATGTTTCCCGCCCAAAGGTCATGGCACCCAAGCACAGTTCACTGACTTTTAGCCCGGTTCTTCCCAAATAGCAAAACTCCATCACGTCACCTCATTTCCGTGTTTGTTTATAGCTTTATCTTACTGCTTGTTAAGTGGTGAGTAGTTGGTGGTTGGTGGTAGGTGGGAAAAACGTTTTTTAGAAAGCATTCCTACAAAGTTAGGTGTGAGGGGTTATGTCAATTCTCAATTACCCGATTCTTGCCCCCTCTAGAAAACCCCTGGTTTCTACTTCCTACTAACCACTTTCTACCTTTTACTCAACATCAATTTGGGAAGCCTTCACCACCTAGCTAAGTACGAATTCAGTAATAAAATACAAATGTGAAACTGTTTACAGCCGCCGAGATGCGTGCAGCAGATAAAGCCGCAGCAGCCGCGGGTATCCCCTCGCTGCTACTAATGGAAACAGCAGGTCGCAAAGTAGCCAAAGACGCCATAGAGCACTTTCCCGAGGCAAAGCAGGTGTTGATTCTATGCGGCAAGGGAAATAATGGTGGAGACGGTTATGTCGTAGCCCGATATTTGCTTTTGGCCAGGAAAACTGTGCAGGTCTTAGCAACGGATGCTCCGGGCTCGAGCGAAAGCCAAAGCATGCGTGCAGCGTATTTAGCCCATGAGCAAGCTCAGCTAAAACCACTGGATATCACTACACTAGACGACGCTCTGACAAACTCCCAACTCATCATTGACGGGCTTTTTGGCAGTGGCCTGAGCAGACCACTGACAGGCTTAGCTGTCAAGATAGTAACCACCGCTAATCACAGCAAGCTACCGATCCTCAGCATCGACGTGCCCAGCGGCATTTTAGCTGATAGTAGCCAGATTCCTGGGTCACATATCCAGGCAAGTCGTACCTTACAACTGGCCGGAGCCAAAATCGCCAGCGCCTTTTACCCGGCTCGATCTGCCTTTGGGGCTTGCCAACTTGTCGATATCGGTATTCCGGCGTCACTGCTTGATAAGCATGGCTCAGTGCAATTGCTGGACAAAGCAGCCAGCAAACTTGCTTTGCCAACGCGAACAGCCCAAAGCCACAAGTATCAGGTTGGTACAGTCCTGGTCATTGCTGGTTCGCAAAATTATCAGGGCGCAGCAGAACTGGCCTGTCGCGCTGCGCTGCGTGCAGGGGCCGGGCTGGTCACTTTAGTCAGCGCAACAAGGCCGACAAACAGTTGGCCGGAAATCATCTTTCAACCGCTTGACTGGTCGCACGATGCCCTGGGTCAAATCAAGGCGCTGGACGCCAAACGACAGCAGGTGAGGGTAATTGGCCCTGGCCTAGCGGCAAAGGCTAACGACAAACTGCCCCAACTGATTCAGCAAAGCCCAGCAGCCACTGTGCTGGACGCCGCTGCCCTGCAAGCAAATGAAGCCTGGTTTGCAGCAGTACGTCAGCAGGGCAACTGTGTAATCACGCCTCATGTTGGCGAAGCGGCTAAGCTGTTAGGGGTCGCCAGCAAGGAAATAGAGGCTGAACCGCTGTTAGCGGCAAAAGAACTAGCGCAAAAGACTCAGGCTATTGTCGTGCTGAAAGGCCCGACGACGGTCATTGCCACGGCGGATGGCAAGCTGGCAGTAAGCACGGCAGGGCATCCGGGCATGGCTACAGCCGGTGCCGGAGACGTGCTGGCTGGGTTGATTGGAGCCTGGCTGTGTGCTGCTAACGACATTTATGAGCGCGTTTGTGCCGCAGTCTTTGTCCATGGCTCAGCAGGTGAGCTGGCTGCCAAAAAGCAAGGGGACGGCCTAACTGCTGGCGATCTTATAGAGGCAATTCCGCAAGCCTGGTCAGAAATTGCTCATGGTAGGCTGCCTCTTTAGATGATTTCGATTCGCGTTCCTGCTACCAGCGCCAATTTAGGCCCCGGTTTTGACTGTCTCGGCTTGGCCGTTAACCTCTTTCTGGAAGTCAAACTTACACTCTCTGAGCGTGATGGCTTGAGCTATCACGGTCAGGGGCAACTTGCTGACACGGCAGACAATCTGATACACCAGGGATTTCGCGCCGCCTTTGCTGCCTGTGATAAGAGTGCTCCCACCGCGCATTTTGAGGCCCATAATCCCATTCCACTTGCCCGTGGTTTGGGGTCTTCTTCTGCTGCGCTGGTCGCCGGAGTCGCCTTGGCCGATGTACTGCTGGGGCACCGTCTTGGCCGCGAAGGTATTTTTCAACTTGCCGCCCAAATCGAAGGACATCCAGATAACGTGGCCCCGGCGATTTTTGGGGGCTTTACCGTAGCAGCCTTAACTGCCCAGGGAAACTACCTCTACCAGGCGCTCCCGATACCCAAAAATTGGCAGTTTATCTTTGCCGTGCCCGATTTTGAGTTACTCACCAGTCAGGCAAGAACCGTTCTGCCGGAAACTTATTCGCGTGCCGATGTAATCTTTACCTCCAGCCGCAGCGCCCTGTGGACAGCGGCGGTGGCACTAAATAAACCTGAACTTTTGACTGTAGCGGCTCAGGATGTGCTGCATGAGCCTTACCGCGAGGCTCTGATAACGGGTTTTAGCGCTTGCCGACAAAGTTTGAGTAATGCGGGTGCCACTGCCGTTTATCTCTCGGGAGCCGGGCCTACCGTGGCCGCTATTAGCTTAGACGACAGCACGACCAAACGCTGCAAGGCGGTGATGCGTGATTTTATCGGTACAGGTGGTCGCATTTACGAGCTAAGCACCAGCGAGGGCTTTAGTTATCTCGATGCTTCAGCTAAGGTCGCGAGCAAACCGATTCTCTAGAAAGCTGAAAAGAAGTGAATGATGGGTAGTTAGTAGTGAGTGGTGGGTAGTAGGTAGAAAAAAGCATTTCTAGGGGATTTACTCAATTTTGTGTATGCAACCTCTCCAGCAGTCTATCACCAAAGAGCTGGGCAAACCAGTTGAGGGCTTTTTTCCAATTCGGTTGGGAAAGCGCCTTTGAGTTTGACCGATTTCTTGAGGCTGTAATTTAAGGATTCAATAACGTTGGTGGTGTAGATTGCCCCATTTTCTAAAACCACCTCCCACTTCCTACTTACCACTTACCCTTCTCTACTAACTTAGCCCTTCTATGGCCATTTCAACGGCTTTGCGGAGTGCCGCTAGTTTGTTAAGGGATTCGTTGTATTCAAATTCGGGGTCGGAATCGGCTACTACGCCGCCACCTGCTTGCAGATGAATTTTGCCCTTGGTAATCACAAAGGTTCGCAGTGTAAGGGCCATATCCATTGCCCCGCTTACGCTCAGGTAGCCAAAAGCGCCGGCATAGGGGCCGCGACGAGTGGGCTCGAGCTCCTCAATAATTTCCATGGCCCGAATTTTGGGCGCGCCGCTGGCCGTGCCCATCGGCAAAGTGCTGGCCAAAGCATCTAAGGGCGTTTTGTCTTTGGCAAGTTCGCCGCTTACCGTCGAAACGATGTGCATGACATGGCTGTAGCGCTCGATACGCATGAGGTCTGTCACCTTCACACTGCCAAACTTGCAGACCCGGCCCAAATCATTGCGGCCCAAATCCACCAGCATGATGTGCTCGGCACGCTCCTTTTCGTCGGCAAGTAGTTCTTCGGCCAGTGCCTGGTCCTCGTCGGGAGTAGCTCCCCGGGGGCGCGTACCGGCAATTGGCCGCGTCTCCACGTAACTGCCGTCACTGCTAACCAAGCTCTCCGGGCTGCTAGCTACCAGCGTCACCGGGCCAAGGTCCAGATAACCCAGATACGGACTTGGGTTGATAGTGCGCAAGGCACGGTAAAGCGCAAAGGGATGCACGCCTAACTCAGCACTGAGTCGCTGACTCGGCACCACCTGAAAGACGTCACCAGCATGAATATAGTCAACCGCCCTGGCTACCGCCGCCATAAAACCTTCCCGGCTGAAATTGCTCTGAAATTCAACCCTGCGCCCGGCCCGGTCTCCCGGCACACCCGGCAGAGGCCCACGCAAACGTTGATAGAGCGTTTCAACCAGTGCATTCGCCCTTGCTATGTCGGCTTCATCATCGACTTCGGCGGCTACCACAATAAACAAACGGTGTTTGAGATGATCAAAGATAATCAGCGCTTCGGGTTCAATAAAAAGCAAATCAGGGATATTTAATTCGTCAGGATTATCGTCAGGCAGGTTTTCATAAAGCCTGATCAGGTCATAACTGGCATAACCCACCGCCCCCGTCCAAAAGTCCGGCAGCGCCGGGTCATGCTGCGCCTCGCGAACGGTCTGATCCCAGAGAACCTGCAAGGGGTCGGCAGATTCAAAGGTCTCCACATTTTCTGCGGTGGTGATTTTTACTTGTGAACCTTTGGCTTCGATACGCCGGCGCTCGCCCGTACCGATAAAAGAGTAGCGTGCTAACGACAGGCCCTGTTCGACGCTTTCAAGCAAAAAGGCAGGATGACCGGCCACCTTTAAATAGGCAGTCAACGGCGTCTCTAAATCGGCAAGGATTTCTTTGTAAACGGGTTTAATAGCGGCACGTGATGCAGTTTTTACAATCAAGATAGACCCTCATTTTCGTTGGAGATGTTTTTTACTAGCGTCCTTTAATACAGCTTATCAAGGTCTTTAACGCCATCGCCCCAAAACACCAGTCCAAGAAAAAGAGTTAAACATAGCTCAAGTATAACCCAGAGCACTCTGCCGGAGTTCTGGGACCTAACGATAAAAAACGTACCGCAGAGTGCGTTTCTCAACTTTGTCTAATAAAACGGTGGTGTACCACCAGTAGTGAGTGGTGGGTAGTAGGTAGTTTGTAGGAGAATCTCCACTCTCCCCATTCCCTAAAAAACCCAGGATCGAGGAATGTGGAGCGGGGAGCGAAGAGCCAGCTTACTCTATTCCCTTATCCTCGTTCCCCTCAACACCCAATTTGGGACACCTTCAATAAAACTGCTTTTTTAGTCTTCGCTTGGTTCTAAAAACATGCCAATGGCATGAAAACCGGCGTCTACATAGATGGTTTCCCCGGTAATGCCGCCACCCAGTTGGTCTGCAATAAGTGACAGGGCCAAACCGGCGACTTCTTCTTGGGTGATATTGCGTTTGAGCATGGACTGGGCACCGGCTTTTGAGTACATATCACCAAAACCGGCAATACTCCGCGCGGCAATGGTTCGTACAGGCCCGGCACTAATGGCGTTTACGCGTACACCCTGAGGGCCTAAGTCATAAGCTAAAAAGCGTACGCTGGCCTCTAAAGCCGCCTTGGCCACACCCATCATGTTGTAGTGCGGCACTACGCGCTCGGCTGCTAAGTAGCTCAGGGTGATAATGCTCCCGCCTGCGCTCATCAGCGGCTGCGCCCGCTGCGCTATGGCTACCAGTGAGTATGCTGAAACATCCATGGCAGTGTGCCAGTCACTACGCTGGGTCTGATAAAAGGGTGCTTCAAAAGTAGTCGGCGGGGCATAAGCTACTGAATGCACGATGAAATCAAGCGTGCCAAAGTTCTTCTCCAGGGTATTAAACACAGCATCGAGTTCATCGTCTTTGCTGACGTCGCAAGCCATTAGCAGCGGGTCCTGGAAATCCTTAGTCAGCTTTTCTATGGTTTCTTTAAGGCGTTCGCCCTGATAGCCAAAGGCTAGTCTGGCCCCGGCCTGATGCAGCGTTTCGGCAATCGCCCAGGCGATAGAACGCTTGTTGGTAACACCAAAAACAATGCCTTTTTTACCCTTTAAGTCAATCAACATAATGGCTCCTCGATGCTAAAGCTTAAGATGTTTGGCACCCTGTGGGCAAATATTTATATCAAGCTTAGTCAAAATCACGCGCCAGGATGCTGGCAAAGCGTTCACGGACTTCTTCTGCCTTAGCAGGCTCACCCCGGTCCTCCCAGCTTGTAGCCAGACCCTCCCAGGCTTCGTCGCTGTAGGGTTCATGTTTCGTCATGGTTTGATAATAGCGTGTGGCCAAGTCGTAGTCATGGGCTTCGCGCGCTGTTTCAGCGGCTTCGGATAGCAGGTTTAGCTGTTCCGAGTGCAGGCCAAGGCGCACATTTTCCACCCAGGCCGAATGGAAACCCGACAAATACTCGCCACCGTAAAGCGCCAGTGCCTGCGCGTAATCATCGAGCTTGCTGCTCTCACGGGCCTGTCGGCTCAGTTTCCGGTAGTTGTCTACGTCGTAATCAATCTCAAATTTGCTGTGCAGATAGTAACGGCGGTTAGCCGACTCAATCAACTCACCGCCCATCACCTTGCGCAAGCGATAAAGGGTGGTGTGAAAACTGCTGCTGGCCTTTGATTCGGTTTTACCCGGCCACAGGGCTTCGGCCACTTCAAAGGTGTTGACCCCGGAGCGGTGCTCGAGCAGATAAAAGAGCAGCTCGAGCGCTTTTAGCGAATCCCAGTCAAGCCTGTCACCATCCCGCTCGATTACCGGGCTGCCCAGGGCCAAAGCCTTGACACTGCCCTCTAGAGGCCGGCGCAACTCGGCAATACGTTGCAAGCGCACTTTAACCGCCTGAACCAGTTCCTCACGTTCAAAGGGTTTGGTGATATAATCGTCAGCGCCAATCGACATGCCCTGGCGCACGTGTTCGCGGTCACCAAGAGCGGTAAGGAACAAAAACGGCACGGCCCGCAATTCCTGAACCTTGCGCACCTGCTCGTAAAAGCCAAAGCCGTCAAGAACCGGCATGGATATATCTGAAACAATCACATCGGGGCGCAGGCCTTCAGCAATTTCCTCCAGAGCTTCTAAGGCATTGTCAAAAGCCAACACGGCATAGCCCGCCGCGCTCAGACTCATCTCAATCAATTTCAAGATTCCCGGGTTGTCATCGACGGCCAGAACTAAGGTGGCTGACATTTTACTCATTTTTAGCACCATCCCCATCTATCATCTCAGAGCCCTTTAAGGGCGGTTTAGCCTTCGCCCCAAGCTTCCGTTTCCTGATAATGAACCAGCGCACTATACTCAATGCTCGAGCCCGACATAGCGGTGGAAAACTTAACGTCTACAATGATGTTGTCAACCCCCAAAGAAGACATAAAGCGGTTAAGACGCTCGTCAAAAAGCTCAACGCTATTTGAGCTAATCAGCTTGAACTTTGCTTCCATAAACCCAAACTAACACCTTGCAGCACTATCTGCCAAGCAGTTTTTCATATTTATACCCTGTCAGCCGCACGTTTTAAGGCCTCCGGGTCATCGGCCATCACAGCGCTAACACCTAGGGCAATGGCCTCCTGCACGCGGTAAGCCTCATTGACCGTCCAGGTATTTACCGGCAAATTACGTCCTTGGGCACGCTTTATCAGCCCGGGCCGCAACTGTGAGTGATGCGGGTGCACGGCATCGACATGCAGCCAGCCCGCCAACCACCCAGAGCGCAGCCAAGCTGGCAAATCGGGGGCAAAAAGCAAAGCCGTGCGCAGTTTCGGTGCTTTTACACGAATGCGTAGTAAAGACACGGGATTAAAGCTGGAAACCAGCACCCGGTCGGCCACAGCCGACGCTTTAACCGCCGCTGCAATCTTGCGCTCGAGCCCTCCTGTGCGCAAGCCAGCAGTTTTGACCTCTAGGTTTAAGAGCCGTCCGGGATAACGCTCCGCTAGCTCAAAAAGCTGCTCTAGCTTAGGAATATTTGAGTCGGCCTCCTGCAATTCGGCAAAGCTCAAAGAACTTAGTTTGCGGCCATCGGGCAGCTCAAAGTCGTGATAAATTGCCAAAACACCATCGCGGCTTTGCTGCACGTCAAACTCGATGCCGTCCAGATCGGCTTCAAAAGCAGCCGTAAAAGCAGCCAAGCTGTTTTCGGGCAGGCTGCCCCGCACCCCCCGATGGCCGAGCAAGAGCGGCGTGGGCCGCGTCAGTCCGGGCAACGCCCGGGGCCGCCACAAAATCGTGCGCCAGAGAATTAGCAGCAGCAAGACTATTAACCACCACAAAACAAACATAGGACACTCCCTGAACCCTTAAAAAGATGTGTTAAGTATATCGCCGCGAAATATCGGCGGTACAAGGCTAAAGCAAATGCTAGGATTTTTGATAATGCCCTTAGCGGACGCGCCAAAGCCACGACCACGCCGAGAACTAATTATGATCGTCATTCAACCTTTAGCTTTGGTGCTCATTCGGCTCTTAGCCCCACTTAGGCTCAACCCTTTATATGTTGTCTTAGCGCATGGCCTTATTGGTTTCTTGGCGGCTTTTTTGATTGCCCCGGCTGGTCAATTTTTGGCGGCGGCGCTGCTGTTGCAAGTAAAAACCCTGCTGGACAATGTCGACGGCGGTTTGGCTCGAGCCACCGGACAAGTCACGCTTATGGGCCGCTATTTTGACACCGTGATGGATTTTTTTGTCAATGTCGCGCTCTTTGCCGCGCTGGCGGCCTATGGCTCCATCTGGCTGCTGATACCGGCATTTTTAATCCTGAGTTTTATTCTCTCGCTTGACTATAAGCTCGAGCTGGCTTACCAGCAGTTGCGCCGCCCGGAACCTGGGTCACAAGACATTGCCCGGGGCGCGTCCCAAGCTCTCTACAATTTCTTTAAAAATACCTATGAACTGGTCTTTTCGCCACAAGACCGCCTTATCGACAGCTTAGAAGCCCAGAGCTTTAAACGTGTTAGCGGTCTGGACTTTGCATCCGCACCGTTGGACATACGCCTAGCCTGGAATGACATGTTTTCCACCGCCAGCATCGTAAACTTAGGGCTGAGCAGTCAGTTTTTGCTCTTAGGAATACTGGTATTCATCGAAAAACCGTTTTGGTATGTAATCAGCCTTTTTGTGCAGGCGCTTTATGTTTTGTGTCTTCAGCTACTGCGCTACTGGCGTTTTCGCAGATACCTTCAAAATAGAGAGTAAGATGACTAAAAGACAATCTCGCCTTATAAACAAGGTTTCTAAATGCAGCCTCTAGCCACCGTCGGCGCACTGCTTGTCGGCCCTTCAAAGCGAGTGCTGATTATCAAAACGCATAAATGGCGCGACAGTTGGGGTGTGCCCGGCGGTAAAATCCATTACGGTGAAACCATTGCAGCGGCTCTAAAACGAGAATTTAAGGAAGAAACTGGGCTCGAGCTGAGCAGCATCCAGCCCGGCCCCGTGCAGGAGGCCGTAAATTCTCCAGAGTTTTACAAAGAGGCGCATTTTATCCTGCTAAACTTCATCGCCTACTGTGACAGCGAGGCCGTAATCCTAAACGAAGAGGCTGAAGCCTATGCCTGGCTCGAGCCAAGGCATGCTCTTGACTATCCGCTCAATACCCCTACCCGCAAATTGCTTGAGTTTTATCTCGCCCAACAGGAGAACGCCTGATGCCTGGAGCGCTGGTTACCGGCTCGGCCAAGGGAATTGGCAAGGCGCTGGTGCTGGCGCTGGCCAAGCAGGGTTATGACGTGGCGATTCACTACCGCTCGAGCCACAACGAGGCAAGCGAAGTCGCCCGGCAGGCGAGTGCCCAGGGTGTTAAGAGCATAGTCCTGCAAGCCGACCTTAGCGATATTAAGCAAGCTCAGCACTTAGTCACAGAGGCACATAAGCAACTCGGGGGCTTATATGTGCTGATAAACAACGTGGGCAATTATCACCGCACTCCACTGGCCGAGCTTAAAGCCACAGACTGGCACGCCATGTTTGACAGCAACTTGCACAGCACCTTTTACACCTGCCAGGCCGCCGTGCCGCTAATGCGCAGCGCCGGTGGTGGGCGCATCATCAACTTAGGCTATGCCGGAGCCGAAAAGCTGGTGGCACGACCCGGCATTATCGCTTACAGCATTGCCAAAACCGGAGTAATTCTCTACAGTAAGGCGCTGGCCAAAACCGAAGCCAAAAACAACATCACCGTCAATGTCTTAAGCCCCGGCGTGATGGACAACAGCATGACCCAACCAACCGAAGAAATACCCATGGAGCGCACCGGCAGATTATCAGAACTCACGGCGGCGGCACTCTATTTGCTTTCACCCGCAGCGGCTTATGTCACCGGTTCTACCTTAGAAGTTGCCGGGGGCTGGAATCTTTAGGCTCTGTTGATCCTGCAGCTGATCTACATGAGCTTTTCCCATAAGGAAGGAGCGAGGAGATAGTGTGAGGTGTTTCGCGGTAAGCTATAGCCATGAATTTAGCCTCTAGTCTCCTGCCGTTTCTCGGTGTAAACGCCTTATGAACAGCCAGAACCAGCCCTCGCTTTTTAGCACGCCCCAGGGTGAAGCCGCCAAAATTAACGGTCACAAAATTGTCATTATCGACGGTCACGCGCTGGCCTTTCGCAGCTACTACGCCATCCGTGAGCTGTCAAACAGCAAGGGGCAACCAACCAATGCCATCTTTGGCTTTATCCGCTCGCTGCTGCGCATTCTCAAAGAAGAAGGTCAGCACGACGCCACCGTGGTCACTTTTGACGCTCCGGCCAAGACCTTTAGGCATGAACAATACGGAGACTATAAGGCAGGGCGGGCACCCATTCCCGAGGACTTACCCTGGCAGATCGACACCATCAAAAAACTGGTCGATTTATTGGGGCTTTATCAAATCGAGGTGGTGGGCTTAGAGGCTGACGACTTGATTGGCACCATCGCCAAACGCTGTGAACACAGTGGTTACGGCGTCGAGATTGTCACCAGTGATCGTGACGCCTATCAGCTTGTCAGTGAACGCGTCTGCGTGCGTGGCCTCGATAAAACCGAGCGCTACGGTCCCGAGGAAGTCTTGGCAAAATATGGCGTGCGGGTAGACCAGTGGACGGATTATCGCGCACTCACCGGCGACGCCTCGGACAACATCCCGGGCGCTAAGGGCATCGGCCCCAAAACAGCCGCCAAGCTGCTGCAAAGTTATGACTCGCTCGACTATATTCTGGAGCATCTTGATGAAGTCAAACCGGAAAGTGCCGCTAAAAAAATTCGTGACAGCCTCGAAGACGTCAAATTTTCGCGCGAACTCTCCAGAATTGTTACCAACGCCGACCTGGACATTGAGCCCGAGAACTGGGCCGACCGGCAGATGCAGAGCGAGCAGCTCAAGACGCTGTTAAACGAACTGGAATTCGGCTCGATTATGCGCGAACTGGGTTTGAGCAACAGCCGCAGCGTTCAGGAAGTCAGCTGGTCGGAGCTGTCCACAGAGCTACCCAAAGAAGCCGTCAGTATTGGTTATGTGCTTTCGGATTTAAGTGCCATGACTGCCGAACTGAGCGAGCTGGCTATAGCAGCAGGCGGACGCGTGGCTCGAGCCACCAACCAAAAAGAACAGCTCGAGCTCTTAAAGTCACAGCCAATAATCAACGCCTGCGACGCCAAAGCTTTGGCCGTCTACGCCCGGCGCCGGCAGATAGACATTGCCGCCGGCGACGACCCGCTGCTACTGGCCTATGTGCTCGACCCCAACAGCTCTCAGGCCGAAGCCGTAGCCCGGCGCTATGGCGCGGGTGAATGGGAGGCAAACGCTCAGGCTCGAGCCGTCGTCACCGCCGAACTACTCAAGGTTCTACCTACAAGACTGGAAGAAAAACAACGGGCGCTCTATCAGGAAATCGAAAAACCTCTGTCAAACATTCTAGCGAATATGGAATACAGCGGTATTCGCTTGAATAGCGAGCTACTAGAGCGGCAATCTTTAGAACTCGCCAAGCAGCTAAAGGCTGCCGAAGACCGGGTGCGCAAAATCGCCGAAAATCCCCTGCTCAACTTAAACTCGCGGGATCAACTGGCCGAACTGCTCTATGACAAGCTAAAACTTCAGGCAGGTAAACGAACTTCCACGGGCAAACGCAGCACCGCAGTCAGTGCGCTCGAGCCCTTAAAGGGTGAACACGAGGTCGTTCAGCTCATACTCGACTATCGGGAACTGTCCAAGCTAAAAAACACCTATCTCGACCCATTACCCAAACTGGTTCACTCTGAAACCGGACGGGTTCACACCACCTTTAATCAAGCGATAGTGGCCACCGGCAGACTCTCCAGCACCAATCCCAATCTGCAAAACATTCCGGTGAGAACCGAAATAGGCAGACAAATCCGCAAGGCTTTTATCGCTGCTGAAAAACACAAGCTCTTGGTGGCCGACTACTCGCAGATTGAATTACGCATTCTGGCCCATATTGCCAATGAAACTGCGCTGATAGACGCCTTTAATGCCGGTGAAGACATCCACCGCCGCACCGCTGCCGAAGTGCATAATGTGGCCTTATCCGAAGTAAATCCGGAGATGCGCCGCGTTGCCAAAATCATCAATTTCGGAGTGCTCTACGGCATGTCCGCCCACCGGCTCACCCGCGAGTTGGGCATCGGCTATGAGGAGGCAGACAGATTCATAAGCACTTATTTTGCCCGCTACCCCAGGGTGCGGCAATACATTGAAGACACGCTGGCTTTTGCCCGCAAGACAGGCTATGTCGAGACGCTTTTGGGCCGCCGCCGCATGATTCCTGATATAAACAGCAAAAACCGCAACCAGCGCGAATATGCCGAAAGAACTGCTTACAACATGCCCATCCAGGGAACAGCGGCTGACATCATGAAGCTGGCTATGGTCAAGCTCGAGCCCCAACTAAAACCCTATGAGGCGAAATTGCTGCTGCAAGTCCATGACGAAATCATCGTAGAAGCACCCGAGGACCGCGCGCCTGCAGTCGCCAAAGCTATCCGAGAGACTATGGAAACTGCCTATAAGCTAGCCGTCCCGCTACTTACCGATATAGGCGTGGGAGACAACTGGCTGGAAGCGAAATAAACCACAAGGTGACTACCCTAATAAGCTCAGCACGTTAGAATAACGGCCATGTCAGCACGCCAGTATTTTGGAACCGATGGGATTCGCGGCATTGCCGGCGAAGAACCCATGACCGCCGCCTTTGCCTTTAGGCTGGGCATGGCCACCGCCGAAGGTTTAAAGCAAGCGGGGCTTAAAAAACCAAGACTTGTCATCGGTATGGACACGCGCCGCTCCGGCCCCATGCTGGCCCACGCCGTCAGTGCGGGCCTAAGCTCAAGGGGCGCCGATGTCGTTTACTTAGGTGTCATACCCACGCCCGGAGTGTCTTATCTATGCCGACACTTAGGTGCCGATGCCGGGGTGGTAATAAGCGCCTCGCACAACCCTTTTAACGACAACGGCATCAAGTTCTTTAACGCCCAGGGCGAAAAGCTTTCCGACCAGCTAGAAAGTAAAATAGAGGGCTTTTTAGCCGACGGGGTCATCAGCGGCCTCCCACCGGTGGTAGGAACGGCTATCGGCAGCTCTCAGCGTTATCGCCGAAATAGCGATGACTACTATAAGTTCCTGCTGGACAACGCCCCTTATCTCGACGGGCTCAGAGTTGGCTTAGATTGCGCCAATGGCGCCAGTTATGAAATCGCCCCGCGTGTGTTTCAGCAAATCGGTGCTCGTTTAGACGTAATCAACGCCAAGCCCGATGGCAGCAACATCAATCTTAATTGTGGCTCTACTCATCCCGAAACCTTACAAAAACGCGTGCTGGAA
Organism: Trueperaceae bacterium; assembly: GCA_030147925.1. Classification (GTDB taxonomy): domain Bacteria; phylum Deinococcota; class Deinococci; order Deinococcales; family Trueperaceae; genus JASBUK01. The sequence goes on from JASBUK010000091.1 coordinate 15,645, forward strand.
CAAGGTTTGGATGTGGGTATCACTTTTGACGGCGACGCCGACAGAGCTTTATTGGTTGACAAAAAGGGGCGCTTAGTCACCGGGGACCACATGCTGGCTATCTGTGGGGTGAACCGTCAGGAGAGCGCCATTGTGGCTACGGTCATGACTAATCTCGGGCTCGAGCACTACTTAGCAAACAAGGGTATCGACCTTATCCGCACGGATGTTGGCGATCGCTATGTCCATGAAACATTAAGCAGCAAAAATTTATCTTTAGGCGGCGAACAATCCGGGCACCTACTCTTTCTCGATAAGGCCCCGACGGGTGACGGTATCCTATCGGCCCTGCAAACCTTAGCCGCCGTGCGGCAATCCGGCAAAGCCTTAGAAGACTGGATAGATGAAATTCCTATGTATCCGCAAACACTGCTAAACGTCCCGGTAGCAGCCGGAGCGAAGTTCAACATCGTTGAACATGATGACGTTCGCTTGGCGCTGAAAGACGCCGAAGTCAAATTAGCAGGCAAAGGACGCATAAATTTGCGCCCAAGCGGCACCGAACCGCTGGTGCGCGTGATGGTTGAAGGCCCCGAGCAGGAAATGATTGAGGCTATTGCCAAAGACGTTGCGGCGGTAGTGGAGAAGTCCTTATAGCAAAAGTTAGGTGCAAGGGGTGACCAAAGTCACCCCTGATACTGAATCTGATTAATTCCTGAACGTTATGAAAGGCACTCGGTTCGATTCTTCTTGTTCCACTTACAAATCATGCCAACTCAGGATAAATCGACCGGTGGTGTCACAAGTTGGCTACCGAACTCCTCGATTTGCGCAGAAATTTCTTCGGCCTGCTTGACCAGCTGGGTTTTGGTCAGCCGGGCAAAAAGCTGTTTCCTTTCGTCGTATACGTATTTTATAAGCGCAGCCAGGGCGTGACAACGCTGCAATTCGGGGATGTTTCGCACAATGTCTGCCACACGCGACTCGCTGACAGCAAGTTCGAACAGTCGCACCGAGTAAGCTTGTGATGAAGATTCGAGTGCTGTGACAATCCGCAGTTCTAATGTATCCAGATCATGGAGTTCGCCCAAAATTTCCTGTAAGTTTTTCAGTTGCTGGATCATCCCGCGTCCGCCCACTAGCTCCTTGCGCAAGGGCTCGAGCACATAGCGCAATTTCTTAACGCTAAGACGGGCTTGGTGTAAAGGGTCGGCGTCTTGCGGCGACTTGATCTGCCCGAGTTGCTTGCCCAACTTAGCTGACAACTTGGCTAAAACAGCACTAGTGGCCTCGGCAAAACCAGTGTTTTCAGAAACGTCTTTTGGCTGCGCGGCCTTCTCTGCTCGCGACAAGCGCTTACGCAGCTTCCCCTCGACAGAGTTAAATTCCTCGATAATCTCGTCAAAAGGTGCAGTTGTTTGCATCTCCTGGCTAAGGGTCTCCAGCATGAGGTCAATACCGCCATGCTGCAAACCGGTCAAGCGGTGACTTTGCTGCCTGAGCCAGGCGACATGAACCTGGGTGTCTCGGCCCATATTGGTGCGCGACATTAGCTGTGCGATTTCTCGGCGCAACTTAGCAACCGAAGGCTTGCCCAAATACCCCCGGTAAGCCTGTAAAAAAGCCCGCAAGCGTCGCAAACTCACCCGGAAGTCATGCAGCGCTTCCGCGTCGGCAGAATCGTTTAACCGCTTACTTGCCCTCGTCGCTTCGTCAAGAAGCGTCAAGGCTAAGCGGCGGGAGGCTAAGTTAGCTGGTTCAGTCAACAAACTGCGGGCCTGCGTTATCGCCTTAGAACCCTCCTCTTGCCTGCACAAAATCCAGCGCCTCTTGCTCATAAGCCATAAAGTTAGCACAGCCGTGTCGCGTAACCACGATAGCTCCGCAGGCGTTGCCCATGCGGGCGCTCTTAAACCAGTCCCAGCCTTTTAGTCGTCCATAGATAAAGCCGCTAGCAAAGGCGTCACCAGCACCAAGCACATTATGCACCTCAACCGGGAAACCAGCTGCCGCAATTACTTCACCCGAGCGCAAATGAACTGTAGCACCCTCGGCGCCCCTTTTTACCACCAATGCCTCAGGGCCCGAGGGTGCTGCCAATATCGCCCTGATATTGGCAACTAAGTCCCCCTGAATTTCCGGCGCCGTAATTTGCTGCTCGACAATCTTAAGCTGACTGGGGTCACTAAGCATGGCGGCGTTGATTTCTTCTTCGGTACCAATGGCGACATCCACCAGTGGCAAAATGGCTCGCACATTCACGCCAAAGGCCCTGGGATCATGCCACTGATCGGCCCTAAAGTCAAGGTCCATGAAGACAGTCGCCCCGGCAGCTTTGGCCTGTTCAGCAGCAAAAAAAGTGGCGCTGCGCCCCGGCTCTTTACTGAGGCCCGTACCAGAGATTTCCAGGGCGCGACTCTCTGAGAGTGGCGTAGCCAAAACATCGTCAATGTTCAGCTGGATATCGGCAGCGTTATCACGGTAAAACACCAGCGGGAATTTGTCCGGCGGCTCTATACCCAACAGTACGGCGCTGGTACGCACCCCGACCTTGTGTGGAATATAATTGGTGTCCACAGTTTCTTTGTTAAGAAAATGCACCACAAAGTCGCCAACCTTGTCCTGCCCGACAGCGGTTAATAGCGCTACATTGAGCCCCAGCCTTCTGGTGCCAACGGCAATATTGGTCGGGCTACCCCCGACATAGGCGGCAAAACTACTAATATCTTCAAAGGCCACACCGATATCGTTGGCATAAAGGTCGATAGACGAGCGACCCATGGTGATGAGGTCGAACTTTTTTTTGACTTCACTCATAAGTGGCAAGACCAGTCAAAGACTAAAACTGGCGACTCCACTCCTGAGGCCAACGTTCTACCACTACCTTGGTTTGAGTGTAAAACTCGACGCCGTGTCTTGCCTGTGCGTGCAAATCACCAAAAAAACTGTCATTCCAACCACTGAAGGGGAAAAAGGCCATTGGGGCCGCCACTCCTAAATTGATGCCGATATTGCCGGCGTCCACGGCATAACGGAACTGCCGGGCGGCATAACCCGAGCTGGTAAACAGGCAGGCCTGATTGCCATAGTTGCGGTTGTTGACCAGGGCGATGGCCTCCTCTACAGTAGCAGTGTGCATCATACTAAGTACCGGGCCAAAGATTTCGGTGCGAGCAATTTCGCCTTGTGGGTTTACATCGCCAAGAACCGTGGGATGGACAAAATAACCGTTTCTAAAACCGTCCACTTCCTTGCCGCGGCCATCCACCAAAAGATTGGCGCCTTCTGCTACGCCTTTTTCCACCAGACCTTCTATGCGGGTTTTACTGGCATCATTAATCACCGGGCCCATGACCACGTCTTCATCGAGGCCATAACCCACCCGGCGGCTCGTAGCGTCCTCGATGATTCTGGCGGTGAATTCTTCTTTGGCTTTGCCCACAGTAATAGCCACGGACGTCGCTAGACAGCGCTGCCCCGCGCAACCAAAGGCGCTGTCGGCCAGAATGCGGGTCGCCATTTCCATATCGGCGTCAGGCAGTACCACCGCGGGGTTTTTAGCGCCACCCTGGCACTGGGCACGTTTGCCGTTGGCCGTGGCGCGACTGTAAATGTATTTGGCTACCGGAGTGGAGCCGACAAAGGAAATGGCGCGAACATCCGGGTGGTCTAAAAGCGCGTCTACGGTGTCCTTACCACCGTTGACCAACTGCACCACCCCCGGCGGGAAGCCCGAGAGCTCGAGCAGTTCAAAGATTTTTTGTGTGGTCATAGGCACTTTTTCGCTGGGTTTAAGGATAAAGCAGTTACCCGTCGCCACTGCGTAAGGCAAAAACCACAGCGGAATCATGCCCGGAAAATTAAAAGGTGTAATGGCCGCCACCACACCAAGCGGCTGGCGAATCATGTGTTCGTCTATACCCCGGGCAATATCTTCGTTGTTTTGCCCCTGCATCAAAATGGGCGTGCCACAGGCCACCTCAACATTTTCTATGCCTCGGCGCATCTCCCCTATGCTTTCTTTATAAGTCTTGCCACATTCGTTGGTGATGGTTTTAGCCAGTTCGTCAAGCCGCTCCTCTAAGAGCATTTTGAATTTAAAGAGAGGCTGAATCCGGTCACCAACAGGTGTCATACGCCAATCTTTAAAAGCTTCTTTGGCCTTTGTTACCGCCTCCGCAATTTCGTCTTTGGGGCTGAGCGGCACTTCAGCAATCACTTCGGCGGTGGCCGGGTTGCGCACGTCCAGATGGTCGCTGCTTACGCTCTCCCACTGGCCGCCAATATAGTTGAGCAACTGTTTTGCAGAGGTTGTGGTCATTATTTTTTCTCCTTAAATATCAATGATGATTTTCCGCCAACTTTTTATAAACCCAAACTCCTTAAGTACTCCCGGTTGCGTTTGGCGCTTTCCCGGGGCTCGCCCATGCCGGGCAAGACATCTTGTTCTACTACCAACCAGCCCCCATAAGCGATACGCTTTAAGGTCTTAATTACAGCGGGAAAGTCCACCACACCCTGACCCAACTCGCTGAAAAGACCTTTGCCAATCATGTGGTTGTAATTCCAGCCCGCAACTTTGGCCTGCTCGACCACTTTGGGCTCAAAATCCTTTAGGTGCAGCAGCCAAATACGGCTGGCATATTTCTCGATGCCTGTAACCGGGTCGCCGCCACCCAAGACGTGGTGTCCGGTATCAAAGACAATGCCCACTAATTCAGGATCGGTGAGGCTTAAGAATCTGTCGATCTCCGCAGGAGTTTCTACATAGGTGGAGCCGTGCGGGTGCAGAGCCGAGCGCAAACCGGTTTCGCGTTTTACCGCTTCGGCAACGCGCATCACTCCCTCACTGTAAATTTTCCAGCCGTCGTCACTGAGCATGTGCTCCAGTCTGATGCGCCCGGTGTTGCGGTCACGCATAGGCACGGTGCTGTGGTCGTCGCCAATGTTGATAGTACAGCTAGGCCCACCTACTTCCGCCAGCAAGTCAGCGACTCGCAAAGCCCGCTCAACACCGACATGGTGATAGTCTCGGTCATAAAGCCTAATGGAGACCCAGGAGCCGATCATGCTTAAGTTTCTGGCCGTTAGCTCAGCTTTTAGCTTTTTGGGATCAGTAGGCATAAAGCCCCAGTCACCCAGCTCGGTGCCTACATAGCCCGTTTCGGCCAACTCATCTAACATTTGTGAATAAGAAATGCTGCGTTCGCCTGCCGTGTTTTCTATGGTTCCACAGGAACAAGGAGCGTTGCCTAGTTTTAGTGTCATCTTATCTCCGCAATCTCTACCGGACGTTGCTCTTTGAGGCTTTTGGTCGCGGCGTCCGCTACGCGCAATGACTCGATGGCGTCACTCGCGCCCGGCTCGGGGCTGCACCCTTTAAGTACGGCATTTACAAAATTCTGGAGCTCGAGCCTGTAAGCGGCGGTAAAACGCTCGATAAAAAAGTAATAAAAGTCGCCGTGAATACCCCTCTTATCATAACGCCATACTTTAGTCGCCCGTTCGTCCTCGGTAAGCAGTTTGCCCTTTTCACCGTGCACTTCTACCCGCAGGTCATAGCCGTAAACGGTGCGGCGGCTGTTTTGAATCACACCAATAGCCCCTGAGGCAAACTCTAAGGTGAGGATGCTGGTGTCCACATCGCCGTATTTTTCGTAGACCGGATCAACCAGCACCCGCCCCAAGGCCGTAACCCGCTCAATCTCACCGGCCACAAAACGAGCCGTGTCAATATCATGAATGACCGAATCGCGGTAAAAACCTCCCGAGCTGGCAATATAAGCCTCGGGTGAAGGCCCCGGATCACTGGACTGGCTGCGGAAAATCTCCACTTTACCAATCTCCCCGGCATGTACGGCTCGAACCACCTCCGCATAACCCGGGTCAAAACGGCGGTTGAAGCCAATTTGAAAAGGAACAGCGGCCTCTTTAACGGCATTCATGGCGTCAATGGTCTCCTGTAAATCCAGGGCTACGGGCTTTTCACAAAAGATGGCCTTGCCTGCTTTAGCAGCGGCTTTAATCTGTGCGGCATGCTGTGTAGTCGGCGAGGCAATCAGCACCGCGTCAATGGCGCTGTCGGTGAAAATCCGCTCGGCATCCTGGGTGGCATAAGCCCCGCCGTAGGCCGCCTTTTGCGCTGCTTCAGTCAGCGCATCCATCACCCCAACCAAATGCGCACCGTCCACGGCGCCGGCAATGTGTCTGGCATGCAAGGCGCCTATGCGCCCGGCGCCAATCACTCCAAAACCTAGTGACTTTGTGCTCATCGTTCAGGCATCACTCGCTTTCTAAGATATCTTAATAGTCCGTTTCATTCTCGACTATGTCGGCACCGCTCGGATGGTATTGACAACTGTCAACAACGCTATATAAAGCCAGAAAACTAACCGGTTGAGGTTTCAACTTATCCACTTAGCAGACATAAAGCTATGGGCTGAAAACCGGCTTTTTAACGGAATCGGTATCCCTACTTAAACAGAACCTGTTTTTTCTTGTCTTCCTCGTAGCTCTCTCGCGCTTTTTTCACGCTTTCTAAGTTTGAGGTTTCGGCAATAGGCACCTCCCACCAGCCGCCAAAGTCGTAGCTGCCCACGCGTTTTTCCGGGTCAACTTCAACCACGATGACTTTGACACCTTTATCTGTCTTGGCTTTTTGCAAAGCGGCGCGAAACTCCGCTTCGGTTTTGCTGTAAAACGCCTGCGCTCCCATAGACTCGGCATGTTTAGCGTAGTCTACTGGCACGTAATCGCCCTCTAAAAGTCCGGTCTTATGGTCACGATGGCGCAGCTCGAGCCCAAAATGCGGCGTGCCGCAAGAACGCTGCAAACCGTGAATGCTCTGAAAACCGTGGTTGTCCACCACTACCACAATAAGATCAAGACCTTCGGCCACAGCGGTAACAATCTCGCTGTTCATCATCAGATAAGAGCCATCCCCGATCATGACGACCACCTGACGTTCCGGCTCGGCCAAACGCACGCCAATCCCGGCGGGAATTTCATAACCCATGCAGGAATAACCGTATTCGACATGATAGGCAAGCGGGTCGCTGGCACGCCAGATTTTGGGGAGTTCGCCGGGCATGCTACCAGCGGCATTTATCATCACGGCGTCACCCCCCATGATCTCGTTTACCATACCCAGTACTTCACCCTGGCCCAGATTTTCCGGCTCTTTAACCCGGATAATCTCGTCAACCGTGCTATCCCAATCGCTTTTAAGCTGGCTTAACTCGCTGCGACGACTGCTGCTCTGATAGCCTCCGGCTTTCAGCATCTCGGCAAGTGCGGTAAGCGTAAGTTTGGCGTCGGCGACTACCGGCAGCGCAAAAAGCTTGTGCGCGTCCATAGCCACCACATTGATGCCGATGATTTTAGCCTGGGCAGAGAAAGTGGTTTTCGAACCGGTAGTAAAATCGCCAAGGCGCGTGCCAATGGCCAAGATCACATCGGCGTGACTACTGATGCGGCTGGCCGCTGCGCCCGCCAAGGCGCCGACAGTGCCCATATTCAGCGGATGATCCCAACTCAGGCTTCCCTTGCCCGCTTGTGTTTCCGTTACCGGAATGCCGAAATCTTTAGCAAAAGCATCTAGTTCTTTAGTTGCCTGGCTATATTTCACGCCGCCCCCGGCAATAATCAGTGGACGTTGAGCATTTTTTAGCAAGTCGGTGACCTGCGCCAGCAGTTCCGCTTCGGCTGGGGGCCGACGCACCCGCCATACCCGCTTTTCAAACATGGCGGTGGGCCAGTCAAAGGCTTCGGCCTGCACGTCCTCAGGCAGTGAGATGGTTACCGCCCCCGTTTCCGCCGGGTCGCTAAGCACCCGCATAGCCTCGGGCAGGGCGTGCAAGAGCTGCTCGGGTCTAGAAATCCGGGTAAAGAAACGACTTACCGGCCTAAAGATATCGTTAATGCTCAGGTCGTGTTCGCTGCTGTGCTCGAGCTGTTGTAACACTGGGTCAGGTATGCGACTGGCAAAATAATCCGAGGGTAAGAGTAAAACCGGCAAACGATTGACCGTGGCTAGCGCCGCACCGGTCACCATGTTGCTCGAGCCTGGCCCCACCGAAGCGGTACAGGCGAAGGTCGCTAAACGGTTCGTATGTTTGGCATAGGCCGCCGCGATATGCACCTGGGCCTGCTCGTTTTGAGGACGGTAAAAAGGCAAATTGAGTTCTTGCCCATATTCCTGTAGAGCCTGACCCAAACCCGCTACATTACCGTGGCCCATAATGCCCCAGACACCGGCAATAAGACGGCGCTCTTCGCCGTCAAGTTCGCTGTATTGCCTGGCCAGGAAATGTACGAGCGCCTGAGCAACCGTCATACGCACTGTCTTCATAACGTCACCTCTTTTCCAAACGTTTGCACGTTGACAACTTTGCCGGTTTCTAATGACTGTTGCGCAGCCAGAGCCAAGCGCAAACTCTCGGTGGCATCCGCCGCGGTGGGGCTCACCGGTCGCCCTGCCTGTATATTTTTGGCAAAAGCAATGATTTCGGCGGCATAGGCCTCGGGAAAACGCTGGTCAAAATGCTGCGGGTAATCATGTATCACGCCTTGCTCACCCCAAAACTGGAGGTTAAGCTGCTGCTTTTTCTCCAGATGATATTTGCCTTTCTCACCAATTATATCGGCAACGATCTCGTAACCATAGGCGGTGTTAAGAGCACCCTCAAACGTACCCAGGGCACCGCTGCAAAAGCGCAGCGTGGCAACCGCTAAGTCAAACAAGCCGAATTCCCGCAAACTTTCATCCCGCACCGCACCGCCAATGCAGTAAACTTCCTCGACTTCGCCAAAGAAAAAACGTGCAGTATCAAGATCATGAATCCCCAAATCAACCATGATGCCGCCGCTAGTCTTTAAGAACTCAAGCTTGGGCGCAAAAGGGTCACGGCTAATGGCGCGAAAATTCTCAAGCTTGCCGAGTTCAGCTGACTCGAGCCTTCTTTTTACTTCGATATAAGCTGGATCGTAACGGCGCTGAAAGCCCACCTGACAAGGCACGCCCGTTTCCTGCACTGTGCGCACCACTGCCTCGGCAGCAGCAAGGGAATCAGCAACGGGTTTTTCCACAAAAATCGCTTTGCCGGCCTGGGCCGCTTGCATTACTAACTCTGCATGTGTGGGGGTGGGGGTGGTGATGATGACAGCCTCGATACCCGAGTCATTAAAAACTTCCTCAAGGGTCAAAACCTTGGCATTAAAGACGCTGGCAACCACCTGGGCATTTTCGCTGATATTGTCAACAACTGCGGCAATGCGAACGTCAAGAAGACTGCTAAGTACTTTGGCATGGGTTTGCCCCATGCGACCTGCGCCAATCATGGCCACATTTAAGGCTTTCATCTGACCCCTAAGAACTTACACAAGAAAAACTTTGGCATGACCCGTCCTTATAAAATTAATTTTGTTCCTTACGAACTTTTTCGCTTTCCTGATGTAACTCTTTAGCCAAGGCTTGTTCGGCTGCTGCGGTCGCTTCATATTGAGAAGCCTGGCCTTTGGCCTGGGCTTCATCGCTACGAGCAAATTCCTCTAACTCTGATTGGAGCGCATCCAGTTCCTCGGTGCCTGCCATCATGCCTAAAACTTGCTCGCGGCTGACCTCGTTTTTAGCAAAAGTGCCATAAGATTGACCACGCTTTAAGATGGTGAATTTATCCCCTACCGGATAAGCATGGTGGACGTTGTGGGTAATAAAGATAACGCCAAGCCCGCGCGTCTTGGCCTGGACAATATAACGCAGCACTACCCCGGCCTGTTTAACGCCCAGCGCCGCTGTGGGCTCATCGAGGATAAGTATTTTAGCCCCGAAGTAAACCGCGCGTGAAATCGCTACGCACTGCCGCTCACCACCGGACATAGTGCCCACGGCCTGGGAAGGGTCTCTGATATCGATGCCCATCTTGGCCATTTCCGCCACCACTGTTTTGTCACCAAAATTCTTATCAAAAAACTTAAAAGGCCCCCAGCCCTTAACCGGCTCGCGGCCCAAAAAGAAATTGCGGGTCACGCTCATCAGCGGTTGAATCGAGAGATGTTGATGAACCGTAGCAATCCCGGCTCGCTGGGCATCGCGGGGGGAATTAAAAACTACCGGCTTGCCCTCAATTAAAATCTTCCCAGAGGTCTGTTTGTGAACCCCGGAGATAGTCTTGATCAAGGTGCTCTTACCTGCGCCGTTATCCCCCAGCAGGCACATTACTTCGCCGGGATTAACAGACATGGACACGTCATTAAGGGCGATAACCGAGCCAAAGGTCTTGACAATATCCTGCAGTTCCACCAGTGGAGTCGTCATTATTTCGCCTCCGTTGCCCGCTTGCGGATAAAGTTGTTAAAGAGCACCGCGATAAGCAGCATGAGGCCTAAAAAGACCTTAAACCAATCGGTATTAACACCGGTAAAGAATATGCCTTGCTGTACCATGCCAAAAATTAGCGCCCCAAAAACCGCCCCAACCACCGAACCATATCCGCCTGTGAGCAAACAACCACCGATCACTGCGGCAATGATGGCCTCAAATTCCTTAAGCTGGCCGCGATTTACATCAGCCGAACCCAAGTCAATCACCTGCAAAGCTGCAAAGATCGTGGCCGCTACGGCAGTGCCCATAAACAAGATGATGCGTACTCTTTCTACTGGCACACCGGTGTTACGCGCCGCATTGGCATCACCGCCGACACCAAAGACCCAGTTGCCAAATTGAGTGCGGGTCAGTATCCAGGTGGTAAGAACTGCTAAGCCTAACCACCAATAGATAGAAACCGGCAAACCAAAAATATCACCACGGAAAATTACAGCCAGCCAATCGCCTTCAGCCGCAGGTTTGAGGCCGGAAACTTGGGTTCGACCGGTAATGAGCCGGGTAAAGCCAATGGTGAGGCCGCGTAAGATAAACAAGAAGGCCAAGGTAACGATAAATGAGGGTAATCTGGTTCTGTTGACAATCATGCCGTTGATATAGCCGACAAAAAGTGCAAAAGCAAAAGCCAGCAAAATAGCCAGCCAAAAAGGCCAGCCATAAACGGCCACCGGAATAGCCATTGCCATACCGGCTGCGGCAATCATCGAACCAATGGAGAGATCGAATTCGCCGCCAATCATCAGCAATGACGCACCAATTGCCAAAATACCTAGTTGCGCCGAGACCTCTAACCAACTGGAAACCCCCCGAAAGCTCAAAAAGCCGCGATTGGCCGCTACAATGGCGAAGAAAATAAAAACTAAAATAGCGCCTGAAACCGCGCCAAGTTCCGGGCGACTCAACAGTTTGCGTAAAATGCCGACCTCTCTAATACGTTCGTCAGCACTGCGATCAATGGTTGCCACGCTATTACCTCATTGAAACTGTCCCAAATTGGGTGTTAAAGGAAAAGTGAAAAGTAAAAAGAGGAAAGTAAAAAGTAAGTGGAAAGTAGTTGGTAGGAAGTAGAAGCCCGGGATTTCCCAGTGGTGGCATTCAGACAATGGGAATTTGTCAGTTGACCACAAACATCTAAAATTAACTCGCTGAGGGCTTTCCAAAAATGCCTTTCCTACCGACCACCTACCATTAACCACCTACTACTTTTGCTACACCGCCCTTCATTGACTAAAAGAGGGCCTGGATCAGGCCCTCTTTTAGTCTTTTTAATACTTAGCGGATACCTTGCGCGCTCAATTCAACTACCTGAGCGGCATTGTCCGGGGTTACAAAACCGGGGCCTGTTAACACTACTTCTGAGCCTGGCAACAAACCATACTGAATATAAAGTGTCAGCATCGCAACCGGCAGATAGCCCTGGAGGTATTGCTGTTGGTCTATAGCAAAAGCAGCATTGCCATCGGCTAGGGTTTGCAAAATGGTGGGCGAAAGATCAAAAAAGCCCAATTCAATCTCACCAAGTTGGCCATTTTCTTCTAAAGCGGCAATAGTGGGTTCGCCACCAACCGGGCCTACTGCCAGGACGCCTTCAAGGTTGGCATTAGCGCTAAAAGCAGCTAATACCGCGTTGCGAATTTCGGTCGGGTCAGTTGAAACAGCCAAGACATCGACACTGGCTCCCTCACCAAGGCCGTCTTCGAAGCCCTGGCAACGCAAATCCAGCGCTACATTGCCCACTTCGTGATTAACGCAAAGGCCGTTTTGCACCCCTTTAGCAGCCATGCGTTGCCCGGCGCCAAAGCCGGCTTCGTATTCGGTCTGGCCCACGTGGCGCAAGACGCCTAAGTCTTTAAAGACATCGCTGCCTGAGTTCATCGACATTACCGGAATGCCTGCTTCTACCGCCGCGCGGATAGAATCGCCAAGCGCATCGGCGTCAGGGATCGAAACAATCAGGCCATCGGGGTTTGAAGCCACAGCGGCGTCGATAAGTTGGGCCATGCGCGGCATGTCAAAGGTATCCGGGGCACGATACTCGACATTGACACCCATATCAGCGGCAGCCTGATCCACGCCATTTACAACTACCGACCAAAAGGGGTCCGAAGCAGCACCGTGACTAACCACGACAATGCGGATATCACTGCGCTCCGGTACTTGTGCTAAGGCATTAGCAACTAGGCCAAAAGAAATAATTACGCTAAGCGCTAAGAACAATTTTTTCATTTCACGGCTCCTTCCAAAGTTGGAATTTCAAAACGGCGGTGTACCACAAATTGTGTATTGTGGTTTGTGAATTATGTCAGGGGCGTTAGCTGGCAGTTTCAACACACACAATTTGGGACACCTTCTCAAAACTACAAAGACTAGTCTAGGGCTTGCCAGAACCGACTTACAGAGCATCACCTCCGCTAAAGGAATCTCAGCTATCGTATTGGTTTAGTGTTTCGAATCTTACGCCTAAATCTTTGTTTTGTCAATAATCTGAAAGCGCTGTACTTACATTCGAAAGTAATTTTGTGTACTATAGCCTTATGTTTGAAATTAAATGGAGGTAAGCAGTGGCTGCTTTTCCAACTCAGCAGCTCGAGCTCAATCCCCGGCAGCAAAGTATCTTAGAGCAGCTCGAGCAACGTGGTCGGGTCAGCGTGACTGAACTCGCCGAAGACCTGGAAGTTTCGGACGTAACCATCCGCAAAGACTTACAGTTACTCGAAGAATTCAGCCTGTTAAAGCGCGTTCATGGTGGTGCCATTGCCGCCAGGCGCTCTAAGTTCAATCTCTCGATTGCTTACAAGATTCGCAAACTTGGGCCTAACAAAGAGCGCATTGCCTACCAAGCGCTCGAGCTCATTCATGACGGTGATACTCTCATTCTCGATTCGGGCAGCACCACTTTAGCTTTGGCACGTCTCTTGCCCCAGTACAAACGCGGTCTGACCATCGTGACCAATTCGCTGCCCATTATTTCGGAACTGGCAAACGTTTCTGATTTTGAGTTGATTCTTTTGGGCGGACCGGTCAGAAAACACAGTTTGGCAACTTTCGGCCCACTCACAGTCGAAAATCTCGAGCGACTCCAGGCTGACATTGTCTTTCTCGGCGCGGATGGCGCTTCTATCGAGCGGGGCTTATCCACGCCCAATCTGGGCGTCGCCGAGACAAAAGCCGCCATGGTCCACGCAGCCACCGAATGCGTGGCACTGGTTGATCACAGCAAGATAAGTCAGACCAGTCTGGCGTCCTTTGCCAAATGGCGGCAGATTCACACGCTGGTAACCGACTTGTCCTTAGCAGACGACTTTACCCAGTTTTTGCGAGAAAGCAATGTAAAAGTACTTGTCGCCGAAGAAAAAAGTTACTCGTCACCAGCAGTTAAGTAAAGAGCGATTCGGTGGTGCTCACAGTTGTTAATAACATTCGAGCAACTGCTGATACCAATTCCGTTTAAAAGTCGAATCCTATAAGGCTTTTAAATGTGAGTAGAACGAGAAGAATCGAACTGAGTGCCTTTCATAACGTTCAGGAATTAATCGGGCTCAGTATGAGATAGTCAAAACTGATTTTGAGTAAAAAGCTAGACAATTAATCTTACTGTCAAAGAGAATGAAATGGATTGTATTTATTGTGAAACATCACCTTAAACCAAAGAATTTTGATGTTCTGACTTTGGGGCGATCCTCACTTGACTTATTCTCGGAAAACTTAGGGGCGCCTTTTACACAAATCGAAAGCTTCACGGCCAGCATAGGTGGCAGCCCGATCAATATTGCTGTTGGCACGCGGCGTTTGGGTTGTAAAGTGGCTATCCTCACGGCTGTCGGCGACGATAAAGCAGGAAGTTTTTTGCGCAGTTATCTTATACGTGAGGGTATCAGCACCGAGTTCATACCAACAAAGTTAATGGCGCGCTCGAGCTTAGCTCTGCTGGGCATAGAACCACCGGATTGCTTTCCTCTGGTGTTCTACCGCGAGAACCCCGCCGATGTGCAGCTAAGTATCGACGATGTGCAGGCTGCACCCATTGCCCAAAGCCGCTGTTTGCTGTTAAGCGGCACCTCTTTAAGCAAATCCCCTGGTCGCGAAGCGATGTTTCATGCGGCGGAACTGGCAAAATCTTCCTCTGTAACAGTGTTTTTAGACCTCGATATCCGCCCGGACCAATGGCACGACTCCCGGGCTTTTGGCGTCAACCTCCGGGCAATCTTGCCACTGGTCGATGTCGCTATAGGCACCGAAGAAGAGGTTTACGCTACCTTGATAGATAACGACAACCCCGCCGACAGCACGGTGATCAAATCGCTTAACCAAGAGCAGCGTAGCGAGCTTAAACCTCGCATCACAAACTGGCTAAGCCAGGCCCAAAGGCCTAAGGTACTGGTGCTAAAACGCAGTGCTAAAGGAGTTAGCGTCTTTACACAGGCTCGAGACCCTCTGGATGTGCCTGGTTTTAAGGTCAGGGTCCTAAATACCGTTGGCGCGGGCGACGCCTTTGCCAGCGGTCTCATTTACGGTTGGCTGCAAGGCTGGGACTGGTTTAAGAGCGCCCGCTTAGGCAATGCCTGCGGCGCTATCGTGGTGACGCGGCATGGCTGCGCCAGCGCCATGCCCAGCTTGGCAGAGGTTATGGAGTTTATGAGCGCACAAGGTGGTTGGTAGTTGGTGGAAAGTAGTGGGAAAAACTCTACTTTTCTCTTTCTCCTTTTTACTTTCCACTTACTTTAGGACGAAAGAATGGTTTCTATTCGGTATCAATCGAAAGGAAAGGAAAAATTATGTCACAGAAACACCACTTAAGACCCCATGACAACACACAGCTTGTCCATGAGGTCACACCCGAGGATTACGGTTGGTCCTATCTTGCGTATAAGGCCGTAAAACTCACTGCCGGCGAGTCTTTTAGCTTTGCCACCGAGGCTAACGAGGCCGCGCTCGTCCCCCTGCAAGGACAGGCCGTTTTAAGCGCAGCAGATCAGGACTTTCAGGTAGCGCGCCAGGGAGTTTTTGAGGAAAAGCCCCAGGTTCTTTATGCTCCACCAGGGCAAAACATTTCTGTTACCACCATAAGCGATTTTGAATTCGCCATCGGGACGGCTCCCGCCGAAGGCAAGTACCCGCTGCGCCTCTTTAAACCTGAAGAAATGCGCACCGAGGTGCGCGGCGGTGGTGCGGCCTTAAGGGAAGTGCATCACATCCTCTCGCACCCGCTACCGGCGGAACGCCTCATTCTTTTTGAGGTCTACATTCCCGGCGGCATGTGGTCCGGTTGGCCGCCGCACTGTCACGACCGCTACCTTGATTCGCCTTATCTGGAAGAAACCTATCACTACCGCTTTAGCAACGAAGCGGGTTTTGGCCTACACCGCAACTACCGCCGCGATAATGATTTTAATGAGGTCTTTGCCATACATAGCAATGATCTCGTGCTGGTTACGCAGGGCTTTCATCCGGTGGCGGCCAGCCCGGGGACGACTATGTATTTTCTCAATTACTTGGCTGGAGACTTGCTTGATGAGGCTCGAGCCACCCCGCCGGTGGATGACCCCGATCATGCCTGGATCAAGGACAACTGGGATGCTTATGATGTCAAACTGCCGCTGATGGACTAAAAATGTATTTAGGGCTTACGCCCAGGGAGCAGTTATGAGTCAAAAGATAAATGTGGGCATAGTCGGCACCAGTTGGTGGGTAGACGCCATGTATTTACCCGCCTTGGCGCAGCACCCGCAGGCCAATATTCAGGCCATCTGTGGTCGCAGGTCTGCACCTACGCTCGAGCTGGCAAAACGCTGGCACATCCCTAAGCACTATCTCGATTTTGCCGAAATGCTCAGTGCCGCAAATTTAGACGCAGTCATAATCGCCAGCGCCAACGCCACCCACTACCCCATGACCGTGCAGGCGCTAAAAGCCGGTCTCCATGTGCTGTGTGAAAAACCCCTGGCCCTGAGCTATGCCCAGGCCAAAGAAATGGCCGACTTAGCCGAAGCTCTCAAACTAAAGCACATGACTCCCTTTACCTACCGCTACATGCCCACTTCACGTTATCTAAAAGAGCTTATCGACCAGGGTTATCTCGGTCAACCCTATCATCTGAACTTGCGCTACTACACCGGCTTCGGACGCAGCGAAGGCTACCTCTGGCGCTTTGACAAGGCCAAGGCGGGCACCGGCGCAATCGGCGACATCGGCTCGCACTTCCTCTATTTAGCTTACTGGTTTTTTGGCGATATCAGCGGCCTATACGCCAGACTTGGCACGCATATAAACCGCCCGGCCAGCGACCCTGAGGGTCGGCCTTATGAGCAAGCCGACGACAACGCCATGATCATTTTAGATTTCGCCAGTGGCGCTCAGGGCGTCATCCATGCCAGCACCGTCGCCTACGAAGCCAGCGCTTTCGGGCAAATTCATCAAATGGAGTTTCACGGCTCTTCAGGGAGTTTGCACAGTGTCACCGATTGGGACAGCCTCCAGCAAGTCTCGGGGGCAAAGCTCGGTGAAGGTCCCTGCAAAGTTCTGGAAATCCCCGAGCACATTTGGCAGGGCGCCCGCCGCGACAGCGTTCACAACAGTTACAAGGACGTGTTTAGAAAACAAAATAGCATGGCTCGAGC
This sequence comes from Trueperaceae bacterium, assembly GCA_030147925.1. Lineage (GTDB taxonomy): Bacteria > Deinococcota > Deinococci > Deinococcales > Trueperaceae > JASBUK01. Next base: position 32,622 of record JASBUK010000091.1, read on the forward strand.
CTTTATCAACGCTATTGCCGAAGACAAGCCCTTAGAACCATCTTTTCATGAAGGCGCTTACGTGCAAAAGCTCATCGAGACCGCGCTGATAAGCCACAGTGAGCAGCGCTGGGTAAACCTAAAAGAACTGACCCCTGACTAAACCCAAAATAAAAAACCCCCGGGTAGAAAACCCGGGGCAAAAATTTTATTTCGCTTAAATCACCAAAAACAGTGCAAGGCTGACGAAGGCTTAATGCTACTTATCTAGAATTGGTATAACCCCTTACACACCTCGCGCTTTACACCTTAGCCCTCCCAGGGCTTTAAGATGCAACGCCGACCCAACTACCGAATACGATTACCTCGTATTACTCGACAATAAGCGTCGTCTTTTGACCGGCTTCGTAATGTCCGAGCATAAAACAGCCTATTTCCCATTCGCCGCGTTTACTCTCAGGAATAAAGAACTGCATGGTAGCCGTTTCGCCGGGCTGCAAAATCAGGGCGATAAAGCCATGGTTTTCGTGATCATTTTCATTGCCAAGTAAGTTAACCTTGTATTCACGTTCTTCAAGATCCGGCTCGCGGCCAAAGTGAATTTCGTGCGTTACCTGACCTTCGTTTTCAAAGAAAACCAGATACTTTTTGCCGGCCTCCATGCGAATAGGCTCGTTTGGTTCCTGACCGTGCAACTGAAAGAAAAATTCGCCCATGCCAATAGTCAGATCGGGCTCGAGCGTTACTTCTCCGTGTGCTTTGGCAATACCTGGAACGCTAGCACCCACAATACCGCTTATCGCAACTAAACCGGCAGTCTTAAGAAACTTACGACGTGTGTTATCCACTGTGTACTCCTCCAAAAATACTAGATTTAGCTCTTGAGCCACAAAAAGAAATCCGGAACTTATATATTTAACTGTTATAAACTTATGCTGCCTCCTCACTAGCCAGCTACAATTTTGCTGTCTGTAGTGGTGTTTTGCTGCTCAGTATAGCAGGGATCTTGGCGGTATTCTCGCTGAATGAAAAATATATGAAGCTAAGCGCTGGTGGCGGTATTCTTAGGCTCATAGGTACTGATAATCACTTTCCCAAAGCTTGAAAGATTTTAATTTCTGCTCCCAATTCAGGACTTTTAGAGCTGTTCCGACACTTCTGGCTGTATTTGGCCACGCATCCGTCGAAAGTTCCGAAGCATCATGCGAACTAGCAGAAGGATAAGGGTTAACTCGGTCGATTTGGAAATAACGCTGACCACATCAAACCTCTCTACTTCACCTGCCTCAGGGCCAAAGAAAGGTATGCCTACCGTTCGAGTGACCAGCCATAAAGTGATGATCAGACCGTTGCCAATTATTCCCACCCAATAAAAAATGCGTTCGTTACGATTGATTTCTTCGGGGGGCGGGGGTTCCACATCGAGTCTTGGTTCCCAAGGTCGAAAGAAGAGTAAAATCCCATAAAAAATTTGCGCCACCGCAGCCACCATAAAGAAGGCGCCGTAACCCCACCATTCCTCCATGTGGACCTGGATTACTCCAACATGAATAAACGCTGCTATCCCGGATAGGGCAATAGCCCAAACAAGAAGTTTTTGAAACGTGTCCCCCTCATCAATGGTCGTTAATACGGCCACAACAATTCACCTCTAAAAAATCTGGCTCGAAAAGCTTAGAGATCCGTTCCAATGATTGGCTCAACCCAGCTCTGGATTAAAGAGAAAGGAAAGGCTTTAGCTCACCCTCATCAAACTCTATTACTTCGAATGGACTTGCCTTAACACCTGACATCCCTGGTGAGCCTGCAGGCATACCGGGTAAAGCAATGCCATCGATTTCGGGCCGTTCCGTGAGAAGTTTGGTTAGGGCTTCAAGCGGTACATGTCCTTCGATCACGTAACCGTCCATAATGACTGTGTGACAGCTCCAAGCCTGATAAGGTACACCATTTTCAAGTTTGACTGCTGAAACGTCGCCGGTGTCTATGACGGCAACTTTCACTCCCTTCTCTTCTAAGAAAGCCACATATCCTTCGCAGCAACCGCAAGTAGGAGATTTGAACAACGTGGCCTCCAGCCCCTCTAACTGCGCCATGGCGCTAGAAGCGTTGCCCAGGGCAAAAATCAGTACGCCTGCTAACATCACCGTTTTTGCATAAAACCTATAACCAATTCGCCATTTATTGAGCATACTTTTTTCCCCTTCGCGTCATCAGTATCTAAGAATTAAAATTAGCGTGCTTCTCTTTTCTTGTAAAGCGCTCCGTAATTATCCTACTTCCAGCATTCCACCTCCCCTGGGGGTGCCTAGATAGCGCGGTACCCTCTACTTGTGGCTTTCGTAGACTTCGCCAAAGACAAGTTGTTGGTAATCGTGTGTCACAGCCGTTATTGCGACCACCACCAATATAAGTGTGCTACCTAGACCAAGTACAAACATCGGCATCGAGACTTAAAGCAGCGCCTGCCCACACTCTGGGCAAAACCTAGCGGCAGCCGTCACACTGGCGCCACAGTTCCCACAGTGGACCGGTTTCATTGCTTGTGAGTATAAGGAATTCCCACACTGAGCACAGAACTTTGCGTTCTCAGCATTCCGGGCACCGCACGCGGAACAGGTTATCCCCTGTTGCTGTCTATAATCAGGATCATATTTATTCTTGTGATGTCCATGGTGGTGATGACGATTATCTCTATAATGTCGGCGCTGCTTACGCCCGAAAAAGAGTTCAAAAATATCATCCAAACCCATGTCAATCTCCTTTCTACTGTTCTAGAGAGCCCCTAGTGTTAACTAAAGCTAAAGCCTCGTCGTAAACGCCGTTCGTGTTAAAAGTTAGTCTGTAGCCTTCGGTTTATTCCTAGTTTGCCGTATCAACCTGCACGGTCACCGGTTTGCCGGGTCTGGCTCCAGCACTCTCACGTCCCTTGAAACCTAAGAGTCTTAAAGCATTGGCGACCACCACCAGGGTGCTACCTTCATGAAAGACGATGGCAATACTTATGCCTACCAAACCGAAAATAGCCGATGGTACTAAAAAAGCAATGACACCCAAACTGATGGCAAGGTTCTGCACAATCATCCGGCGGCTGGCTCGGGACAGAGATATAGCGTAGGGAAGTTTAGAGAGATCATCGGCCATCAGCGCAATATCGGCGGTTTCTAAGGCCACGTCGGTACCGGCGCCCCCCATGGCTATGCCAACCGTGGACTCGACCATGGCCGGGGCGTCGTTTACGCCGTCGCCGATCATGATGATCTTGTCATAGCGTTCCTTGAGTTCTTTTATAGCCAGCAGTTTATCTTCGGGCAGTAGTTCGGCCCTGATTTCGTCAAGGCCGAGTTCCGTGCCGATGGCTTCGGCCACAAGGCTGTTGTCACCGGTGAGCATCACCGTATGCCGAACGCCAAGGTTTTTAAGGGCCGCAATCGTGCTGCGGGCGGCTTCGCGTGCTTCGTCACGCATGGCAATAATGCCCACTAACTCATCACCATAAGAGACAAAAACGCTGGTCTTACCCTGAGACTCTAATTGTCTTAGCTGCTGCATGGCTGCTTCGCTTACAAAAACACCGGCCTCGCTCATAAAACCACTATTGCCAATGCGCACCACCTTGCTGGCAACCGGGGCAATCACGCCCTTGCCGTTATACGCTTCTAGGTCTCCAGTATCAGGGAGCTTAAGCCCCTTTTCCTCGGCGGCCTGCACTATGGCTTTGGCCAGCGGGTGAGCACTCTTGGCTTCTACGGCGGCAGCTAAAGCCAGCAGTTCATCGCTACTCTGACTATCCTGAACAGTCCAGAGGTCGGTGACTTTGGGTTTGCCTGCGGTGAGTGTGCCAGTCTTGTCAAAGACGACCACCTGAGCCATGCCGGCATTTTCAAGGTGCACCCCACCCTTTATCAGCACACCGCTGCGAGCGGCTCGAGCAATTCCGGAAAGCACCGCCGAAGGGGTGGCCAAACCCAGGGCGCAAGGGCTGGCAGCCACCAACAACGTCATGGCCCGGATAAAGCTCTTGTCAAAAGGCACGCCAAACAGTGGTGGCAATGCAATCAGCAGAACGGTAGTGATTAGAATAACAGGGGTAAAGTAGCGTTGGAAACGGTCAGTAAAACGCTGTGTAGGCGATTTGGCGGTTTGGGCCTGCTCGACCATTTCAATGACACGTGAAAGCGTCGAGTCTTCAGGGTTTTTGGTGCTGCGAAAAATAAGTGAGCCGTCACCGTTGATAGTTCCGGCAAAGACCGTATCACCCACGTTTTTCTCAACCGGTATGGATTCACCGGTAATCGGCGCCTGATCCACAGCGCTACTACCTTCGACAACCTCACCATCGGCAGGGATGCGCTCGCCGGGGCGCACGATTACGGTATCACCAATGCGGAGTTCACTTACAGGTAATTCCTGTTCCACACCATTACGCCTTAGCCGCGCAGTTTTAGGTGTTAAGTCTGCTAAAGCGCGAATGGCGTTTCTGGCCCGGTCCATAGCATAGTGCTCGAGCGCATGCCCTAAGCTAAAGAGAAAAAGCAGCAACGCCCCTTCCGGCCACTCGCCTAAAGAAGCCGCCCCCAATGCCGCCACCACCATCAGCGAATCAATATCGAAGCGTCCTTTTAAAGCGGCACGAACCGCATGCTTGCTAGCATCATAACCACCGGTGATGTAGGCAATTACATAAAAGATCAGGGCTCCGGCAAAAGGCAAACTAAAAAACGTCTCCCCCAACCAGCCGATAAGCAGCGCAGTACCAGCGCTCAGACTCAGGAACAATCCCAAAGATAAACCTAGCACCTTTCGTGCGTGTTCGTCTTTGTCCGCCTCTGCATCGGTTTCCTTAACTTGGTAGCCTAAGCTTTCAACCTCCTTTACAATTTGTGCCCGCCCTACCTTGCGTCTGTCATAAGTCACACTCATCTTTTCGGCAGCATAGTTGGCGCTTACCGCTAACACTCCCTCCAGACGTTGAGTTACCCCTTCAATCGAGGTGGCACAATCTGCACAGTGCAGGCCCGAGAGCCTTAAGGTTTCGTGCCGGTAACGCTCTCGCACCTCCGCCCCCGCCTCTTTGGCAACCCGTTTAATCGCGTCTAGACTAAGAAGATCAGGGTCATAATGCACACAGAGTTCGGCTTTGCCATTGGTCTTTTTGAAATGTGCCTTCTCAACGCCGCGCCGCTGCGCCAGCGTATCGTTGATGCGGCTTACACAGGCATCGTTTTCAAGTGGATGCCCCGGCAGAATCAGATTGAGGTCAAGCTGGGTCGTAGTCATAATATGCTCCCGACATAAATATATATGAACACTTATTCATATGTCAAGGATAAGAAACCCTTATATCTTTCATGTGCGTTGACAAATTGATGGGCTATACCTAGAATAGAATTTAGCTATGCCTAATTATGACAGCAGTAATATATCAACTTCAGTCGGTGACTACCTAAAGGCCATCTGGACGGTTGCCGGCACGGAACAGGCCGCCAACAACGCCCTGGCCGAGCAACTCGGCATTTCCGCCGCTTCGGTCTCAGGTATGGTCAACAAACTCCAGGATATGGGTATGGTCGAATACGAGCGTTATCAAGGCGTAAGGTTGACAAAAAAGGGACAGCGCGAGGCCATGCGTTTAATCAGGCGTCATCGCCTGCTGGAAACTTTCTTAATCGAGTATCTGGACTACAACTGGGACGAAGTCCATGCAGAAGCCGAAGCCATCGAGCACGTCATTTCAGACCGTTTAACCGAGCGCTTGGCCAAACTCCTGGGTTATCCCAGCCACGACCCTCACGGCGACCCTATCCCCGAAGCCGACGGCAGTATGCCTGACACACCCAACACGCCCTTAGCGGAACTTGCTGTTGGTGAAACACTAGCGATTTCCAGGCTGATGACGCAAGATGCCGATGTACTTAACCATCTAGCCAAGTTAGGCATTCAGCCCGGCCAGGAATTGCGGGTGCTTGAGCGCGAACCTTTAGGTGGCCTGGTCCATATCATTATCGCGAAAGAAAAAGCCGTACTGTCTAAGGAATTGGCGCTGTTAGTAAGAGGTAAGGTCAGCCGATGAAGCCGCGCAAAACTAACAAAAGCCGCCGGACTCTGTTGCGCAGCAGTCTGTTAGGCAGCGCCGGAGTCCTTGCCAGCCAATTGGCCAAACCGCTGGCCGCCGCCCAAACGGCTATACAGGCCATGCAAAATGAGGACGCTATGACCACAGTGGGCGACGTGGACCACGCCAGAAATGGTTTTGATCCCTATCAGATTCTCACAGATTGGGACGGCGGTACAGTTTCCACCTTGCCGGGCGGCCAACGCCTGCGCGAGTACAACATCGCCGCCGTAGACAAAGAAATAGAAATTGCTCCGGGTCTGTTTTTCCCGGCCTGGACCTACAATGGCCGCGTGCCCGGACCGACCTTGCGGGCCACCGAGGGTGACCGGCTACGCATCAATTTTGTCAACGGCGGCAGTCATCCTCATACCATTCACTTTCACGGCATCCACTCGGCGTTTATGGACGGCGTAGCCGGGGTGGGGCGAGGCTCGGTTCAACCTGGCGAATCCTTTACTTACGAATTTGACGCTGCCCCTTTTGGTTGTCATCTTTATCACTGTCACGCCATTCCCTTAAAACGCCACATTCACAAAGGGCTCTATGGCGGCTTTATCATAGACCCGGACCCGGCAAAACATCCGCAAAACGTCGAAATAGCCCGTTCACGCCTTTTAGGCACGCCCGAAAATGCCCGCTGGCAGGAATTTATTATGGTCATGAATGGTTTTGACACCAATTTCGATAATGAAAACGAAGTCTATGCCGTCAATTCGATAGCACATGCCTATATGAAAAAGCCCATCCGCATTGAGCGTGAGCGCCCGGTACGCCTCTATCTGCTTAACCTCATCGAGTTCGACCCGCTTAACTCGCTGCATTTACACGCTAATTTCTTTGATTATTACGACCACGGCACTACCTTAACGCCGACGCTGAAAACCGTGGATACCGTCATGCAGTGTCAGGGCCAGCGAGGCATCTTAGAGTTTTCCTTCGCCGGTTTTGAACCCGGGATATACGTCTTTCACGCCCACCAGTCAGAATTCGCCGAGCTTGGTTGGATGAGTGCCTTTGAGGTCGTGGCCTGATAGATTCCATAAGCGGCAAGTCCAAATATGTCTGGCTCTGGGCGGCAATACCTCTGGTTATATTAGCCGCCATCATCTGGCTTTTTCTGGCTACCGACCCGCTGAAACCCCTTGGCGTCTCGGCGCCTCCATTAGAAAAGCTCACCGTAGAGCGCTCGGTGCTAAACGAAGAGGGCATAACACTGCTGGTTCGCGCCGACGGCACCGAACCCGTGCAAATCGTCCAGATACAGATTGACGGCGCTTACTGGGTCTTTAGTCAAAATCCTCCCGGAGCGCTGCCGCGCTTAGGCACCACCCAGATAAGTATTCCCTATCCCTGGGTCAAAGACGAGACCCACGCCATCACGCTAATCACCCGTAGCGGCCTTACCTTTGAACATGTCATCGAGGTGGCTGTGCCCACGCCAGGCTTTAGTCTTACGCGGCTACTGGCCTATGCGCTGCTGGGCATTTATGTCGGCGTCGTGCCGGTGGGTTTAGGACTGCTCTTTTTCCCCTACTTGCGCACGCTGGGCACGCGGGGTTTACAGTTTTTGCTGGCGCTAACTATCGGCCTGCTTGCCTTTTTGCTCATTGACACCCTGCAAGAAGGGCTCGAGCTGGCAACTGACGCCCTGGCGGCATTTCAGGCCTCGGCGCTGGTGTGGTTGGCGGCGGGCCTGTCCTTATATGTTGCTGCTGGCCGTGGGTCGGCGTCGGGGCAAAGCACCGGAGGGCCTGCCACTGGCGACCTATCTGGCGTTAGGCATCGGCCTGCATAATTTAGGCGAAGGTCTGGCCATTGGCGCAGCCTTTGCCGTGGGTGAAGCGGCGCTGGGTTCGTTTCTGGTCGTCGGCTTCACGCTGCATAATCTAACCGAAGGCATTGGCATCGCCTCGCCGCTGGTAAAACGCAAAAACACTCTGCTGACCTTTATCGGGCTAGCGGCTTTGGCCGGGCTACCGGCGGTGGCCGGCACCTGGATTGGCGCCTTTGCTTTTTCACCACAATGGGCGGCGCTGTTTTTAGGCATAGGTAGCGGCGCTATTTTGCAGGTCATTGTCGAGGTTGGGGCCTATCTGGTACGGACTGCGCAAAAGACCCAGGGTAACTGGTTCTCGACAGCCAGCCTAGCCGGGTTCAGCGCAGGTCTGGTGGTTATGTACTTAACCGCGTTTTTTGTCAATGTTTAACAGCTAGCCCAAATTGTTAAGGACTAAACCTGCTAAATAGCGTTACTTACGGGCTTCATGAATTGTGCCACGCAATTTGTGGCACAGGCCCTGTTTAGGATATTTTCTATCGTAATTACGAAGGTGGGACGAGTCATCTTTACTTAAAACTAAGTTTTGGCCGCTTTCTTGTAAGCAAAGCTAACTGATCTTGACATCCACAAGCAGCAGCTATACACTTTGATGGTTATGGAAGTGAATATCAAAAAACTGGACGCCCAAGCGGATATATCAAGCGCAGGTGAGGTTTGTCAGGTTTTTATCTTCAACCCCGACTTGGTCAACCGCCTCAAAGCCGAGTTGGATGACTCTGCTGGTATTGCCGCTCTATTTAAATTATTGGGCGATGAAAGTCGCTGCACCATGCTCAGGGCATTGAGTCGCAGTCATGAACTCTGCGTTTGTGATTTGGCGGAAATTACCGACTTATCTCTACCAACAGTTTCACATCATCTGCGTAAACTCCGGGAAATGAAGGTCGTTCGGTCACGCCGCGAAGGCAAACTTGTGTTCTACCAATTGGCCGACGAACGCATCCGCACCCTTTTGGAGGTTGTAAGCCAAGAGAGCCCCTTAGCCGTTTAAAAATTTTTTTTGTAACAACAATTCGATGAGTATAAAAGTGAAAGGAAAAACTATGAGTCATCAACATGCTAGTCAAAGCAAAGATATCAGTCTGCGTGTCGCTAATCTCGACTGCGATAACGACGCTGCTAAGCTTAAACGGAGCTTAAAAAACACTCCCGGCATCACCAGGCTTAAGGTTTATCCCAAAGCAGCAAAAGTTACCCTTAGTTTCAATCAGCAAGAGGTAGGGCTCGAGCAAGTCAAAGAAAAACTTGCCGCTATAGGCTTTCCAACGCAAGAAGGCCTAAATATGCCCGCGCAGGTCTCGCCCTGGCGCAACCCCAAAGTGATCACCTCACTCAGCGGCGGCATCCTTCTGCTTGTTGGCTGGTTACTTGGTTTTAGTAGTGCTCCGGCAAATATCAGCCTTATCCTGTACTATCTCGCTATCCTTACAGGAGGCTACTACTTTGGACGCGAAGCCTTAGAGGAACTGGTGCTCGAGCGCAAAATCGGCATCGAGCTCTTAATGAGCATTGCGGCTATTACCGCCACAATCATGGGGCAACCACTCGAAGGCGCTATTTTAGTCTTCTTATATTCAATCAGCGAAGCCGCCGAGGGTTACACCGAAGAAAAAACCCGCTCTGCGGTTAAGGCGCTGATGAACCTCGCCCCTAAAACAGCTCTGGTCAGGCGTGGCGGGCTCGAGCAGCAAGTCCCGGTTGAGAATCTGGTTATAGGCGATATCTTCATTGTCAAACCAGGTGAGTCTATCGCTACCGACGGCGAGATTATTGCCGGTTTTTCAAGTATCAACGAGGCTCCCGTGACCGGTGAGAGCGTGCCGGTGGAGAAACAAATAGGCAGCCCGGTCTTTGCGGGCAGTATCAACGGTGCCGGAGCGCTGGAAGTCAGGGTGAGCAAGACCTTTGCCGATAACACCATCTCGCGCATAATTCATATGGTTGAAGAAGCCCAGGAGAAAAAGGGTAAGGGCCAGCGTTTTATCGAGCGTTTCGGTGCACGTTATAGTCCGCTGGTGCTCTTAGCCGGCATCCTGATTGCGGTGGTGCCGCCGCTGCTATTCGGGGCTCCCTGGAACACCTGGTTGCTTAGGGCTACGGTGTTCATCGTAGCGGCGGCGCCTTGTGCACTGGTCATCTCCATACCCATCACTATGGTAGCCACACTGGGCACTGCTGCGCGGCAAGGCGTGCTCATTAAGGGCGGTGTCTACGTCGAGGAACTGGCCAAGGTACAGGTGGTAGCTCTGGACAAAACCGGCACCCTGACTAAAGGTGAGCCAGAAGTCACCGATGTGCTTGCCTTACCCGGTGGCCCATCTGTAGCGGAGTTGTTAGCTGCCGTTGCCGGGCTCGAGCGTTATAGTGAACACCCGCTGGCCAGGGCCATTGTTAACTACGCCGATGCTAAAGGGATTGTTCCTAAAGATGTTAAAAACTTCCGGGCACTGGCCGGAGCAGGAGCCAGCGCGCAAGTTGGCGAACAAAACCTATATGTCGGCAATCCAGAGCTATTTAGTGGAAAGCTTGGCATAGCCTTAGGCAAAGCCCACGAAAAAATTGAGCAATTGCAAAACGAGGGCAAGACCGTGGTGATAATCGGTGACGAGAAACTACCCTGGGGACTAATTGCCATCCGCGATCAAATTCGCCCCAAGGCTAAAGCAGCCATTAAGGCTTTACATGACGTCGGCATCGGCAAAGTAGTGATGCTTACCGGCGACAACAAAAGGACGGCTCGAGCCATCGCCGCAGAATTAGGCATTGACGAGGTTTATGCCGACCTCAAACCAGAGGACAAACTGACTAAGGTAAACGAACTGACTGAACGATTCGGACATGTCGCCATGGTCGGTGACGGCGTTAACGACGCCCCGGCCTTAGCAGAAGCAACGGCAGGCATCGCCATGGGTGCTGCCGGTACCGACGTGGCCATGGAAACAGCCGACGTGGTACTTATGGCCGACGATCTAGAAAAGCTGGTCTACAGCCTTAAGCTAAGCAAACGTAATCAGCGTGTGGTGAATCAGAATCTTGCCCTCTCAACTATCGTCATCGGTGGACTGGTAATCGGCGCGGTGGCTGGCTGGTTTACGCTGCCGATTGCTGTGCTCGGGCATGAAATCAGCGAGTTTGTAGTCATTGGCAGCGGGTTGAGGATGCTGCGGAGTTAAGAATTTTGGTTGGCATTCGTCTTGAAACCACTTTAGTGAAACCCTTGATTTAGCAAGTATTTCTGCATTTTCGTGGCTAGAGAGGGGAACAAGAAATGACGGCGATGATTCCGGTCAACTTAGTTGAATGGGGTCTACGAACGTTCGAGCAGCACGTCTCTTCGCCAATCCATATTAGGCGAGCAGCAAACCTCCTTAAACATTGGTTTAACAGGAAATCTAAAGCCAGTTTCGACATCATATCGGCAATCCAGCAACACCGGTTACACAACGCCGTCAACTACATGTATCACCGTTCACCAGCATACCGTCAAATTTTTATTTGTCGAGGACTCGGTCCTTCCGACATCCTTACAGTCTACGATCTTCAACTACTACCCTTTACTACGTCACAGGATATTAGAGATTGGCAAAATTATCTCTGTATTCAGGCAGAAGCCCTAAGAGCTGTTTTTACTACCGCAGGTACCACTGGCGAACCCAAAAGATTTTATTATAGCCAACGCGACCTAGAAACCCTTAGTAATCTCGAAGCTGTCTTTCTTCGCCTACTGGTACCGGAACGGCTAGTTGTTCTTGTTGCTCTACCAATGATTCATGGTTTGTGGATCGGTTCGGCTAAAGCTCGACGGATCATTGAACGAGCGGGTGGATTACCCATAATTGTAGGTACAGACAACCCGAAGGAAACCCTCAAGTGGATGCAGCGCTTCTCTCCTAACCTAGTAATCTCTTCGCCTTCGTATTTCACGGCTCTGACACGTGAGGCTGGGCAAATCGGCTATCAGCTTAGGCTCGAGGCAGTGGTACTTGGCGGTGAAACTTTAACAGATAATCACAAGGCCCTCTTCAGCAAACACTGGGATGCTCAGGTTTACAACGTCTACGGCTCTACCGAAATCGGTGGTGGAAAAACCATTGCGCTACCCGAATGCAATGCTTTCCACCTAGACGATCTTCAACTGGTAACAGAAATTATTGATCCTGATACTGGAGTAACAGCGAATGAAGGTGAACTGGTCTTTACAACACTTAGCCGTGAGGCCATGCCGCTCTTGCGCTACCGCTCTGGGGATCGCGGACGTTGGACAAAATGCGCATGTGAACGCCCCTTACGTGCAATCCAGTTCTTAGGGCGCATTGATGATCTTATCGTAGCAGGTGATATGAATCTCTATGGAAATGTCCTCGCAAACGCAATTGCACAAATCCCAAGGGCAAGCGGGCGTGTGGCAATTCTACTTGACAAATTGGGTTTGACAGATCGTTTGCTCGTGCGGGTAGAAGGAGAGGGAGTAAGTGAAGAGAAGGTACGTCAAGTACTTTTCAGGACTTATCCTGAGCTACCCACCAATATTGCTAACGGTAATCTCGTCTTGGTAATTGATGTTGGTGTTAGGTTAGGCAAACAAATCAAAGCCTTAAAAATAGAAGATGCACGGTTTGATACCAGAAAAATATAGCTATGCTGTTTGTACTAAGGTTCTCTTACCAACCAGTGGCTGGGAGTTTAATTAGGACAGCTACCCAACGATTGCTCAATTGTGGCGCAGGCATTGGCAAAACATCATTCCCATTTTCGATTACCCAGCGGACGTCCGAAAAGCCATTTACACCACCAACGTTATCGAGTCCTTAAACTACAGCCTCAAGAAATCGGTCAAGCTCAAAGGCGCTTTCCCAAGCGAAGACACGCTCTTCAAAATCCTTTACCTCGCTATTGACAAGGCTTCAGAGAGATGGACCATGCCGATAGTAATAGCATTTGCATCAAATATACCCACAGTGATGAAAGGTCTGCTGAACATCAAGCGGGGTAACAGCAAGGACAGCGTCAGAGAAGGCGAGCATGAGCTCAGGAATAAGTGAGGGTCTAAGCTGTTTGAGGAAAGCTTT
>JASBUK010000098.1 GCA_030147925.1 Trueperaceae bacterium
CTATCAACGCTAAATTGTCGGGCTACTTCTGCTTTTGACATCCCTGCCTTGACTGCTGCTACAATCCGTTCTCTTAAATCTAGTGAATACGCTCTCATTCCCTAGTATCGTCTGTAGTTATAAATCTTGCAAGTGCTAAAAAATCTTACTTTCAGGATAGGAAAATAAAAGCTCAAGCTGTGCTCGAGCGCAAACCCGGCAACATCACCGTTTCGGTTTGTTTTGGGTTTAAGGCGGGCAACATCACGGTAAACACCGTACCTTCGCCCAGTTTGGATTCTACCGAAACCGTTCCTTCGTGCTGTTGGACAATCCATTTGACGATGGCTAGGCCCAAACCGCTGCCGTTGCCACGTGTAGAGCGCGCCCCATCCACACGATAAAAGCGTTCAAAGATGTGGGGAATGGCGTCTGCGGGAATACCCGGGCCGTCATCAAAGACTTCTAGGCGCACCTGCTGCTTTTCGCGAGCCACCGAAATAGCAACGTGGCTCGAGCTCGCGTCAAGCGCATTGTGCACCAGGTTGAGCAAGACCTGTTTGAGTCTTGAGGCGTCACCCATAACCTCAATGAGTGGTTGCGGCGAGGAAACGGTGACCTCGGCATTACCGGCTACAGGCGCTATTTCCATGTGCACCGCTTCAACAACTTCGACTAAGTTCATGGGATTCTTTTCCACGTTAAAACCGGCATCGGCCCGGGCAAGCTCGAGCAAGTCGTTAACCAGCTTGGCCATGCGCTCGGCTTCGCGTCTTATCACCGTTAGGGAGTCAATTTGCTCGGCGCTTGGCTTGGTGCGCCTCAGCAGGTAGCTGGCATGGCCGGAAATAGCGGTTACCGGGGTACGCAGCTCGTGACTGGCATCGGCGGTAAAGCGCCGCTGGGTTTCAAAAGACTCCTGCAAGCGGTCAAGCATGCGGTTAATGGTCACTGCCAGTTCCCCTACTTCGTCACGGGTTTTAGGAACGGGCACCCGCTGCGATAAATCCTGACCACCAATCTGCGCGGCTACCTGGGTAACCCGCTTGACCGGGAAAAGCGCCTGGCTGGAGAGCAGCCATACCCCAATAGCAAAGAGGCCGAAGGCAAAAACAACGGTGATAATGAGCGTGCTGCGCAGTTGGTTCAAGGTGGAAGTCACACTATTGGCAGGCACGCCCACCAACAACAAACCCGGATACTCTCGACCGGCGTTGCTAAGAACGGCACGCGAGGCTATCACCAAGAGATTGCGACCATTTTCCAAACTAACGCGTGTTGACACTTCGTGGCTGGCGAATAACTGTTCGTAATCGCTATCGGCCAGAAGTTTATAGATATCCTCGTTGCTAGGATTGGGACGACCGGGTGTAGGCGGCTTATAACCGTTTTTTAAGTCGCTCGGTTCATCAAGGCTGACGATAAAAGGAGGATAGATTACCGATTCGAAATAGGTGTCGCCGGGCAGACGCCTGAGCCCTTCACTAACCGCCCCTTCGCTCACATCTGCTAGCGCTTGCCGCGCCCGCTCTTCTAGCGAGCTAATCAGCGAGCGCTCAGTCATCGCGTAGACCGAAATGGCTACGATGCTTAAGATCAGCGCCACAAAGACGCTATAAAAAATCGTAAGCCTAAATCTTAATGACAAGGTTTCTCTCATTCCCGACTACGCTAAGACCTACTCCTACTCCTCGCGCAGCACATAACCCACCCCACGGACGGTGTGAATCAGCCGTCTTTCACCATCAACTTCTAACTTGCGGCGAAGATAGCCCACATAAACGTCCACGACGTTGCTACCCCCGGTGTATTCCGGCCAGACCTTTTCTTCGATTTCAAAGCGATTAAAGACTTTGCCGGGGTTGCGGGCAAAGAGCTCGAGCAGTTCAAATTCCTTAGCAGAAAGCTCAATGCGTCGCCCGTCACGAAAAACTTCTCTACCGTCTAGGTTCATCACCAGGTCTGCCACGCGCACCTCACCGGTCACCGCAGGGTTTACTCGGCGCAAGTGGGCACGAACTCGAGCCAGTAACTCCTCGATGGAAAATGGTTTAACCAGATAATCATCGGCACCGGAGTCAAGCCCGATCACCTTATCGTCCACGCTGTCTTTAGCCGTGAGGATAATAATAGGCGTGTTGCTGGTCTTGCGAATGCGCCGCGCCACCTCCAGGCCGTCAAGCACGGGCAGCATCAGGTCAAGAACTACCAGATCAGGGTTTAACTCACGAAATTTGGAGAGGCCGGTCACACCATCAAAGGTCACCACGGTATCGTAGTTTTCAGCCTGCAATTCCAGATCGATAAATTTGGCGATTTCTTTTTCGTCTTCAACAATTAGAACTGTTGGTCTTCGTTCCATGGCTTGCATTATAGCCGTGCCTTTATGAGAGAGTTAATGAGAAGATGACAATATTCTAAGACCATTTCTCATATTATCCTCATATCAATTTAAATCCAAGGAAATCGTTGGCTGAATTATGATCTCCTGACTGAGGATATCGCGCGCCCAGGCCTGCGCGCCGAGCAAGGAATGGTCACGATAGTTGCCGCACTCCAACTCACTACAACCAGGAATTGGCCCGCTGTGCTCGGCAATAGCATTAAGCGTCTGCACAAGGGCTAAGCGTACATCGTCTTCACTGGGTTGACCCAGGGTGGTCAGATAAAAACCGGTGCGGCAACCCATCGGACTAGCGTCGATGACCTTGTCACCTAAAACTCCTCGTAAATAGCCCGCCATTAGGTGTTCAATGGTGTGCAAAGCCGCGGTAGGAATTTCCGCTTGATTCGGCTGCACCAGACGCAGGTCAAACTTGCGAATCTCATCACCTTTCGACCCAACATAACGCCCTGCTAGACGCACATAAGGTGCCCGAACTTTACGGTGATCCAAATTAAATGATTCTGGCTTGGCAGCTTGATGTTCCATAAAGCAAGTATAGTCGGATTTTGCGTGAGAATTTACTCGAATATCAAGGTTTTTGCTGCTGTTGTCCTAAGCAGTTTATTTACCCTTTTCAAGCGTCGCTAAGCGCGTTAGACTACTAGCGGCGTCAACGCTATATTTTATATTTTCAGGAGGGTATTTTGCGTAGTCGTATTGCGATATTTATTGATGGCAGCAATCTTTATAACGGTATGAGAGACAATCTCTCAAACACCCGCGTCAACTTACAAGAGTTAGTCCAGCAACTGATCACCGACCGGGAGCTGGTGCGTATTTATTATTACAACGCACCCTTAACCGACGATTACGAATCGGACCTGCGCGAGGGTCAGCAGCGCTTTTTTGAGTCTTTGAGGCGCATTCCTTATGTCACCGTTCGCTTGGGTCGCTTACATAGGCGCAACGATGGCTCTTTAGTGGAAAAAGGGATTGATGTGGCTCTGGCCGTAGAGTCTTTGTCTTTAGCCTACGAAAACGCTTTTGACACGGCTTTATTGGTCAGTGGTGACGGGGATTATGTCGAATTGGTCGAGGCGTTAAAACGCAAGGGGAAATTTGTAGAATGCGCCATGTTTAAAAACCAGTCAGCAGGAATCTTAGTGGAATATGTCGACGTTTTTCACCCATTAGACGATTTAAGCTGGTCAAAGATTCTTTTTTGAGGTGGGTCAGCTGCGTTGGGCGTAAAATGGCTCGAGCACCGGACTGAGCCCCTTAGCGCCATCAACAAAAAGTTGCAAATGCGGGAAGGGAATTTCAATACCGGCTGCATCGAGGGCTTCTTTGCAGCGCTCGAGAATCTCCGCACTGATTTTGGGCTGAATATCTATGTGGTCAGGCTCAATCCAATAATAAAGATTAAGATTCACTGATGAATCCGCCAGTTCGGCTAGATGAACGCTGGGCTGGCGGTTTTTCATCACTAGGTCATGCGCCTGCAAGATAGGTAAGATAATCTTGCGTGCCGCCTGAGCCGACTCTTTGTAGGCAATGCCAACGCCAATCCGAACCCGCAGTGGCCCTCCGGCGCTAAAATTGATGATTTCCGCCGAGGCCACGCTGGCATTGGGAATGGCACTGAGTACATTATCCCGAGTAATCAAACGCGTGGTGCGCAAGCTGATAGCCTCTACCTTGCCAATCTGCCCATTTATCTCAACCCAGTCATTGATGCGAAAGGGGCGTTCTATCAGCAAGGTCACCCCAGAAATAAAGTTAGAAAGCGTGTCCTGCGCAGCAAAACCAACCGCTATCCCTACCACCCCAAGCGCTGCAATCACGCTGAGCACATCGACGCCGAATTGCGACATCACCGTCACAAAACCAAAGCTAAGAATCAGGACCAAGAGCACGTTACGCAGCAGTTGCTCGAGCGTGTGATCCAGCGCATAGTGCCGCAAGGTACTGCTGAGTAGCTTAACTGCAATAACCCAAACGAGATAATAAAGAAAAGCCACCACAGCAGCTTTAGCAGCGGCGCCTAAAATTATAGCGGAAACGCCAAATTGTGCCATTACAGCCAGCGCGGCCAAAACCGTTACGGTGTATTTCAGCGCTAATACCAAAGGCTTAGTAATTTCCTGACTTAAGCGAAAGTGCTTTAGACCTTGGTTTAGCAACCAGCGCAATACCAGGTAAGCCAGCACAAAAATAAGCACAAGCAAAATGGAAACGATAACTTTTTCCAGCACTCCGGCCAAACTGCTGGCAAAACTTTCCTGTGAGCCGCTAAATAGACCAAAGGTTCCACTTAAACTGTTTGATAGTTCACGCCCAAGCCTGTTAAAAAAATTTCCGACGTTGTCCATCTACTCCTCACCACCCTCTTGTCAAAAGATGTTTTGCACTATATTTCACGATACTTCTAGCTCGTGACTTTTTTCTCCTGATATTCTTGAATCAGTTTTTCCAAATCATCTTCGCTAAGTATTGTCAGCCCCAGCGCTCTGGCCTTTTCAAGCTTCGAGCCGGCATTTTCACCCGCCAGCAAAAAATTTGTCTTTCCACTCACCGTCGAAGAAACCCTGGCACCCAAAGCCTCTAAACGAGACTTGATCGCATCGCGCGGTTTGCTCAAAGTGCCGGTCAAGACAAAGCTCAGACCCCGGAGCAAGTCGTCTTGGCAAAGCCAAGACGCCGTTGGTACCACGCCTCGCGCACGCAAAGCGCTGAGCAGGTCCTGCATGGCTTGCTCGTGCAGCGCCTTATAAACAGCCGTTGCCGTGGTTTCACCAATATCGTAAAGTGACGCCAAAGTTTCAGCCGAGGCATTAGTAAGAGCGTCTATAGAACCAAAGGCTCGAGCCAATTGCTGCGCGGTACGCTGCCCCACATGAGGTAAACCCAAGGCAAAAATAAAGCGCTCGAGCGGACGCTTTTTGGAAGCTTCGATTTGCCCGATTAACTTTCTTGCCGAAATTTTGCCAAAACCCTCTAAATTTTCGAGTTGTTCCGCCCTTAAGTCATAAAGTTCCGGAATGCCCCGAATCAAACCGGTGGCCAAGAGTTGCTCGAGCGTCTTGATGGCCAAACCCTCGATATCCATGGCCTGCCTTGAAGCATAATGTCTTAGATTCTGCAAAACCTGAGCCGGACAAGCCGGGTTGACACAGCGCATATTGGCACCGTCTTCGATGAGTTTCTCACCACATTCCGGACAACTGTCCGGGAAAACATAGGGCTTTAACCCCTCGGGGCGTTCCTCTTTGATCACCCGGACAATTTCAGGAATGATGCCGCCGGATTTGTGCACCAATACCCGATCACCAATCCTTAAGTCCAGGTCTGCGATATAAGCGGGGTTATGCAGCGTGGCACGTGAAACTTCGGTCCCTTCGATCAGCCGGGGCTCGAGCTCTGCCACCGGCGTAATCTTACCGGTGCGCCCTACTTGTAAACTGATATCTTTGAGCCCTGTCGCTACTTCCTCAGCAGGGAACTTATAGGCGATAGCCCAGCGCGGAGCGCGGCTGGTGAAACCAAGCTCTTCTTGCAAACGCAAGTCATTGACCTTGATGACAATACCGTCAACTTCGTAGTCAAGCTCGCTGCGCAAATCCTGCCAGGACGTCATCAGCGCTTCAATTTCTGCGATGCCGGTAACAGGGCGGCGCAAATCGTTAACGGCAAAACTCTGTGCCGCCAGATAGTCAAGCAGCTCGGCTTGCGTCTTGACGCCAATACCATGTTTATCACCTACACCATAAAAGAAAGCCTGTAAATTGCGCCCGGCACTAATGCGCGGATCAAGCTGCCGAATCGTGCCCGAAGCGGCATTGCGTGGGTTCTTAAAGGGCGGTTCTCCCTCCTCTTCGCGCTCTTCGTTAATACGCATAAATTCCTCTTTGGACAGATAAATCTCGCCACGCACCTCCAGTTCGGCAGGTGCTTTTTCCAGACGCCTGGGAATACCGGGAATACCCAGAACATTGAAAGTGACTTCTTCCCCTTCAATGCCGTTACCCCGGGTAGCCGCCCACAGCAAAATTCCGTTTTGGTAATACAAATTGATTGATAAACCGTCTATTTTCATTTCAGCCAGATAGTCAATTTCGCCCTGGAAAGCCAATACTCGTCTAATGCGCTGTTCAAAGGTTTGTAAGTCGGCAAGGTCAAAGGCATTATCAAGCGAAGTCATAGCGTGAGGGTGGCGAATAGTCGCAAATGACGCTTGCGGGGCCGCCCCGACAATTTGGGTGGGCGAATCGGGCGTGATGAGCTGCGGATGCTCGTCTTCCAAACGCTTTAGTTCGGCCAAAAGCGAATCGTACTCCTGATCACTGATTTCTGGGCTTTCTAAGACATAGTAGCGATAATTGGCGTCGCGCAAGCGAGCACGCAGGTCGTTTAGTTGTTGTTCAATTGAAGCTGGCACGTCATAGTATAGCTTGCTGGCAAATTATGTTTTATTGATATTTTGAACTTTATTTCACGATATTCTTGCATGTGTGATTTTTATCGTGAATTTTCATCAATCGTTTAGAGGACGCGGTTTCGTGTTAAATTCAGCACAAATGCATGATATAGTTTTCACTGGGTAAAAAATCATCACCCGAAAGGTATAAGGAGGCATTATGCGTAAAGCGCTCACTCTAGTCTTAGCCCTCGTCTTTAGCATGGCCCTGGCCCAGGATTATGTGGTCGGCCTGGTCTACGATGCGGGCGGTAAGTTTGACGCGTCATTCAACCAGGGCACCTGGGAAGGTGTCGAACGGGCGGTAGACGAACTTAGCAACGAACTGGAAATCGAAGTGCTCGAATTCGAGGGTACTCCTGATACAGCTGCTGAAGGTCAGCGCCGCATTGCTTTGCAAGGTGCCGAACTGATTGTTGCCCCAGGCTTTTTGCAAGCTGACGCCATTCAATCGGTCTCTAGCGAATTCCCGGATACCAACTTCGTGCTGATTGATGCCGTTGCCGAAAACGACAACGTGCGCAGCGTGCTCTTTAAAGAGCAAGAAGGTAGCTTCTTGGTTGGTTATATTGCCGGTAAATTATCGCAAACTGGTGTCGTGGGCTTTGTCGGCGGCATGGACATTCCCCTGATTCGCGCCTTTGATTTAGGCTATCAGGAAGGTGTGCAAGCAGCCTGCCCCGACTGCACCGTCATCTCTAACTATGTCGGTAATACGCCGGCAGCCTGGAACGATCCGGCTCGAGCCAAAGAGCTTGCCACTACGCAGCAGGCACAAGGCGCCGACATCATCTACGCCGCCGCTGGTGGCTCGGGTCGCGGTGTTTACGACTTTGTGAACGAGAAGATGTGCTATAGCTCATCCGATCTGCGCGAAACCCCGCTGACCTCGCAGTTAGCCGACGTGCCAGTAAGCGCAGCTTATGCTGAAAAATGCGGGGCAGGCACTCAGCCGCTGTTCTTTATCGGGGTTGACTCCAACCAAAACTATCTTGGCGATACCGACAGCGATCCCGCAACTTTGAACCACGGCCTTACCAGCATGCTCAAGCGCGTGGACATTGCTTCTTACAATGCCGTTTTCGATATCATCAACGATGAATTTGTTGGTGGCATCCAAAATCTCGGTTTGGCCGAAAATGGTGTTGGCTATGCTCTTGATGAGTATAACGAGGCTCTAATTCCCGCTTCCCTTATCGAAGAAGTCGAGGCTGTTAAGCAGCAAATTATCGATGGTGAAATTGTTGTAACCGATTACCGTCAACAATAGCAGCGACTCAGTACCATCTTACAAAGGCGCCCCTAAGGCGCCTTTGTTTTTTGCTGTTCTGTTAGCGCTGCTAGTGCTAAAATAGTAAGTTGCGGTGAGAGGCGTCTGATCGCGGCCAGCAGTGCTGAGGAAAGTCCGAGCTCCGCAGGGCAGGGTGCCAGGTAACGCCTGGGCGTATTAGGCGACGGCAAGTGCAACAGAAAGTAAACCGCCAAAAGTGCTTGATATTTCAACTGCTTTGGTAAGGGTGAAACGGTGCGGCAAGAGCGCACCAGTGCCTGTGGAAACACGGGTAGCTGGGTAAACCCCACCCGGTGCAAGGTCCGATAGGGAGAAAGAGCTTGCCCGGCTCGTTATCATCTCCGGGTTGACCGCTTGAGGCGTCTGGCGACAGGCGTCCCAGATAGATGATCAGAGCTCTTTTGAGAGCACAGAACTCGGCTTATAGCCTCTCCCGCCTTTCGCAGTAAAAGCACGCAGCGTCAAAGACTGCGTGCTTTTTTGCATTGTAAAAAGCAAAGTTTGTGCTAGAGTTGACGTCAGAGACGTAATCAGATACGTAAAAGGCTCGAGCCCTATCACAAATTCTTCAATCACAATCTCAAGTTCAAAAATCCCAAGTGGGGCTAAAGTGGGAGAA
This sequence comes from Trueperaceae bacterium, assembly GCA_030147925.1. GTDB lineage: Bacteria > Deinococcota > Deinococci > Deinococcales > Trueperaceae > JASBUK01. Next base: position 8,753 of record JASBUK010000098.1, read on the forward strand.
ATTACTCACATTTTGGTGATTTTAGGTAAATAAGTGGGAGATTGTGGGAAATGGTGGTAAAAGTGTGCTAAACTGATTCTCGTTAGAGAAAGCTGGTCCTGATGGCGTTTTTCTAAGCATTTTTGCAACCGTTGTCTTGATCGGACTTAGAAATTAAGTGGGAGGTTAGTGGGGAATGCCCTTTGGCGAATTTCAGTATTCGGTGGACGACAAAGGACGTGTTATCGTCCCGCCCACCTTTCGCGAATTCGTCGAAGACGGCATGGTCGTCACCAGAGGGATGGAGGGTTGCCTTTATATTTTCCCGCTGGCAACCTGGCGGCGTATCGAAGAGCGTTTGACCGAACTTCCCTTAACAGACCACGAGGCCCGCAACTTCGTGCGGTTTTTTTACTCCGGGGCCGCCAAATCAAAAATCGACTCAGCCGGACGCATCACCCTGCCCGCCACATTAAGGTTATTTGCCGATATAAACGGCAATGTCGTGGTGGCGGGAGCGCCCAATCGCTTGGAAATCTGGAACGAGGCGCGTTGGCTCAGCAATCTCGGCGAGGTGCAGAGCAAACCACCCGCCCCCGAATTATTAAGTGAGTTGGTCGGATGAGCGGTGCAGCAGCCAAAGAGCCGCATGTTCCGGTGATGCTCGCCGAATGTCTGGCCGCTCTAGAAGTGCAGCAGGGTCGCTGGTATATCGACGGCACTTTTGGCGCTGGTGGGCACAGCCAGGCAATTCTAGAGGCTGGTGGCTCGGTGCTGGCCATTGACCAGGACCCTGGGGCTCGAGCCTTTGCCGAGCGACTAAATATCTCCAAGGGCAGTGAATTTATTTTTCTGCAGCAAAATTTTCGTTTTTTAGATAGCCTTGCCAAGCAGTCGCGGCTAGCTGGCGTGGCCGGGGTCCTGCTCGATCTTGGCGTATCCTCTATGCAGTTAGATATGGCCGAACGTGGCTTTGCCTTTCGGCAAGACGGGCCGCTGGACATGCGAATGAACCCGGAGGGGCCGTCCGCTGCGGAGGTTGTCAACAGCTATACACAAGATGAACTGGCCGCAATCATTTACAAGTATGGCGAAGAACGCTATAGCCGCCGCATCGCCAGAAAGATTGTCGAGCAGCGCGAAAAAACCCCCTTTGAGACTACCGGACAACTGGCCGAGGCCATTGCGCAAGCCTATCCACCCGGTTATCGCCGTGAGCATCCGGCCCGCCGCAGCTTTCAGGCCTTGCGCATTTATGTCAACGATGAATTAGGGGCACTCGAAGATGCCCTTGTAGCTGCAGAAAACATCCTGGCAGACTCCGGAAAGCTCGTAGTCTTGAGTTATCACTCACTAGAAGACAGGATTGTCAAACACTTTATTCGCAACAGCAGTTATTTAAAGGCCGAAAGCAAAAAGCCGCTCTTGGCCAGCGACAGCGAAATCACTGAGAATCCCCGGGCACGTAGCGCCAAACTGCGTGTCGCCCGAAAATTGTCTGAGGCCAAAACATGAGCAAATACAGCCAACGCTTTACCCTTATCTATCTGAGCCTGATTATCGTGCTGGCTTTTTTGGGCACACAAAACCAAGGGTTTTATCGGCAGCAATGGCAACTCATGCAAGACAAGCGCGAATTGCAAAACCAATTGGCCGATTTGCGCAGCAAGGCCGCCGAAGTCAGCGGCGCTCCGGCGGTGAGAAGCTGGGCTTTAGACAGCGGCATGGTGGCAACCCCCGATGGTCGCGAGGCGCTCGAGCTTGCTTATTTAGCTCCTCCTGAGTATGCACCTTGGGAAGAACGATTGGAGATTCGCACGATATGGCGGTAAGGCAGCTCAAAAACAAAACCAGCGATCTTAAACTCGCTCACCGCCATCTTCTGCTCTTGCTGCTGGTACTGCCGCTACTGCTGGCGCTACTGGGCTTTGGCCTCTTACAGAGCAAGATTCCGGATTGGCCCACGGCCTTAGCCGAAAAACCCCGGCGTGGCCTGATTATAGCTGCCGATGGCACCATCTTTGCCGAGGGGAACATTGATACAAGGAGATATCCCCAAGGCAATCTGGGCGCACACCTAATTGGCTTTAGCGGTGCTAAGCAGCCCGACGGGCGCTTTGGCCTCGAAGGAGTAGAGTATGCACTCGACGCACAACTGCAAGCCGGTGAAACCGTAACCATCACCATCAATCCAACCCTGCAGGCCGTAGCCCAGGCCGAATTACGCCGGAGTGTTGAGCGCAACGAGGCTGAAAATGGCGCCGTAGTGATGATCGAAGCGGGCACGGGGCGCATCTTAGCCGCGGCCAGTTATCCCGAATATGACCCCAACAAGCAGGGCTCGGTACAAAACCGCAGCGATATCATCAATCGGGCATTTTTGCAGCAGGTAGAGCCGGGTTCTACCTTTAAGCCGCTGGTAGTTGCCGCGGCGCTGGAAAGTGGCCGAATTTTACCGGATGAGATCTTTGAAGTAGAGCAAACCATAACCGTCGGCGAGCAAACATTTAGGGATGTCATGGCCCACGAACCGCTGTTGAGCATCGCCGATATCTTAAAGTACTCGAGCAATGTCGGCATGATCAAAATCAGCGAGCGTTTTAGCCCGGTGGAACTCAATGACTGGCTCGGGGCTTTTGGTATCGGTCAGGACATGAACTTACGCGGCAGCTTTACCCGCAGCGGACAGCTCAATTCCTGGCAAAACTGGGTGATGCAAGACCAGGCTTCGATCAGCATTGGACAAAGCGTGTCCACCACTGCTCTGCAATTGGCCGCGGCCTACAGCATCTTCGCCAATGACGGCGTATATATCCCGCCCCGCCTTCTAGAAGACGCCCCCTGGGAAGGTGTGCGCCGCATCATCTCGCCGGAGGTGGCCAGGGCGGTGCGCAGCATGCTTGTCGGTGTGGTGAACTATGGCGGCGCCCGCAACGCTCTTATTCCCGGAGTCCTGGTTGCCGGTAAAACCGGCACGGCAGACATCTTTGACACTACTCAGGGTCGTTATATCGATGGCGACTATACCGGCAGTTTTGCCGGCATCTTCCCGGCTGACAACCCCAGGGTCACCATGGTGGTCTATGTGCAAAAATCCAGGGGGAAATATTATTACGGCTCGGCGGTAGCTGCCCCGGTCTTTCGCGCGGTCGGCAGCGAGGCGGTAGCGCTTTGGGGGTTGGCACCCCAAGCTGGACAGTTCGCCAAAACACCATAGGTGTATAATGCGCATCATGTGTAAGTTGTTCATCATTTTATTTCTGCCCAAAGCGGCCGTCCGGCAGTTGCCGGAAGCGAACTAGGTCAATGCTAAACCCGCAATTTATTCGCCGATTTTGCCCGGAAGCCCGCTGGCATAGCAATCTGCCGGCTGGCCGAGGGGTGAGTTTTCACTCTGGACGGGTAAATCCCGGTGACGTATTTTTTGCCTTATCGGGAGCTAACGCTCACGGTCTGGACTATGCCGAGGTGGCTCTAGACGCTGGTGCGGCTTTTATCGTTTCTGACAAGGAACATCCTCAGGGGGTTTTGGTTGCCGACCCGCTTAAACTGCTGCTCGACTTAGGACGTTGGGCTCGGCAGCAACTCAGTGGGCCGGTTATCGCCATCACCGGTTCGGCGGGTAAAACCAGCACCAAGGCCATGGTGAGTGCGGCTCTAGCCGCCGGCTCGAGCCCGGGGAATTTCAACACGCCTTTAGCGCTGGCACAGGTTCTTGTCAACAGGTGGCTTGGCGGCAAGACGGCGACAAGCGACATGCTGGTGCTCGAGCTCGGTATCGACCATGTTGGCGAAATGGACGTTTTGCTTAAGCTGGTTAGACCCAGTCACGCGGTGCTGACTCTCGTGGCCGCCAGTCACCTTAGCGGTCTTGGCGATATTGACAGTGTGGCAAGGGAAAAAAGCAAGCTCCTTAAAGCAGCAAATAACAAGTATGTTTCGCTTCAGGCAACGGCTTATCTACCGGAAACACTCCGCAGACAGTGTATTGTCTACGGCCTTGGCAGTCCAGACGTTACAAACACCCAGCTTTGTGGAGAAATAATTAAAGAGTACGACGACTCACAGCAACTCATGATTCTTGGTCAGAGCTTCACACTGCCCTACCCCGGTAAGGCCATGGCGGCAAATGCCGTGGTTGCCCTCGGTTTGGCCCAAAGTTTGGGGCTTGAGCTAAGTGCAGCCGCGAAGAGGCTAGCAAAATTAGAGCCCGAGCCTGGCCGTTTGCAGATTCACAAACGCGGTAATTTAACCATTATTGACGACAGTTACAACAGCAATCCGGCGTCGCTGCGCTCTGCGCTTGAGGTCTTGCGGCGCAGCCCTAAACCCCACAGTGCCATTTTAGGCGACATGCTCGAGCTTGGCACCAAAAGCGAAGCCCTGCACAGGCAAGTAGGGGCAGAGACACTAGGGCTTAAGCAGCTGATAACCATCGGCAATCAGGCCCGTTTTTTCGCCAGCGGTCATCCTGCCGCCCTGCATTTTGAGACGAGAGAAGCTTTGCTTGCTGTCCCCCAACACTTGCCCCAGTCGGGTACGGTTTTGGTAAAAGCCTCGCGCGGTATAGGGCTCGAGCATATTGTCAGCGCACTCTTAAACGAGGAAGCAGCATGAATATTCTCTGGACTGCACTCTTGTCCTTGCTGCTGGCAGGTTTGTTCATTCAGCTAGCCAAAGGCTTTGGCTGGGGCAAAAGCGTGCGCCAGGACGGCCCCGGCTCGCATTTAGTCAAAGCCGGCACACCGACGATGGGCGGGGCAGCCTTTTTGCTTGCTGCCGTACTCGCCTGGTTACTATTTGGCGAGACCAGCACCGATGGCTGGGCTATCGTTGGCCTCACGGTAACTGCAGGTCTGCTCGGTCTTTACGACGATCTGGTGTCACTGCGACGCAAACGCCAAACCAGTGCGAATGATATCGACGTTTCTACCGGGCTGTTGGCTCGTTATCGCTTAGCCTTGCAATTTCTAATTGCTTTTGGCTTTGCATTCTATGCAGTAAGAACAGATCATCCACTTTTTGGCGACCCCCTGCTGGATGTGCTGGCCTATGGCTTTATAATCGCTGGTTCTATCAATGCCCTTAATTTTAGTGACGGCCTAGACGGCCTGGCCGGTGGCATGATGGTTATCATGTTACTGCCGTTTTTATCGGCAAGTTTTGCGCCCTATCTCATCGGGGCCTTGCTGGGATTTTTGTGGTATAACGCCCAGCCCGCTCGCGTCTTTATGGGTGGAGTGGGTTCGGAGTCCTTAGGGGCGGCGCTGGCTGGCATAGTCATCTTGCAAGGCTGGACCTGGTGGTTGCCACTAATCGCACTCGTGCCGGTACTGGAAGTGCTCACCGTCATTTTGCAAGTCGCTTACTTTAAACTGAGTGGCGGCAAACGCCTCTTTAAGATGAGCCCACTGCACCACCACTTTGAACTCAGCGGCTGGACGGAAAACCAGGTAGTCATACGCTTTTGGTTGGCTACCGCAGTTGTGGTTGCCATTACCTGGACGCTAAACGGGGGCCTAGTGTGAAGGTACTGGTTTATGGCTTAGGACGCAGCGGCATGGGCGTAGCACGCTTGTTACACCGGCAAGGTCATGAGATCGTGTACTTTGACCAGCAGCCAAAAACTGAGGAGATTAGGGAGCTTAGCAGTCTGGGCTACAGCGCTCAGAAACCGGCTCAAACCGATGCAGAAATTTGCATTGCAGCGCCAGGTGTGCCCTATCAGCACCCGGACTTAGTAGCGCTGCGGGCACGTGGCATTAAAACCATTGGCGAGGTGGAATGGGTCTATCGCACAGTTAAGGCGGAAATTATCGGTATCACCGGCACTGCCGGTAAAACCACCGTGACGCGTTGGCTTAGCGAGACCCTGCAAGCTGCGGGGCTTAACGCGCCCGCCGGGGGCAATATCGACCCGCCACTTGCCGCTGTTGCGGTAGCCGGGGCAACCCTGGTCACCGAGTTGTCATCTTTTCAGCTCGAGCGCTGCCCCAGCTTAAAACCCAAAATTGCCGTTTTGCTTAACCTGGCCACCGACCACCTTGACCGTCACGGCAGCGTTGGGGCCTATCATGACGCCAAACGCAAACTCATAGCCAATCTGGATGAAAACGACACGCTAATCTACAACGCCGACGACGCCATTTTGCAGCGCTGGGCAAGTGACAGCCGCGCAAAAACCTGGGGCTTTTCTCTTAAAAACAAAGCCGAGGCCTATTTAGAGCTTCAGCCCAGTGGTCGCAGTCATCTGATTATGCATGGTGAAAAGCTGCTCGACAGCAAGGCTCTAAAGCTTTCCGGAGCGCACCATCAGGCCAATGCCTTAGCAGTAGCGCTGGCTTGTGCGGCCAAAAGCCTCTCGCTAGATCAGATAAGGCAGGGTCTCCAAGCTTTTAACGGTGTGGCAGGTCGCTATAGTCTGGTTGCCAATCTGGACAAGGTTAAATTTATCGAAGACTCCATTGCTACGCGCAGCTTAGCCGTTAAAGCCTCTTTAGAAGCCACCCCGGCTCCGATAGTCTGGATTGCCGGCGGCGCAGATAAAGGCGCTGATTTATCAGAGCTAAAACCGCTGATAAAAGAAAAGGTCGCGCTGTTTATTGGGATAGGCGAGGCGGGGCCTAGCTTTGCCAAAGCCGTAGAAAGCTTAACCAAAACCGTGATAAGCCAGGAAGCTGCTGGTGAAGCCGCACTGCGCTTTGCTTGCAACTATGGTCTTAGCTTTTTGCGACAACACTACCTCCAGGGGGGCACCGTACTATTGGCTCCTTTAGCGGCCTCTTTCGATCAATTTGAAAACTATCAGCAGCGTGCAAGAGTTTTTCGCAAAGTCGTTGCCGAGCTGGAGGCGACGTGGATCGCCAGTTAGTTTTTGCGCAGCTTGCTCTGGGCGTCTTTGGCGTGCTCGGCGTGGCTACCAGTGCGCCGGGTCAATGGCTCGAGCAAGCCCTGCGGGTAGCCATCGGCCTGTTAATCACCGCCCTTGTTTCGCGGATATCGCCACGTACAGCCGTACGCTTTAGCCCCTATGCCTACGGCTTTATGCTGCTGTTACTAGCAGCCGTACTCGTTATCGGCATTTCGCCAGCAGGTAGCGACAGCAAACGCTGGATATATTTAAGTGGTTTCACCCTGCAACCTTCTGAGCTGATGAAGGTGACAGTTATTGCTTACTTAGCGGCATTTTTTTATAACCACTTGGGCAATTGGCAAATCTGGCGGCCCATGGTGGTCATAGGTTTTGCCGCCGGGCTCATCGTCGCCGAACCGGACGTCAGCACGGCTGCCTTTATTTTTGTTTTGGCCTTCGCCATCATGCTGGCCGCAGGCACCACGATCACCCGTTTGCTGAGCATCAGCACTGCAGCAGCACTCATTGCCATTCTCATTGCCGGGCCTTATTTGAGTCAGTTTAGTTATATCGGTGAGCGCATCACTGGTTTTCGCGATATCTTAGGTGCTCAGGAGCAGACTCAGACCCTCAGCTATCAAGCGTCGCAGGCCCGGCGCACCCTAGTAAAAGCCGGGCTCTTTGGCATTGGCCCGGGTCGGCCCATCAGCGTTCCAGAAGCCGATACCGACATGGTGGCTGTGGCCATTGCCCAGGCTTTGGGCTTTATCGGCATCATCGTGCTGTTTTTACTGTATTTTCTTATCGGCAGCAGGGGGATGAAAATTGCCGGCAGCATCACCGGGCCGGGTACTTTACTGGCAGCGGGCGCCACAGCCTATATCTGTGGTCAGGCGGCGCTTAATCTACTGGTTGCTTCCGGACTTTTTCCCGTCACGGGCATTCCGCTGCCTTTTGTGAGCTATGGGCTAAACAGTTTAGTTTCCGTATCCATCGCTACGGGTTTTATCCACAGCGCTTACCGGCAAGCCCGCCAGGAAGGAATTCTGGCATGAGTTTTGATATGGGTAAGATTGTCATGGCCACGGGTGGCACGGGTGGTCATATTTATCCGGCGCTGGCCACGGCGCAGGAACTGAGCAAGCTCGGCTATGACCTCAGCTTTTTGGGTCAGGCCAGCGGTATGGAAGCAAGAATTGTGCCGGAAAACGGCTATCCATTTAACGGTGTTCGCGCCGGCAAATGGAATCGCGGTCGGCCCGATCCACGTCAGGCAATTCAGGCGTTTTTGGGCTTAACAGATGCTATAGGCACTCTTAGACGTTTAAAACCCCGGCTGGTAATTGGCTTTGGTGGTTTTGCCAGTTTCCCCGGCTTAGCGGCAGCCACGCTCTTAGGGATACCCATCATCTTGCACGAGGGCAATGCCTTCCCGGGTCGGGTGACACGCTGGTTTGCCAGCAGAGCCTTACTGCTTGCAGCCAGCACCGCCGAGGTTGGCAAGCGCTTAAAAAATACTCGCAGTTTTGTCGAACTGGCTTTGCCTATACGCGAGAATAAAATTGCTCGAGCCCAAGCAAGGCAGCAGTTAGGGTTTGACGAAGACGATTTGATTACCTTGGTCATGGGCGGCTCTCAGGGTTCGCTATTTTTAAATACACATCTACCCCCAGCCTACAGCGCTTTACCCAAAGACTTAAGACAGCGCCTTAAGGTACTGCATAGCAGTGGCACACGCTGGTATGAGCAGCTTAGCCCCGAGATGTCATCTTATTCTCACTACCATGTGAAACCGTATGTCGAGGCTGACTTAGCCTGGTCGGCCGCAGACTTAGCCATTACCCGGGCGGGAATAAGTACGCTGTCCGAGGCGGCCTTTCATGGCGTACCCCTAATAATGGTGCCTTTGCCTTCAGCTGCCGAAAATCATCAGCTGCACAACGCCAGAATGTTTGCAAATGCCGGGGCCGGACATGTAGTGAGCGAAAACGATATAGCGAGTTTGCCCCAGGTCTGGCAAGAGCTGTTAGCAGAGCGTGACCGCGCCGCCACAGCCGCACTGAAGCTTTCCCCGGAAGGTTCGGCGCGCGCTTTTGCAAAGCTGATAGACAAGACTCTGCGCATAAACGCCCCGGGCCAAGCACTACAGGAGTCAACATGAAACCACATCTTCATTTTATGGGCATTGGCGGCGTCGGCATGAGCGGCCTGGCCCGCTGGTATGCTGCAGACGGCTACCGGGTTTCGGGCTGTGACGCTGCGGACAGTCAGGAGCTAAGCGCCCTTAGAGATCAGGGAATCGAGGTATACAGCGCTCACGATGCTAAGCACTTAGCAAATGACGTAGACGTATTGGTAAGCAGCATGGCCGTGCCAAGTTCAGCTCCAGAGATCCGCGCGGCTAAAGACAAAGGGCTTAGCACCCTGCGGCGTATCGAACTGCTGGCCCAACTCCTGCAAAAACGCCGCAGCATCACAGTTACCGGCACGCACGGCAAGAGCACCACTACCGGCATGATCGCCAGCCTTCTGCTGGCTGGTGAACAGGACCCTTCGGTCTTAGTCGGGGGCCTGCTGCCCTGCTTAAACAGCAATGTTCGTTATGGACAAGGCGAATTGTTAATAGCCGAAGTCGACGAATCCGACCCGGGCTTTGCCTTACTCAGTTCTGATATTGCGGTGATAACCAATCTTGAGGACGATCACATTGCCGGCGACTTTGCCGAGCGGCGCAACTATCACGCCAGTTTTGCCGAGCTCGAGCAAGCGACTCTAGCTTTTGCACAAAAAGCCCGACAACTACTTTATTGTGCCGATTGGTCGGGGCTTAAGCCGCTGTTACAAAAGATGCCCCAGGCGCTGACCTATGGTCTATCTGCAAAGGCGGCTTACCGAGCTGAGATTCTGGCATTAGGCGCTTCAAGCAGCCGCTTTTTGTTTCACAGCCCATCGGGAAAACACTACCCCGTTAGCTTAGCAGTGCCAGGAAAACACAATATTCAAAATGCCGTGGCCGCTTTAGCGGCGGCAGACCTTGCCGGTATCGAGCCAGCGGAAGCCGCTAAGAATTTGGCTAAGTTTAACGGCGTGGGCCGACGCTGGCAACGCTGGGGCAGTATCAACAACGCCCTTATAATTGATGACTACGCGCATCATCCCACTGAAATAGAGGTGACGCTGGAGGCGGCTAAAAACACCGGCAGACGTGTTCGCGCCGTCTTGCAGCCACATCGTTGGGTGCGCACCGCCCGTCATTGGCCCGCCATTGCCGATGCCGCCAGCCTCGCCGATGAGGTTGTCGTGCTCGATGTTTACAGCGCCGGTGAGCAAGCCATCCCCGGTGTCTCGGCGAATCTTATCGTCGAGCGGATAAAGTCAGCGGGCAAACCCGCCAGCCATCACGACATCGCTTCGGCTCAGGAATATCTGAGCAGTTCCCTTAAGGCCAATGATCTGGTCATCACGTTAGGAGCCGGCGACGTATGGAAGGTAGCCCGGGGCATCGTCGCGGCTCACGGAGGTGACGATGGTTCAGCCTAAACCACTGGTTAAGACAATCAGCCTGGCCACACTGACGACCCTGGGGGTCGGTGGACCGGCAGAATTATGGGAGGTGAACACTGAACAAGATTTGCGTTTAGCGACACGTGAGCCGTTTCGTGTCATTGGTGCAGGCTCCAACCTGCTGGTAGCAGACGCAGGCATAAGCGAGCGTGTCATCAAACTAGGCCCGGCCTTTAATGACCTGCGTGTTTATCAGGGTGAAACTGATGTCTGGCTGGGGGCCGCTACTCCCCTACCTGGTCTGCTTCGGCGCGCTGCCAACGCCGGTCTGTCCGGGCTCGAGGGGCTACTGGGAATTCCAGCGGTTTTGGGTGGGGCTATTACCATGAACGCCGGTACCAGATTTGGTTCTATGGCGGACAGTTTGTTAGGGCTCGAGCTCTTTGTAAATGGTCGGCTTGAGCGCGTCAGCGCCGATAGCCTGCATTTTGGCTACCGACATAGCGACTTGCCCACCGGGGCCATCGTCACTCGGGCCAGACTCAAACTCAGCCGCTCGAGCCCGGAGCGGGTCACAGAACTCATGCGGCAAGTAGACGCCGCCCGCAAAACTCAGCCCAAAGTCAAGTCTGCCGGTTGCGCCTTTAAAAACCCACCGGGTGAGAGTGCCGGTCGCCTTATCGACCTCAGCGGTCTAAAGGGTTTGAGGGTTGGTCAGGCCATGATTTCATTAGAACACGGTAATTTCATCGTCAATTTAGGTGGTGCTAAAGCCGCGGACGTTGTAGAGCTCATCAAGCAGGTCAAGCAGAGGGTCGAGGTGCCGCTTGAGCTGGAGTGGCGGCTCTGGGGTTTTGAGCAGGAAGTTTTGTAATGCGCCGAACCTTAATGCTGCTGCTACTTATCATTTTGAGTGCTCTACTTATCGCCTCGCGTTTTTATCCAAAGGTTGAACGCATTGAAGTTTCCGGAATGACGCACTTTAGTAAAGAAGAACTCCTAGCCTTAGCCAATCTTGCCCCCCAAGACCCCTTAGTGTGGGTCAATCGCTGGCGTCTGCGTAATCTTATGGCCAACCCCTGGATTTATAAGGCGCGAATTATCCGTCACTGGCCCGACACAGTATCGCTCACGGTCTGGGAACGCCAGGCGGTGGCAACAGACGGTGTTCAAACCTATGCTCTGGATGGTACAGTTTTACCCAATGTGGCAGAGGAAGTAAAAGAGGGTCTGGTCCGCATAGAAGGCTGGGGAAATGATCGTTCGCGTGAAGCGCTCGAGCTTGTGCAATTACTGGCTGAGTACGATCTCAAGGTGATAAGCTACTCGCCAGACGGCTTCGATTTGCGCTTGGCCGAGACCACCGTTTTCACGCCAAGCCTAGCGGCCCTAAAGGAACATTGGGCTGGTTTTGTAAGCCAGCAAGGCTCCAAAATTTCCGTCTACCCTTGGGGAGTGAGCGTAAAGCCATGACAGATGGACAAATCATCGTCGGCCTGGATATAGGCACAACAAAAATATGTACGGTTATTGGTGAACTGGCCAGTGACGGCGTTCTTGACATAATCGGCGAAGGCACCGTCCCGAGTGACGGGCTGCGCAAGGGCGTGGTGGTAAATCTTGAGCGCACCATCGCCTCGGTGCGGCAGTCGATTGCCGCCGCCGAGCGCGTTGCCGGTGTCGACGTCGGTGACGCCTGGGTCGGTATTGCCGGTAGCCATCTCAAGGCCATGACCAGTCACGGCATGGCCGCGATTCGCCGTGGCCAGCAAGTAACCGATGCCGATGTGGAGAGAACCATCGAGAATGCTCGAGCCATCCCCTTAGAGGCCAATATGGAGGTCATCCACGTTATCCCCCAGGAATATGTGGTGGATGGCAACGACGGCATCAAAGACCCGGTGGGCATGTCCGGCATCAGGTTAGAGGTGGATGTTCATATCGTAGCCGGTGCCCAAGGCCCCTTGCAAAACCTAAAACGCTGCGCTACCGATGCCGGTGCCAGTGTAAACGGCGTGGTCGTGCAGGCGCTGGCCTCCGGCTTAGCAGTGCTTGATGACAGCGAACAGGAATTGACCACCGTCTTAATTGATATTGGTGGCGGCACCACCGACGTTGGCGTATTTCGGCGTGGCACATTAGCGCATTCTGCAGTGATTCCCTTAGGCGGCGATCACATCACCCAGGACATCAGTCAACTGCTACGTATTCCCCCAGACGAAGCCGAACGGGTCAAGAAAAAGTACGGCGTGGCTCTCCCCGAACTTGCCGATCGCGAGGTCGCCCTGGAAGTGGCACATCCTAATTACACCGCCTCGCTGTCCACCTTTGAACTTTCCCAGGTCATAAAACCCCGCGTGGCGGAAATTCTCGATCTGGTCAAACGTAATATCGAGCAGCGCATGGGAGCGCTCGAGCTCTTAGCCGGCAACGTGGTTATTACCGGCGGCGCTTCACTCATGCCTGGTCTTGATCAAATTGCCACCGAGCACTTTAGGTTACCGGTGCGTATCGGTAAACCCCATGGCGTTTCCGGCTTAGTCGATGTAGTAGCCAGCCCGGCGCATGCTACCGCCGTGGGTTTGGTCCGTTACGGAGTTTCACATCAAAAGGTCCGCAACAGCACTCAGACGCGCAGCGAAGATCGTCTGCCTAACTGGGTTACAAGTATTCGTAATGTTTTAAAGGATTTCTTTTAAGGGTCTGCTGAGGAGTGGAAATTATGACAAATATGGACAACGCGGTCATTCGGGTCATCGGTCTCGGAGGCGGCGGCAACAACGCCGTTAACCGTATGATCGAGGCGGGCTTGCAAGGTGTGCAATTCGTAGCAGCCAATACCGATGCGCAAGTTCTGGCGACGAGCTTAGCAGATACTCGCATCCAAATGGGCGATCATCTGACCAAAGGCTTAGGCGCCGGTGCCAACCCGGAAATTGGCGAAAAGGCCGCCATGGAAGACCGCGATCGCATCTCCGAAAACCTGCGCGGCTCGGACCTGGTTTTTATCACCGCCGGTATGGGTGGTGGCACCGGTACGGGTAGCGCTCCTATCGTGGCCGAGGTCGCTCGTGAACTGGGCGCGCTGACCGTGGCCGTCGTCACCACGCCGTTTCAATTCGAAGGCCCCCGGCGGATGCGTCAGGCCGAAGAAGGCTTGCGTAAACTCGAAGACAAAGTGGACGCGCTCATTGTCGTTGAAAACAACCGGCTTCTCTCGGCATTGGATCGCAAGGTCAAACTCACCGACGCCTTCCGCGTCGCCGACCGGGTGCTTTATCACGGCGTCAAAGGCATCAGCGATGTAATCAACGTACCGGGCCTTATCAATGTGGACTTCGCCGATGTTCGTACTCTCTTAGCGGGTGCGGGCACCGTATTGATGGGCATTGGCGCCGGACGCGGGGAAAAATTGGCCGAGGAGGCCTCCAACAGCGCTACCCAAAGTCCTCTGCTGGCGCGTGGAGTCGAGGGTGCGCAACAACTGCTTATCAATATTACCGGCTCTGAAGAGCTAACCTTATTTGATGCACACGAAATTGTCGAAAAAATCAGCGAAGCCACCGAGGTCGATGATGTCAATGTACTCTTTGGCGTCACCTACGACGAGGCCGCCGCAGACGAGGTACGTGTCACAGTGATTGCCGCCGGTTTTGATCACGCTCCGCAAATGAAGGTGCTCAGACCCACACAACTGAGAGCTGTGGCCGGTGGACGCAGTTATGATCCTAGCAATTACGATATTCCAGCCTTTTTACGCTTTAACCCGGAGAATGCTGATAACAACTGATATCGGTCTCAGGCGGTGAATCGGCACTGGCTGAGTAAGTTATTCGCTTTGGATTTTTAACAAGGGGTTGCAACCCCTTGTTATCTTCTTGTTTGCAGTAGGATTTGTTGAGTATTCATACTGAATCCGATCAATTCCTTAAGCGTCATGAAAGGCACTCGGTTCGATTCTTCTCGTTACACTCGCCTAAAAAAGCCTAAATTAATTCGGCTTTTTAGGGAATCGGTATCACCCGGACCTATTATGAAACGTGATGTCCTATACCAGGGGAAAATTCTCAATTTGGTCAAGCTGGATGACCGCTGGGAAATCGTCGAGCATGTTCCGGCGGTGTGCATCCTGGCCTTGCGTGGCACCGAGGTGCTGGGCGTAAGTCAGTTTCGTCCTGCTCTTAGCGCGGACACCTGGGAATTGCCTGCCGGTCTCATCGATGTGGAGGAAACTCCCGAACAGGCAGCAGCTCGGGAACTTGCCGAGGAAACTCAGCTCGGCGGCGAACTAAGGTTAATTACCCAACTACACTCGAGCCCGGGTTTTTGCACCGAAAAAGTCTATATTTTTGAGGCCAGCAAACTACGGCCCGCCTATGCCCCACCCGACGACGGTGAGAAATTAACCATTGTCTGGCGTGATTTGGCGCAAACCTGGCAAGACATCAAAGAGGGCAAATTGTTTAGCAGTTCGCATACTACCCTGGCCCTTTGCTACGCACTGGGCAGAATGGGCAAATTGACGTGAAGCTTCTCAGCAGCCCAGAAGAGCTGTCCTTACGTAACAGCATCATCTGTATCGGCGCTTTTGACGGCATTCACCTTGGCCACAAAATGCTGCTTAAGCACATGCATGACCTTATGGTTGAGCATGATCGCCCCGGAGTCATCATCACCTTTGATCCACCGCCTAAAACAGTCTTTTTGGGCAATACCATCCTCACCAGTCTAGAAGAAAAGCTACAATTGCTAAAGAGTTTTTCACCGGATTACGTAATTGCTATCCACTTTGATAGAAACTATGCCAAAACCGACAAGAGCACTTTTGTAAAACAATTGCGGCAACTAAAACCACACACGTTGATAGTCGGCGAAGATTTTCGTTTTGGGCATAAGCGCAGTGGTGGCTTAGACGATTTGAGTCATATAACCCCAAAACTCGAAGTTTTGGGCATAATGAATTTAGATTCCGTCCCCATCAAGTCATCACATATTCGTGGCCTGTTGCAAGTAGGCAAGATAGCCGAAGCCCGCAAATTTCTGGGGCACAGTTATTTTGCCATTGGCAACGTCATTGCGGGCCAGCGGCGTGGCCGCAGCATCGGCTTTCCCACCGCCAACCTTGAGCTACTGCCGCAAAAAGCCCTACCTGTGGGTGTCTTTGCGGTCAGGGTAGGTACAGAGCAGGGGCAATATCTAGGGGTAGCCAATGTGGGGCCGCGTCCAAGCTTTCCCGAGACTCCTCCATCGCTGGAAGTACACTTGCTTGATTTTTCAGGTGATCTTTACGGTCAGAAAATTCGCGTGTCGTTCGAGCATTATCTGCGCTCGCAAAGACGTTTTTCCGGGCTGGATGACCTGAAAACTCAGCTGAGTTCTGACGCGCAAGCCGCCCGGGAAAAGCTCAAAGGTCAATAAAGCCAAGGTTTCCTTTAGCAAACGCTGTACAAAAATTTCAAGAGAGGGCTGGTCAACCCTCTCACGGTCAAAGCAATTAGACTTTCTGCGCCAATCTAGGCCGAAATCTCCGCCACCCGGTCTAAACCCGCCTCGGTAAATTCGGCGACTCTGCTTACACTATCCTTAGTCACTTTAGCGGCGCGATCTACTCCTCGCTTTGTGGTTTTAGCAACGCGATCAACACTCTTTTTAGTAGTCCTGGCTGCCTGGTCAACATTTTTCTTAGTTACTCTGGCTGAACTCGCCACACCCTTTTTAGCCGAACCGGCAGTCTTGGCGACATTTTCTCGTGCTGTTTCGATGACGCTAACGGGTTCTGCCTTTTTTTCATCCTTTTTGCGCTCGACGACAATGGTTAAATTGGCAGCCAGGGCAGCAACCGAGCCAATTGCCGCCCACACAGGCAGCAGTGCGGCACCTACCACGCCAACCGTCAGTGGGATTTCAAGAAGGGTTTTGCCTTCCTCGTTCCTAAGGGCAATGCGGCGTACATTACCGGCCCGCACCAGTTCTTTTACCTTGTCAACGACTTCTTGAGCGTTCACGTGAAAGTCTTCAGTGACGACTTCTTCTTTTTTTGTTTTTGTTGTATGTTTTGTTCCCGTGGTAGTCATAGCATCTCTCCTTTAGACATTTTGCGGCCCAGCTATACCGGACCCTGGCATTTTCAGTCTAGGTTTTGCCAGGGTGAGCCGTCATCACCCCTTGGGGTGAGTCAAGGGGTGATAAAGCAGTCTCTTAAAGGTAAAAGTGCTTTTGAGGCAAAAAGCAGGTAGTAAAGATAAGCGCTAAGCTGAAGTTTTTTACTATCGATCAGGCTTTTATGCGCTGACTCGGTGGCAACGACGGCTGATGGGAGAAATAAAAAGCAACCTTTTTCTCCTGAAAATCAGAACTCCAGCTAACCACATCCGCATAGGAATTAAGTAGTTTGTGCAAACCGCCGGAGCATATCCAGGCTAGG
This sequence comes from Trueperaceae bacterium, assembly GCA_030147925.1. Lineage (GTDB taxonomy): Bacteria > Deinococcota > Deinococci > Deinococcales > Trueperaceae > JASBUK01. The sequence continues at coordinate 25,513 of JASBUK010000098.1, forward strand.
TCCCTATCAGAGACTTCAAATTCCAGCTGGTATTCATGTCTGTTAAAGCGGACGCAGCAATCAAATGACTTTAGCTCTCCAACAAGCAATTGCACACGGTTTAAGGGCGCATTTTTCTTGACTGTTAACTGGCTGAGATAATTCACGCCGACCTCCAGGCTGGAAAACCCCACAAGCTTCTAAAACCATTGAGCTAACCGATGAAAGAGATCGAAAAGGTAGTTAAGGAAATAGCCGACACTGAAATTATGACAGACCATTAGATGAGTTTTGTGTTTTTTTCTTATAAAAATACAGTCAAAAACTCAATCAGCAGTTTATTCAAGCTCTTGCAGTATCCGCAGGGCTTCGGTCACGTGGCGCAGGGGCATGGCTTGGGAAGAAAAAACATGTTGTACTACCCCTTGCTTGTCAATCACAAAGCTGACGCGCCCAGGAATAAGCCCTAGAGTCTTGCCGACACCAAAAGTCCGGCTGGCTTCAGCTTCGGGATCGGCTAGGAGCACAAAAGGCAAGTGGTTTCTAGTGGCAAAGCGCTGATGCGAAGCAGATGAGTCCGGGCTAATGCCAATTACCTCGGCATCTGCATCCTTAAATACTTCGTACTGGTCACGAAAGGCGCAGGCCTCACGGGTACAGCCCATACTTTCGTCTTTAGGATAAAAAAAGAGCACTACGTTTTTGCCCCGAAAATCACTTAAACGAACCAGCTTCTCGTTCTGATCCAGCAAGGCGATGTCTGGAGCGACATCGCCCTTCTTAAGCGAGCTAGCAATTTTCCCGAAGATCACTTTCGCCCTCTCTAACGGTTCTGCTCATAGTGCCATAAACGTAGTTGGCATCTGCTATCAGCATGACCCAAAACCACCAGCCATTCCGTAAGCCTGGCAACGCTTTATGTAAGCAGAAAACCCCCTAGCCTGGTGCTGACCTCGTGGTCAGCATCCTGGGGGTTTCATCCTAAAAAATGGACTTAAAGCCATCTCCCGAATCACCTTAATTATAGTATAATCAGCTTAAGGTAGCAAGAGTCAAAAGTCCTGTCTAGTACGGCAATTAGAGGCTTTCTATCCAGCGTGATGCCAACAAATCGGCGACAGTTTAAAAACAATTAGATAGCCGTCCCCACTCGTAATCAGGGAGGAAAGCAACTCATGAAAAGCCACTCCGAGCAACTGCGTGAACGATTAATGGAGGTCTTGCAGGATTTGGCGCCTGGAGTTGACGTACTTTATATCAAAAGTGCAGACGATCAATTGCAGGAGCTTTTTGCCGAAATCGGCTACAAGGACGACGAAACTCGTGACCGGGTGATTTTACGGATGCGTGAGCTCTTAGACGCTTATCAGCAAACCGTCAATCTGGCGCAGCACCACCTTAGTGAGGATATGTTTAAGTTAATGGCTCAGCTGGAGTACCCCTCGCGAAAATAATTTAGCGCTTTTAGAAAATACTCCCCCACTGAGTTCTTTTCGAGCGTCGATAGTTAAAAGTGAGGGATTATGACAACTCTGAAAGCCATATTTGATAAAAAGACTGTTGGTAGAAAAGTCTCTCCGTTCCCCACAAAAGCAGGATTGGGGAGCGAGAAATCTCTATCCCCTTATCCTCGTTCCTCAACCCCCTTTACACTTTTTACTTCCCCCTCAACACACAATTTGGGACAGCTTCTAGAAAGCGGCCTCAGAGTTGTAGGATGCTTTGTTGTAGCTCGAGCATCCGCTGGTAATAGCCGTTTTGCCTGCTCAGTTCATGATGGCGGCCTCGTTCGACAATGCAGCCTTCTTTAAGCACCAGAATTTCATCAAACATATCCATTTGCTTTAGGCGATGTGTCAGCACCAAGGCGCTACGTCCTGACAGCAGGGTCTTTAGCGAAGACATCACCTCCGCTTCGGTAATCGCGTCCAGATTTGCCGTCACTTCATCAAGCAGGACTACAGGAGCATCTTTAAGGAAGGCTCGAGCCAGCATCAGACGTCTGCGTTCACCACCTGAAAGGCGGCTCCCCTGTTCTCCTAAGAGCGTGTCAAGGCCCTGGGGGAGCTCAGGCAACAAATCAGCCAACCTAGCCTGCTCGAGCGCCCTTAACAGCTCGGCATCGTTGGCACCGGGCTTGGCAATCAACAAATTCTTACGTAGCGTACTGTGAAAAATCTGCTCGTCTTGCGAGACAACCGCTATGTGACGGCGCAGAGCCTCAGGCTCATACACAGCCAAATCCTGACCAGCCAGCAAAATATGACCTTGCGTCGGCTCGTAAAAGCGCACCAGTAGCTTGATAAGACTTGACTTACCGGAGCCGCTCAGCCCCACCACTGCCTTGCGCTCGCCGGGTCTAAGTGAAAAACTTATATCCTGTAAAACCCGTTTGCTTTCATAGGCAAAACTCAGGGCTTCAAAGCGAATTTCACCGACGTCTGGGGTCTGCTCACCCTGGGTAGTAAGCTCGGGGGCAGCGGTAATTTCTTGTAGACGCGTCATGGACTCTTTAGCGACAGGATAGGTCTGCAAAGCCTGAGCCAGGGGTTGTACGGCTTCAAAACTAGTCAATACCGCCAGGACAAGCAGCGCTAAATATATGCCGTTTAGCTCACCGCCAATCACCAACAGCAGAGCAAGCAGTAAAGCGGCCAGCATCCCCAGATGACTAAGCAGGAGGTTAAAGCTGTTTTCCATACCGCTAATCAGAGCCTGTCGCAGTTGCAAACGGGCAAGCTGTTGATTTATGCGGTCTATGTTGGCCTCAAAACGGCGCTGTTGTCCAAAAATCAATACGTCGGGCAAGCCAGCTATGCCATCGACATAATGCCGCTGCAATGCCGCGTTTAGCCTTAGTTGCCGCACTCCGGTTGAGCGAGCCAGCGCAGCTATCCAGAGCGGCAGCACCAGCCCGGCGGACAGCAAAAAAAGCAGTGTGATTAAGGCGATTTGAGCACTGACAAACCACAGCGCCACAGTTGTCAGGCTAATGATGATAGCCGCAACGATAGCAGGAGCCATCACCCGCAGATAAAATGTTTGTAGCTGATCCACGTCGGCAACGATGCGGCTGAGCAAGTCGCCGGAGTGCTCTTTCATCCTCGCTGGCGCCAAGGGCTCGAGCTTGCCAAAAAACCACAGCCTAATCTGCATGAGCAGCTTAAAGGTAAGGTCATGTGAAACCAGCCGCTCAAAATAGCGCAACACCGCCCGCGACAATCCAAAAAAGCGAACGCCGGTAATAGCCAGCATCAGCTCTAAGATGGGCGGGCGCAAGGCCGCACGGGAAAGTAAATAGCCCGAGAGCGACATCAGACCCATGGCCGCAATGATAGTGCCGACACCCAAAATAAGCGAAAGCATGACCTGAGCGCGATAGGGTTTGAGCAGAGTGATAAAAGACCTCACGCCGCCACCTCGGCAAAGGCGGCAACTAACTCAGCGTAACGACCAGCGGCAGCCAGCAAACCCTGATGCGAACCCCGCTCAACAATCCGGCCCTCGTCCATAAGCAGTATCTGATCTGCGGCCTTAATGGTAGTAAGGCGATGGGCGATAACCAGGACGGTGCGACCTCGTTTTAGCTTTTGTAAGGCTCGGGAAATAGTCGCTTCGGTTTCGGGGTCGAGCGCAGAGCTCGCCTCGTCAAAGATAAGGAGCGGGGCGTCTTTGAGAAAAGCTCGAGCAATAGCCAAGCGCTGACGCTCACAGCCGCTAAGACGCAAACCCCGTTCACCCAAGGGTGTGTCATAGCCCAGGGGCAAGTCATTTATAAAGTCGTGCGCTTCGGCCAGCTTGGTGGCCTCCTCTATTTCCGCTAGATTAGCTGTGGGCCGGGCCAAACGCAAATTTTCAAGCACTGTATCGTCAAAAATATAGGGAGACTGAGACACCAGCGCTACTAAAGAGCGCCAGCTTTCAGCCTGAAATTGACTAAGGGGCAAACCGTTGACGCGAAGCTCGCCTTCTTGCCATTGCAAAAAGCGCAGCAACAGCTTGACTAAAGTGGTCTTACCGGCACCACTCGCCCCTACCAGAGCCGTGACGGTGCCCGGTGTTAATAAGGCCGTTAGATTCTGTACAGCGGCCCGTGACGCATCCGGGTATTGATAGCTCAGATTGGCCAGCTCGAGCTCTACTGTGGCAACCTGGGGTAATTCAGTATTGGTAGCAACGGGAACATCCTTATCCAAAATTGCGTAGATATCCTCGGCAGCAGCCAAACCCTCCATGCCGGCGTGGTGATGCACACCCAGTTGTCTAAAAGGCAAGTAATATTCGGGCGTCAGCAGCAAGACCAGCAGTGCTGCCTCAAAGTCCATATTGCCCTGAACCAAACGAATGCCTACGGTCACTGCTACCAGGGCGGTACTGAGCATGGCCGCCAGCTCGAGCACCAGACCAGACAAAAAAGCCACCTTGAGCACGTTCATGGTGCTGCGGCGGTAATTATCACTCACCTGCGCAATGGTCTTTAGCTGAGTCTTACTGCGGTTAAATAGTTTTAACGTAGTCAGGCCTTGTAGTACTTCGAGAAAATGGCCACTCAAACGGCTCAGCGTTCGCCACTGCTTGTCGCTCTGTCGCTGCGCTAAGCTGCCCAAAAGCCACATAAACAGCGGGATGAGCGGTCCGGTGACAAGCAAAATGATCCCGCTTAATCTGTCAAGGTAAAAAACATAGACAGCAATGAGCGGCGGTACTATGCCCATAAGCAGCACTTGAGGTGTAAAACGTGCTACAAAGGGCTCGAGCTTATCGACTCCAGCCAGCAAGGTAGCAACCAGTGAGCCGCCGCGCCGACGCTGGCTAAAAGCGGGGCCGAGTCTTAGCAAATGCTCAAAGAGCTTGTGGCGAAACTCCAGCTTTATGCGTGTTGCACCCCGTTGAACAATAAACTCATGGAGCCACAGCAGCGCGACCCGCACAAAAATAACTGTTAGCAGCCAGGCAAGCGGCCCCTGCAATGCAGGCCAAGTCGAAGCTTGTAAAAACGCACCGTCAATCACGCGGCTGAGCAAGCTCATTTGCCAGATAATGAGTATAGTGCCTAAAGCGCCAAGCGTAACAGTGGTTAAGATCACCGAGCGCTCGGCAAGCGCACGCTTAAACAAGCGGCGGCGAGCGTCAGCTTTAGTCGTGGTCGGCTCCGTCATCTAGGCCATCTAGTCAGGGATTGAGTCTAAGCTTATACGCTGGCGAAAAACCCAGTAGCTATAAGCCTGATAAGCCACTATTATCGGGACGAAAATCAGCGCTACGACCAGCATCACTTTTAGGGTCAGCGGGCTAGAAGCGGCATTGTAAATGGTCAGATCATAAGCCGGGTTAAGGCTCGAGGGCATCACTCTTGGGAACAAGCCTTGAAACGCTACAACAGTAGCCAAAATAATGGTCGCCCCGGTAGTGAGAAAGGCCCAAAGTTCCGTTTTTAAGCTGATAAAAACAAAAGAAGCGATAAAACTCAGCACTGCCAGCATCGGCAGTGTGCCCGGGACTAAGCCGGTGCCGTGAAAAAGGTCGGTCTGCGAGTAGCCAAAAATGGCGAAAACCAGCAAAAATGCCGCCGTGGGCCACCAAAGACGTTTTGCCAGGGTCAAAACCCGCGCATATAAGCCACCTTCAAGCCGCAGGCTTAAAAAGAGCGCACCGTGCAAACTAAATACCAGCACGGCGATAAGCCCTCCGAGTAACGAGTAAGGATTGAGCAGGTTAAGCAAATTACCGCTAAAATTCATGTCCGGACCGATAGGCAGGCCACGCACCACGTTGGTTAGCGCCACGCCCCACAATAAGGCAGGCAAGAGGCTGCCAAAAAAGATAAAGCCATCGGCGGTACGCCGCCACCACAGCGCCTTAACCTTGCTGCGAAACTCAAAGCCCACCGCACGCAAAATAAGCGCAATCAGGATAAAAAACAGCGGCAAATAAAAACCGCTAAAGAGCGTGGCGTACCAGTTAGGAAAAGCAGCGAACATCGCGCCACCGGCGGTGATCAACCAGACCTCGTTGGCATCCCAAAAGGGGCCGATGCTGTTTATCAGCACGCGCCGTTCTTTATCACTTCGCCCCAGCAGAGGCATGAGGATGCCCACTCCAAAATCAAAGCCTTCTAAAAAGAAGTAGCCTGTAAACAGTAAGGCGATGAGGATAAACCAGATGGTGTTTAAGTCCATATTTAGTGCTCCTGAAGGTCAGAACTTTAGTAGGCGTAAGTTTCTAAGGTTTCGCTCGAGCCCTCGGTATCTGCTTTTTGAGGCAAGAGCTCGGCATATTTTGCCAGTAGATAAAAATCCACTACCGCCAAGACTCCGTAAACCAAGCCAAAGCCAATCAGCGAAAAAAGCACAGTACCGGCGCCAACGTTTGGCGAAACGGCATCGGCGGTCTTGAGCAGGCCATAAACCACCCAGGGCTGCCGCCCCATTTCAGTGACAATCCAGCCGCTGGCATTGGCAATATAGGGCATGAAGAGCAAGACAACGCTAAGACGCAAAAAGAACTTGTTGTTCTCCAAATTATTGCGCCACCAAGCGACAAGACCTAAAAAACTACCCAAAATAAACAGTAGGCCCAACCCCACCATGATGCGAAAACTCCAGTAGGTAACAGCCACCGGGGGAATGTAATTTCCAGGGCCAAACTCTGCTTCAGCCTGAGCTTGCAATTCCTTGATACCCTTAACTTCCTCGGTCATATTGTTATAGGCCAAGACGCTAAGCAAGAAAGGTAGCCTTATTTCACGACGGCTGCTGCGATTCTCCTGGTCAATCAAGGCAAAGAGCGAAAAGCTGGCGGGAGCTTCGCTTTCCCAGAGCGCTTCCATGGCCGCCATCTTCATAGGTTGATATTTAGCGGTAACTTGGGCGTTGCTGTGACCACTGGTTGCCACCAAAATACTGGTGACGGCGGTAAAGACCAGGGCAATTTTAGCTGAACGCGAGAACATATCCACTTTGTGACGGCGCAACAACTGCCAGGCACTAATCCCTAACACGAATAAACCGCCGGTCACAAAACCGGCTAAGATAGTGTGCTGTGCCTGCACCAGCATACGCTCGTTGAGAAATACCGCCACGATGTCGGCAAGTTCGGCGCGGCCATTATTTATCACATAGCCAACCGGGCGTTGCATCCAGGCATTGGCCGAAAGAATCCACAGCGAAGATAAATTAGCGCCAATTGCCACCAACCAAATACTCAAAAGGTGGATGGACTTTGGCAATTTGTTCCAACCAAAGAGCCACAAGCCCAAAAAGGTTGATTCCAAAAAGAAGGCCATCAGCGCTTCTATAGCTAAAGGAATACCAAAGATATCGCCGACAAAGCGCGAATACTCTGACCAGTTCATGCCAAACTGGAATTCCTGCACGATGCCTGTGACCAAACCAAGCGTAAAGTTGATGACAAACAGCTTGCCCCAAAACAGCGCCATTTGTTTGTAGACATCATTGTTGGTGCGGTAGTAAAAGGTTTGCATGACAGCTACCAAAACCGACAAACCCAGGGTGAGTGGGACAAAAAGAAAGTGGTAAATCGTAGTGATTCCGAATTGCCATCTAGCCAGGGTAAGAATGTCCATGAGAACATTGTTTTATTGCAAGTTTTTACAAAACAGGGATAAATGTCCCTAATGCAAGCTGGCTCTCAATTGTCTTAAGAGTAAAAGGTAAGTGGTTGGTAGTTTGTAGGAAAACCTTTACTTTCTACTCACTACTTCCTACTTTTTCAACAGAACACAAGCTAACAGAACACAAGCTATAGTAAGCCCATGATTATTTATGGCAAACAAGCTGTCATCGAAGCCTTGCAAGAAGGCGGAGTCCTGCGTATCTTAGTCGCCAAAGGCATACAGCCCGGCACCGCCCAACAGCTCGAGCGCTTAGCCCGCAAGCACCGGGTGCCACTGGATTATGTCCCGCGCATCGAACTCGATCAGGCACTAAAAACCACTCGGCATCAGGGCATTGCCGCCGAATTGCCCGAGTTAAGTTTTGCCGACCCCGAAGCACCTTTTAATTTAGCCGCCAAACGGGGCGAAATGCTGCTTTTGGTTCTGCTGGACCAGATTAGTGACCCACGTAATTACGGGGCGATTATTCGCAGTGCGGAAGTACTCGGGGCACACGGTGTAGTGACCGAAGAGCGCCGTAGCGCTCCCCTTTCCGCCGTGGTAGCCAAGACCTCCGCTGGAGCCAGCAGTCACTTGCCGCTGGTGCAGGTCAAGAATCTGCCCAGATATATCGACGAGCTAAAAAAACGTAATGTCTGGATTTATGGCGCTTCCGGTGATGCCGCCAACACTCCGGCTGATCTCGATTGGAAACGGCCTACCGCGCTGGTCATAGGCTCCGAAGGCAGCGGCATGCGCCGCTTGGTTCGTGATAAATGCGACGACACCGTACGCATCCCCATGAAAGGCAAAATTGACTCACTTAACGCCTCAGTAGCTGCCGGAATCCTGCTTTATGCCATTGCTGCCGGGCGTGAACGTTAGAATGGTGCATGGCTAAAAAACTAAAAGCGGAAAGTTTGCTCGAGCTCGAGTTTATTTCCGACCCACAACTAAGCCCGGACGGTAAACGTATCGCCGCCGTCCATACCGCTATCACGTCACCTGAAGACTCCCCTGAAAATAAAGAAAAAGCCCCGGGCTATCGCAGCCGGATATATCTTTATGATCAAAAGGGCGAGGCTCTAGCCTTTACTCAGGGCCACAAGACCGACAGCAGCCCACGCTTTAGCCCCGATGGTAAGTTTTTAGCGTTTTTGTCCCAGCGTGAAGACGACAAGACTCAGCTTTTCGTCATGCCGCTAGCAGGTGGCGAGGCAAAAAAACTCACCGATTTCAAGTCTGGGGTGTCGGAGTTTTGCTGGCACCCTGAGAGCCAAAGCCTTGCTTTTGTCTCGCGTGGCGACTGGCAGGACGAAGCAGGCGAAAAGGGACAGGGCCGCATCATTGAGCGGATGTTTTACAAAATCAACGGCACGGGTTTCAAGCCCAGCGAAGTAGCCCAGATTTATCTGTTTGACTTAAACAAAAACAAGAGCAAAAAGCTCAGCAAGTTAAAAAGCGACCCTAGCGAATTGGTCTTTAGCCCGGATGGGACGGTGCTTTACTTTAGCGCTGCTAAAAACAGCAAAGATGAAGATGTCTGGAAAAGCAATTTGTGGCGGCTCCCGCTAAAAGGCGGCAAAGCCCAGGCGCTGGTTGAGAATTTAGAACAGGCCTTTACCCCCAGTCCCAGCCCTGATGGCAAACAACTGGCTTTTTTTGCGCATAAAGAACAGGATAATTTTGCCAGCCCGGTGGGTCTGTGGCTGGTTGCGAGTGAGGGCGGTGAAGCGCAACTGTTAAGCGGCGATTTAGATGCCGTTCACAGCGCCGGTGGTGACAGCCAGTACGGAGCATTGCCCAATACCGCGCAGTGGTCACCCGACAGCCGTTATGTCTATGTCGCAATCAATCGTCAGGGCCGCGGTCAGCTCAGTCGCTTAGAACCCAGTACGGGACGCATCCGGGCTTTATACAAGGGCGACCATGTCGTAAGCAGCTTTCATCATCAGAGTGGTTTCTTTGCTTTTATCTTAGAAACACCGGCCCAACCCGGTGAGCTTTATCTGCGGGATCGCCGCGGACGGGTCAGCCAGCTCAGTAAAGTCAATGAGGATTTTGTCAAGAAATACGCCCTGGCAGAACCAGGCCAGGCGCAATATGCTCGAGCCAAACGTGGTCCCAGACTCAACTACTGGCAGCTCGAGCCCAGCAAAGCACGCAAAGACAAGGCCATGGTCTTGCAGGTTCATGGTGGGCCACACACCAATTACGGCTATGGTTTTTATTTCGAGTTCCAGCTTTTAGCCGCAGCCGGTTATACGGTGGTCTACGGCAATCCCCGAGGTAGCTCGAGCTATGGGCAGAATTTTGCCACCGCCATACTGGGTGGCTACGGTACTGTCGATGCCGACGATATCCTGAGCATTGCACACAGCGCCCGTCAAAACCACGTCAAAACCGATGCGCCCATGCACCTAACCGGCGGCAGCTACGGTGGCTTTATGACCAACTGGCTGCTGGGGCAAACCGACGAGTTTAAGTCCGCGGTGACTCAGCGCGGCATTTCCAACTGGCTTAGTTTTTACGGTAGTTCCGATATTGGCTACCGTTTTAGTGATCTGGAGGTAGCCGGCAATCCCTGGGAGCAAACCGAATTGCTCTGGCAGCAAAGCCCCCTTAAATACGTGGCCAACATTAGCACGCCACTGCTTATCATCCATGCCGAAGAAGATCATCGCTGCCCCATAGAGCAGGCCGAACAACTTTATATCGCCCTAAAAAGCCTGGGCAAGGCCCCAACTAAATTTTTGCGTTTTCCCGCTGAGAACCACGAACTTTCGCGTTCGGGTCGGCCTGATCGCCGCATTCAGCGCTTGCAGGCAATTTTAGACTGGTTTGAGGACTACGCCTAGTTCTGGGCAATTTCACCGTGAACCGTCAAGGTCAAGCTGCGGCTGCTCCCACGGTTGCGGTGCTCGCATAAATAAATCCCCTGCCAGACGCCCAAAACCAGTCGTCCGTGCCGAATCGGAATAGTCAGCGAATTGCCGAGCAGCGAAGCCTTGATGTGTGCGGGCATGTCGTCCGGGCCTTCAAGGGTATGACGGTAATAAGGCGCATTCTCCGGCACCATCTAATTTAAGTGTCGTTCGAGGTCTCCCCTGACCTCGGCTGAGGCATTTTCATTCAGGGTCAGGCTGGCCGAACTGTGCTTAATAAAGACATGTAGCAGTCCAATATCGATGTGTTTTAGCTCGGGAAGCTGGGCTATTACCTGTTTAGTGATGAGATGACAACCACGCTGTAGCGGCGCTAAAACTAAATCCTTTTGATACCAGGGCATAGTTCAAGCTTAGCAAAGTTGGCTAGGAGTCTTGGGCCAAGCGGCTTAGCAAAACCCTGGCCTGCCGTTCAAATTCAGCGTCGTTGTGTTCATACGCCCAGGCAACGGTAATCAGGGCATCAATTGCCGCACAAGTTGCCAGCAGTTCTTCTTCATCCGCACTTAAATCCTGGCCACAGCCGTCAAAAAAGGCCTCGTGTAAATCGGGGCGTTGGGACCAAACCTCCGACCACAGCCTGACAAAATCATTAAGGCACAGATCCGGACGCGAATGTTCAAAGTCAATCACCCACAGCTTTATCCCTTTTCTAAGGTCAAGCAACCAGTTGCGGCTGCTGTAATCACGATGCGTAGGTACGCGCTGCAACTGTCGTAAAAGCGGCATGGCCTCTGTAAGCTTGCCTTTTACCCAGTCCACCTTAGCAGGCTTAAGCAATGGCGCAAAGCGAGGTTTCCAGGCTTCAAAACGCATAGCAAACGCCTCGTCTAAGGTTAATTTATCATCATCTTTTAAAGGCAATTCGTGGAATGCTCGCAAGAAATTACCCGCCTGACGGTAGAGCTCGAGCTCTTGCGCTACCGTTAAAACCAGCTCCTGTGCCAAAACGCCCGGCACTGCCGAGACAATCAGGGCATAGCTTGCCTTGTCATAGGCGGTTAAACGTGGCGTGAGCGGCGTTAGTTGTGGCAACCACTCAAGATAAGCTCTAAGTTCCTGTAAAAATTTGCGGGGTTGCCGGTATTGCTTTAAATAATACCGTAATTGCTAGTCCAGTTCATGCAAGTTCGTGCAAATGAGAGCAAGTAAAGAAGCGCGGACTTTGATGAAGAAACCTTCGTTAGTACGCGCCCGCAAGCGCTGAACACCCATGCTTTCAAGCTGAGAGTTCACCG
>JASBUK010000103.1 GCA_030147925.1 Trueperaceae bacterium
TCTATCAACGCTAAATTGTCGGGCTACTTCTGCTTTTGACATCCCTGCCTTGACTGCTGCTACAATCCGTTCTCTTAAATCTAGTGAATACGCTCTCATTCCCTAGTATCGTCTGTAGTTATAAATCTTGCAAGTGCTAAAGCAAGAATTCTGGTGGATACTTTTGTTTAAGGCCTTTCCAAAGTCTCACAAATTCTTGTTCGAATATCATCACTGGCGTCTATGCCCATCTGAGGATCAAAGGAAAGCGTGTCTTGCAGGTGCTCGAGCACTCCATGATTCAAACGGTAATCAATCCAGCGTCCACGCCTCTTGGCTGTAATAAGACCAGCTTCACGCAAAACCTTTAGGTGATGAGAAAGTAGGTTGGGAGCCAGATTTATCTCAGCTTGCAGCTCACAAACACAACGTTCCCTTTCTGCGAGCAAGGTGATTACCCGCAAGCGTGTTAGATCTCCCAAAGCCTTAAATTGTGTAACCAACTTAGCCAATACTTCAATTGATTTTGAATCAATCATTGTTGAAGTATATAAACCTAAGATTTCAGGTGACCAGGTAGATTTGTCCCGTGTTCGGAAAGCTCAAGCCTAAGTCTCATCATCTATCGCCCGGGCTACACAATAGTTGTGACCATGCTAAAACCCCTCTTGAAAACATACAAATTCTCAAGAGGGGTAAAATTACCTGGGTGCAGTCCTATTGACTACTCAACTGTGACACTCTTGGCTAAATTCCGGGGCTGATCCACGTCCAAACCCAGGCGCTCAGCCGTTTCATAAGCTAAGAGCTGCAAAGCCACAACATTGACCAGCGGCGAGACCAGCTCATCGGTTTCGGGCACGCTGATAGCGTAATCAATGTGATTTTTTATCTCCTCGTCGGCTTCATTTATAAGGGCAATGACAATGCCGTCACGCGCCTTTACCTCTTGGATGTTGGAGACTGTTTTCTCGTAAAGCGAAGATTTAGTGGCAATCGTCACCACCGGCATATCATCATCAATCAGGGCGATAGGCCCGTGTTTCATCTCCCCGGTGGCATAGGCTTCGGCGTGAATATAGCTGATTTCCTTTAGCTTCAGGGCGCCTTCGAGTGCCGTCGGAAAGTTAATCCCACGCCCCAAAAAGAGGTAGTCGTTGTAGCCCTTAAAGGCTTCGGCAATCTGCGCTATCTGCTCGCGGCTCTCCAGTGCTTGTTCTATCAACACCGGCGTATGGCGCAAGGCGCGGATAATTTCGGCGGCCCGCTCGTCGCTCAGCGTACCCCGGTGACGACCCAACCAGATAGCCAACAACTCAAACGCCGCTAACATAGCCATATAGGCTTTGGTGCTGGCAACGCCTATCTCCGGTCCGGCGTGAATGTATAAAACGTCATCGACTTCCCGACTGATAGAAGAGCCCTTCACATTGAGAATGGCCAGAGTCTTAGCCCCCTGACGCTTAGCCTCACGCAAGGCTTCCAAGGTGTCAATCGTCTCCCCTGACTGCGAAACCACCACGCAAAGCGTCCGCTCGTTAAGCACTGGCTCACGGTAACGAAACTCGCTGGCCACCTCGACCTCGACGGGCAAGCGTGCCAGCTTTTCAATCAAGTACTCGCCAACCATACCCGCATAGGAGGCCGTTCCCGCCGCAGTGATGACCACACGGTCAATCAAGGCAGGATTAAGCGTCAAGTCCAGTGCTACATCGCTGCCGTTAGCGGCAAAACGCCCGCCAAAAGTCTGTTGCAAAACGCTGGCCTGCTCGTATATCTCTTTGAGCATGTAGTGTGGGTAGCCTGATTTTTCGGCTGCTTCGGCGTCCCAGTCTATGTTTGAAACTTCGCGCTCGAGCACCTGACCCACAAAATCCGTAACCGTGATCTCATCTCTGGAGATAAGCGCCATGTCGCCATCATGCAAAAACACCACTTTGCGGGTATAAGGTAGTAGCGCCGGTACGTCGCTAGCAACAAAGTTTTCGTTTTTACCAATACCGATAACCATAGGGCTGGTGGCCCTTGCCGCCACAATCAGCTCGTAATCGGCATGAAAAACAACCAGGGCATAAGCGCCACTAACTTCGACCAATGCGGCACGCACAGCCGCCACCAAATCACCCCCGTAATGTTCCTCAATGAGGTGAACCAACACTTCTGTATCCGTGTCCGAGGCAAAGACATGGCCCTTGGCTAACAACTGTTTTTTTAACGGCAGGTAGTTTTCGATAATGCCGTTGTGAATCACTGCTAAGCGCCCATCTTCAGAAAGATGCGGATGAGCATTAATATCCGTTGGTTTGCCATGCGTAGCCCAACGGGTATGACCCAAACCCAGCGTTCCTTTCAGCGGGGTGGTCTTAACAGCCTCGGCAAGCACGCCCAACTTACCGGCACGCTTAACTAAGTTCAGGTTTGCACCCTGGGGAGAAACGACCATTCCCGCCGAATCATAGCCGCGATATTCGAGGCGTTTAAGTCCGTCTAAAATGACATCCGCCGCCTGACGATGCCCGATGTATCCAACGATGCCACACATAAGTTAACTCCTGATGTCTGCTCTGCTTAATCCGGCAAAGCAAGAGCGAAATCCTAAAAATCGGCTCAGGCCATAAGAATTTAATGTTTGCTTTGATAGCTTGGGCGTCTAACCCAGCGAACCCAAAACGTACTCGAGTGAGGGGTTCATGCTCAGGAGGGGCCCGCAGACTTGTAGAGCAAATGCTCTGCTCGCGTTTTCAGTTCCGTTTGCCGGAACCTATCTTCGACACGCTCTTGCGTTCGAAGCCCTCCGCCTCGTCACCTGAAATTTGCTAAAGACCAAGAATTCTATCTTTAATCACTCTCAGGGCTTGCGCTTTCTCGAGACTGAACTTTAAATCAACCTCCTTCCCACGGATTCTTAATAATCAAAAGTCCGTGTAGACCTTGTAATACTGCGCGTTGCCCGGCCTCGATCTGCCCTGCGTCATCAAGGAGCGGATACAACAAGATATCACGCCCTAAGTCTGCGAGCCGTGACTGCTGTAAGGCCCCCGCATAAGGCATCGTAAGATTGCGGGGCGGGTAGACAATGGCACCGTTTAAGTCGCGCTCGAGCGGCATGGAAGTGACTGTTACCAGTAACAAGGCCAATCCTAAAACAAAACCGCCCAAACCACCTAAGATTCGGCTCGGTAATGGAGAAATACGCACATTGCGGCTTATTAAGCGCCCGCCGATACCGAGCATCAGGCCCAGCAAAATAGCAAAGATGAGAGCTAAAAATGTACTCAGTTGCAGGAGCATTAGCAGGGGTTTCAGCAACAATACCCCTGCTATGCCGATAGCTAAGCCGGATAGGCTACGCTGAGCGGCCAGCGCCGTTGTGGCAGCCAAGATAATAATGAAGATGAGGTCAATCCAGTTCATTGATCACGAATATCATAGCCTGCTTTGCCCAACGCGGACATGACATTCGCCATATAGCCATCGACTTCCTCGTCATTTAGCGCCCGCTCAGGATGTCTAAAACGCAAGCGCAGGGCCACGCTGCGCTTATCTTCCGGGATAGGTTTGCCCTGATAGACATCGAAAGGTGCTAATGATTCTAAGCGTTCACCAGCAGCAGCAAGCACCAAGTCATGCAAGCTGCTATAGGCAACATCTTTCGGGGCAATTATCGCCAGATCACGCTCAGCATGTGGCTGACGCTGGAACTCCGCAAAGCTGATATGTCCGGCGGCCAAAGGCAAATCTAACTCGGCTAAGTAGGTTTCGGGCAGTTCAAAACGCGCGGCAACCTCCGGATGCAAACGACCCAGCCAGCCGATTTCTTCGCCATTCCAGTACACCGTTGCACTCACTCCGGGGTGCAAGAAGTCGTAGGTCTGAGGCTCGAGCCTAAGCTCGGCGGCCATTGTTTGGGCAAGTTGCTCGAGCAAACCCTTAAAGAGATAAAAATCCACCGGTCGATCTTCTAACCAGCCACCCATGTACCAATTGCCTTGCAGTAATAATGACAGCCGTTCTTGCTCCTTAGCACCAAAAACCCGCCCGATTTCAAAAAGCGCTAAGTTTTCTGCGCTGTGGTTGGTTCTGGCTGCGCCAAGCATGCCCGGGAATAGCGCCGGGCGTAACACGCTCCGCTCGGCGCTCGGCGGATTGAGCAGATATACCGAAGCTTTTGGCGCGGCGGAGAGCTTTAGCAATTCGTCACTGCTAAAGACATAGCTGATGGTCTCTTGCAAACCCATGCCGACAAGCAGAGAACGCAAGTTGCGGTGGGTGCTGTCCTGGCCTTCGGGCACAAAATGCATCGCGGGGAAACTTTCCGGAAGGTGTTCAAAACCATAAAGCCGCGAGACTTCTTCGATTAAGTCTTCTTCGATAGTTAGGTCAAAACGCCAACTTGGCACCGTGACCAGCCAGTCGTCTTCGGTTCGAATGACAACATGGCAGCCGAGGCTCTCTAAGTAGCGCTGTTGTTCTTTAAGGGGAATATCCAGAGCCATCAAAAAAGCTACGCGGGAAGGCCGAAAATCAATCTGTGGCAGCAAAGCGTTCACCCCGATCTCGGTGATGCCGGGGTGAACGCGTCCGCCGCCAAGCTCGGCGATAAGCTGCGCCGCCCTGGCCGAGGCCAGCGGCGGCAGATTCGGGTCTACACCCCGTTCAAAACGGTAGCTGGCATCGGTGGAGAGGCTATGCCGCTTGGACATTTTGCGAATGGCCACCGGCTCAAAGTGGGCCACTTCCAGGGCTACGGTGCTGGTGTTTTTCTTGACGCTGTGATGCAGGCCGCCAATGACCCCGGCAACACCAATAGGGATGGTTTGGCTCGAGCCATCAGGGGTGGTAATCAGCAGATCATCGGCGGAAAATTCCAGCTCTTCTTCGTTTAAGGTCGTCAACTTTTCGCCCGTCTGGGCGCGACGCACGATGATGGTGCCTTTATGGAGGTCGTCACGGTCATAGGCGTGCGAGGGTTGCCCCAGTTCAAAGGTGACAAAGTTGGTCACGTCCACGATGTTGTTACGAGGTCGCAGCCCTAAGGCGGCCAGACGGTGCTGTAACCAAATCGGACTGGGTTTGACCGTCACGTCTTCAATCAGCTTCAAGGTGAATCTTGGGCAGGCGTCGGCAGCGGCAATTTCGACTTTTAGGCCATCGTCTAAATGTCTGTCACCGGGGTTTAAGCCCCGAGCCGGATGCCGGTAACTCACCCCCAGCTTGGCCGCTAAGTCACGGGCCACCCCCAGTAAGCTAAAGGCATCGGCTCGGTTGGGGGTAAGCTCGATCTCAATCACAGTCTCACCGGGCCAGAGTTCGGCTAGTTCGGCACCCAGGGGGGCATCCTCGGCAAAAGCAATCAGGTCGCCGCTATAGTCATAAAGCCCCAGTTCACGAGGGCTGCACAGCACTCCTTCGCTTTTTAAGCCCATCATCTCGCGGGCCTTGACCGTAAAACCAGCCCCGGGCATCACCGTGCCGGGTTTGGCCAGCGCCGTTAGCATGCCCACGGCGGCATTGGGCGCTCCGGTGACCACGCTGTAGCTCTGCTGCCCGTCGCTTACAATAGCGTGCAGCAAATGATCGGAACCCTCAACCACAACCGCGCTCTCAACCTGGACCACCACCACTCCACTCGGAGCAGTCGGGAGGTCAAAGACCTGCTCAACCGCCAGACCAAGGCCGTCTAAGAGTTCGACGGTTTCAGCCACTGGCGGCAACTCGGTCACGAGTTCTTTCAGCCAGCTATAAGGGACGTTCATAGCGCACCCCTAAACTGACGCAGAACCCGCAAATCGCCGCTGAAGAAATAACGAATATCGGAAACGCCATAGGTCACCATAGCTAAGCGCTCGAGCCCGAAGCCAAAGGCAAAACCCGTCATGCCTTCATAACCCACGGCCTTAAAAACATTGGGGTGAACCATACCGCAACCACCTAGCTCGAGCCAAGCTTCTTTGCCCGTGCGGGGGTTGCGCCACCAAATGGCAAACTCCGCACCCGGCTCCACAAAGGGAAAATAAGAGGGCTGCAAGCGGGTTTTGGTACCTGCGCCAAAGAGCGCCTCGGCCATTTCGTTGATGGCGCCTTTTAAGTCGGCCATGGTAATACGCTCGCCAACCACCAGGGCTTCCAGTTGGTGAAACATCGCCTCGTGGGTGGCGTCGGCAGCTTCGTTGCGAAAGACCTTGCCGGGTACCACTATCTTAAAGGGCGGTTTGTGCGTCTCCATATAGCGCGCCTGCATGGGGCTGGTATGAGTGCGCAGAAGCCTGCCGTCGGTGGTCCAAAAGGTGTCCTGTAAGTCACGTGCCGGATGATAATCGGGGATGTTCAGCGCATTGAAGTTATAGTATTCGGTTTCTAGTTCCGGGCCGACCACCACGTCGTAACCCATCGATCTAAACACATCAGTAAGCTGGTTGGTAACCCTGGTGAGCAAATGTAAACCACCTACCGGCAACTGATAGCCAGGCAGTGTGACGTCAACGCTTTCGCGCTCGAGCTCGCGGTTTAGCTCCTGGCGCTCGATCTCGGCTTTGCGTACCTCAATAGCCTCGGCTATGGCGCTTTTGAGCTTGTTTATTTCCTGCCCGGCAGCCCGCCGCTCTTCTGCTGGCAATTTGCCCAGACTCTTAAGCTGCTGGGTTATAAGACCCTTCTTGCCCAGAAATTTGACCCGCGCCTCCTGTAAAACCAGCAATGAAGGCGCCGCCTGAATTTCGCTTAGTGCCTCTTTAAGCATTCAATCTCCTTAATACAAATAAAAAACACCACCCCTTGGGGTAGCGTCAAAAGCTGCGCAGGCCTTCCCAGGCTGGGATCCTACGCTAGTGAATAAATGGCGAAGCTAAATAGCTCTGCATCTTGTGAAGTTTAGCTCAGAGCTTAAGAAACTGTCAATAAGCAGGTTTGCGAAAAATTTGGGGTCATACCGAATCCGATTAATCGTCTAACGATATGAAGAGCCAGCCGTCTCGTTCTTCTCGCTCTATTGTTCTCACTAAGGATCAGCTAAGCGCCGAAGTTCTGTCCACTTTATAGTTCGGTCTCGACTATCGTTGGCACGCACGGTAGATGAATCGGATTCAGCTTTTTGACGGAATCGATATAAAAACACATAATGCCGTGCAAAACTTAGCTTGCAATGTGTGTCGCCTGAAATTAATGAATCTTTCATGAGGCTGTATAGTCGCGTCATCATCGCACTAACTAGTAATATCTCACAGAGTTAATTTTAATTATGAGACAAACTCACCTGGTGCCATTAGGCTTAAGTTGTTCGGCTATAACCCCCAGGGGTTAGCCAAAACCAGCATGTTAAGGAGTGTTTATGAAGATAAGACGT
>JASBUK010000137.1 GCA_030147925.1 Trueperaceae bacterium
GCTTAAAAATCACGGCTATCTACCCGTCAGTTTCTTTAAAAGAGGCTTGGCTTACTTAACAACAGCTATCCTCGCTACGCCCGATAAGCCTGCTAGACTACCCTTGAGCAATTGTCTTCAGCTTTTGTCCCCGTAGTGAACAGAGCTCTAGTAGCTTAAGCCTATACTGAATCCGATTAATTCTTGAACGTTATGAAAGGCACTTGGTTAAATTCTTCTCAGGCTGTCGTTCTCGCTACGGGTCAGCGAAGTGCCGAAGTTCTGTTACGCTTTATAGTTCAGTCTCGACTAGCGTCGGCACGGTAGATGAATCGGATCCACTCACATTAAAAAGCTTTATAGGATTCGGCTTTTAAACGAAATCGGTATGAGCTATGAGTGCTTAGCTTGCCTTGCTCTGTAATTCTCTCTTTCTCGCTATAATATTTTTGTGGACTTTGAGTGGGATAGCACTAAAGCAACATCGAATGAAAGCAAACATGGGGTGAGCTTTGACGATGCTAAAACAGTGGTTGCAAATCCATTAGCAGTCATTTTTGATGACGAAGAAAGTTCAGGCGATGAAATTCGTGAAATCATTATTGGTCATTCGTTCAAAGGGCATCTTTTGGTGATTAGCTTCACTGAGCGTGAAAATAGTGTCCGTATCATCAGTGCCCGCAAAGCTACAAGAAACGAGAGAAAGGAGTATGAGGATTATGCCTTCAGATAAAGACGAATTAAAACCTGAATATCAGTTTGATTATAGTAAGGCAAAGCCTAATCGTTTTGCTACAGAGGCTGAGCGCACTGTTGCTGTACTTGATGAGGATTTATCTAAAGTATTTACAACACCTGAATCAGTCAATCGGGCTTTGCGTGCGCTGCTAGATGCTATGCCTAAAGATAACCCTTCTGCCGCATAACAACTCCTAAGCCGTTAGGGTTTTTCAACAGGCTTAAGCAAAGACGCAAAGCTTTCACCTGCACCTTGCCAGCTCGCTCCCAACAGTTCAGCAATAGTTGCGCCTAGATCGGCAAAGCTGCCTCTGCTGCCCAAATCGGCTGCCTGGTAGTTAGGGCCGTAGGCTAACAACATGCCGTATTCGCGCGTGTGGTCGGTGCCCGGCCAGGTGGGGTCATTGCCGTGATCGCTGACAAAAAACAGCAGGTCATTGTCACTTAGTGGCGCTAGGATTTGCTCGAGCCTCTCGTCAACGTCTTTGAGAGCTTGGGCGTAGCCCACCGGATTACGCCGGTGACCATAAAGAGAATCAAACTCGACCAGATTACAAAAGATCAAACCATCAGGCCGTTTTTGCATTGCCGTGATGGTTTTGGCGATGCCGTCTAGGTTCGAGTCGCTGTGGATTTCTTGGCTAAAGCCGCTGTGGTTGTAAATATCGGGGATTTTACCGATGCCAATAACTTCTTTACCGGCATCTCTTAGGGCATTTAACACCGTGGGCTGTGGTGGCGTGAGAGAAAAGTCCTTACGTGCTTCACCCATTCGTTCAAACTGGCCGGGTGCTCCCTTAAAGGGTCTGGCGATTACCCGCGCGACTGCGTGCGGTCCTTGTAAGATTTCCCGGGCGCCTTCGCACCAGCGATAAAGTTGCTCGAGCGGCACAACGTCGACATGCGTGGCGATCTGAAAGACGCTGTCAGCACTGGTGTAAACGATGGGTTGGCCTGTCTTAAGGTGTTCCTCGCCTAAGTCCTTGATGATTTCTGTGCCCGAGGCGGGGTAGTTACCCAAATGCCCCCGACCGGTCACATGGTCAAAGGCCTCCATGACAGCTTTAGGGAACTCGGTGAAAGTTTGAAAGGCGTGCTCAAGTTGCACTCCCATGAATTCCCAGTGTCCGGTGGTGGTGTCTTTGCCGGGCGAGACCTCGTTCATGCGTCCAAAACTAGCTTGGGGTGTTTGGCTGCGAGGAATGCTGGAAACGCTGCTGATATTACCCAAGCCCAGCGCCTGGAAGCTGGGTAGCTTAACTCCGGTTGTTTTCAGGGTGTGATCAAGCGTATGCGCACCGGCATCGCCAAAATCTTGCGCGTCAGGAAGCGCCCCGACACCGACGGAATCTAAAACAATAACGGTGATGGTCATGGCCCCAGTATACGTGCTGGGCAGCGCCCTGAGGCAAGAAAACCAGTCATAATGAGGGTTGTGCAAGCGTTAAGAGACCAAGTTATTACGACTATTGCCGAGCTTGCGCCAGAAGCAGGACGCTTGCTGCTGGCGGTTTCGGGCGGACCTGACTCGGTGGTGTTGCTGCGTTTGTTATTGGACGGGCCTTACCGTCTTGAGGTGGCTCATTTTGATCATGCTTTACGCCCGGAATCCGGGGAAGACGCACAGTTTGTTAAAGAGCTTTGCCAACAACACAAACTACCCTTTCACTGTGAACGGGTCGAGGTGGCAAAAGTAGCTAAAGCCAAAGGCTGGAACTTAGAGGACGCGGCCAGGCGCTTGCGCTATGACTTTTTGACTCGCACGGCTAAACAGCTTGCCGCCGATGCCATTGTTACAGGTCATACCCAAGATGATCAGGCGGAAACCGTGCTCATGCAACTGTTGCGCGGAGCTGCTTTTTTAAGAGGAATACCCAAGCGACACAGGCAGATCATCAGGCCGCTGCTAGCCGTTTCGCGCCGTCAAGTTCTTGACTATCTTGGCTTAGTTAAGCAGCCTTATCGCCAGGATGTCAGCAATTTAGATAGCTCACGGACGAGAGCCTGGCTACGCTCCGAAATTTTGCCGCGCTTAGAAGGTCGTTATCCTTATCTCAAACAACAGTTGGCTCGCCATGCTAACTTGCAGCGTGACCAGGAGGCTCATTTTACTTCTGCGGCTGAAAATCTGCTGACGGTTGACGGAGTGGAGATTGAGCGGTTGCTCAAAGTTGATGCTGCCTTGCAGCGTCAGGTGCTTAGCTTGCTTTTGGTCAGAGCTGGTTTTGCTGCTGACATGGCTCGGGTTGAAACAATCAGGGAACACTTACAAGATAAAAAGCCCTTTCGCCTGTCGCTAACCGAGCGTTATTTTGTGCGAATTGCCTATGGTTCTCTAAGTATCGTCGAGGCTAAAACGGCAGAAATTTTATTGCCAGAGGCATCTGAGTTACCTGCTGAGCTTGATGCGGCAAAGGTTAAAGTCTTCTCAGAATTGGTTTATCGCCACCGCCTGCCCGGGGATCGCATTCGTTTAGCTGCTGGCAGCAAAAAAATCAGTGACCTGTTGATTGACCGCAAGGTTCCACGTGAAGAGCGTGACCGTTTGCGGGTCTTGGCTTCGGGCCGGGAGGTTTTATGGGTCGAGGGTGTTGCTGCCGATGTTCGTGTTGCCAAGAAGCGGCAAGATGATGACTTTTACTGGATGAGGCAAGCGCTGACTTTAGCACAGGAAGCCGCTGACAGGGGAGAGTTGCCGGTGGGGGCGGTGGTGGTTAAAGAGGGGAAACTTATCGGTAGTGGGGCAAACCTTAGCGAAGTAACAAATGACCCCAGCGCTCATGCAGAAATGCAGGCGCTTAGGCAAGCAGCGCAAGAGCTGGGAGATTGGCGTCTGGACGCCTGTACTCTTTATGTGACGCTCGAGCCCTGTCCGATGTGCTTTGGGGCAATTTTACAAGCGCATTTGCCAAGGCTGGTCTATGGTGCAGTGAATAAGCGCGAGGGAGCACTAGGTGGCGTGACCGACTTGCGCGAGGCGAATTGGAAGCGTGCTTTTGAAGTTCGTGAAGGCGTGCTGGCCAAAGAATCTTCCCGGCTTTTGAGCCGATTTTTTGAGCAGCGCCGTGGTAAATGATAAGACTGTCCGGGCAAGTCAACTAAACTCAGGCTTTGCCAGTAGAATATAGAACGTGGAAATTCGTAACTTTTCGATTATTGCTCATGTCGATCACGGCAAGTCTACCTTAGCTGACCGCATTCTTGAGCTAACCAAGAGCATTTCAGAGCGCAACCGGCGTGACCAGATGCTCGATACTCTAGAGCTCGAGCGCGAGCGGGGCATTACCATTAAAGCCAGTCCCATGCGTATTTTTTATAACGCTAAAGATGGCAAGCGTTACATGTTCAATCTGATTGACACCCCCGGACACGTGGATTTTAACTATGAGGTCTCCCGGGCTTTGCGTGCTTGCGAAGGCGTGCTTTTAGTAATTGACGCCAGCCAGGGCGTTGAGGCGCAGACCATTCAAAACGCGTATTTGGCGGTGGATAACGGTCTGGAAGTTTTGCCTGTCGTCAATAAAATCGACTTGCCCAATGCCGATGCCGAGGGCGCTATTACCGAGCTGGAAGAAGTCGTTGGCGTGCCTGGTGACTATGCCGTGGCGGTTTCAGCCAAGACCGGCGAGAACATTGAGGCAGTGTTAGAAGGCGTCGTGCAGCACTTACCGGCACCCAGTGGTAAGCGTGACCAGCCGCTGTCCTGCCTGATTTTTGATGCCGTTTATGACAGCTATCAAGGCGTCATTCCCTTTATTCGTGTTTTTGACGGCGTGGTCAAAAAGGGTGATGTGATTAAAGTCGTCAGCACCGGTAAAACCTTTGAGGTGGACAAGGTGGGTTTTTTTGAGCCTGAACTTGCTGTAGTCGCCGAACTAGGCCCGGGAGAGGTGGGCTGGTTGACCGCCAGCATCAAAGACATTGGCGACACTCAGATTGGCGACACTATTACCTGCGCCAACAGACCTACTGCCCACGTAATCCCTGGTTTTAAACCGGCGCAACCTGTGGTTTTTAGCGGCCTTTATCCCACGGATTCCGAAGACTATCACCGTTTGCGTGAAGCCTTAGAAAAACTCAGCCTCAATGATGCCGCCTTTACCTTTGAACCCGAGACCAGCGAAGCTCTGGGTTTTGGTTTTCGCTGCGGGTTTTTGGGGTTATTGCATGCCGATATTGTACAAGCCAGGCTCGAGCGCGAATTTGATTTGGCTCTGATTGCCACGGCACCGGCGGTAATTTATGAAATTGAGCTTACTGACGGCTCGAGCCTGCGCATTCAGAATCCTGCAGAATTACCTGAACCGGATAAAACGGTCAGAATCTTAGAGCCTTACGTCAAACTGACCGTTTACGTTCCCGAGGAATATGTAGGCAATATCATGGGCCTTTTGCAGGAGCGTCGCGGTGAGATGAAAAACATGATCTATCATGGTCGCCGTGTTGAACTTCGCTACGAGGTACCCTTTGGCGAAATCCTCTATGACTTTCACGACCGTCTCAAGAGCTTGTCGCGCGGCTATGCCAGCATGGACTATGAACCTTTGGAATACCGTGAAGGTAGTTTGGTTAAGATTGATATTTTGGTCAATGAAGAAAAGATCGATGCCCTCTCGGTAATTGCCCACCGCGACAAGGCCTATAGCGTTGGCCGTAAGATTGTCGATAAGATGGCCGAGGTCATTCCCCGGCAGATGTTCGCCGTGCCGATTCAGGCGGCCATTGGCGGTAAGATTCTGGCTCGAGCCACGGTGCGAGCCTTTCGCAAGGACGTTACCGCCAAATGCTATGGCGGCGACATCACCCGCAAACGCAAGCTTTTGGAAAAACAGAAAAAGGGCAAAGCCCGTATGAAACAACTCGGTACTGTGGAGGTGCCACAAGAGGCATTTCTGGCGGTGCTGGCCGGCGACGAGTGATATAAAACCATAAGAAGATGCTCGGCCAGCTTTTAAAACGCCGCAAGCGCCAGGCAGTGCACCCGGGTTTGGGTCTGCGTGCTCAGGTTGCGCTGGTCATCGCGGTGCTGTCGTTTTTACCAAACTTAGTCATCATGCTCATGCTCTTTTTGCCCATCTATGGGCAGTTAGCTGAGACTGATAAGGCTTTGTGGTTGCCTATTGGTTTGTGGCTTTTGCTAGTGGCACTGTTATCAACCGGGATTGGCTATTTACTGTCACGTCAGCTTTTATTGCCCCTGACCCGGCTGAGCATGCACATTGACCGCTTGAGGCGCAATATGGACCGGCTGGCTCGAGCCCAGGTAGCAGTTGCTACTGATGACCCCAGGGAAATTGTCGAACTAAAGACGTCTTTTAACGAGCTTTTTCAGCAGATTAAGCAAGAACAGTCGCGGCGCAGTTCTTTTAGCGCTACACTGATGCACGATCTAAAGACGCCGCTCATTGCGGCAAGTCATTTGCTGGCGGTAGTGCGTGACAGCGATGATTTGAGTAAAGAAGAGCGTATTGACATTGTGAACCAGCTCCTGTATG
Organism: Trueperaceae bacterium; assembly: GCA_030147925.1. GTDB lineage: Bacteria > Deinococcota > Deinococci > Deinococcales > Trueperaceae > JASBUK01. The sequence continues at coordinate 6,213 of JASBUK010000137.1, forward strand.
AGAATCAAAACTTGGTCGAATTGGTGCAAAAGATGGTGGACGCCTACAGGTTTGAACGTGAGGACGTGCCCTTAAGACGTGAATCGCGTGAAGTAAGTGAGCTTATGAAAACCGTCATTATGCGGGTACAACCCATTGCCGAAAAGCAAGGCGTCACCATCGAATTGAGCGGGCAGGCGACTGCCATGGTTGATGCCCACGAGCTCGAGCGAGCACTTTACAATCTGCTCAGCAATGCCGTGCGTTACGCTAATAAAGGCATAAAAGTAGAGATTTTCCCTAATCTTATCCGTATTGTCGATGACGGCCCGGGTTTGCCCGATAAGCTCGAGCACCTAGCACAACCCTTTAACAGCCAGCCCATTGATATCGCCGGTAAGCGCTATAACGCTGGGACAGGCGGTTTGGGCCTGTTTATCTCCAGGCGCATCATCGAGGCGCACGGCGGACGTCTGGTCACTGAATCTACGGGTTCTAAGGGCACGGTTCTGCTGGTTTATTTAGGACAAGGGTGATTATGGATCAGCTGCGCATTCTGATTGCAGATGACCACCCGCTCTTTCGTGTTGGTCTTAAATACGCGCTGAAGGCTCAGGGTTTTGAGGTTGTGGCCGAGGTAGCCGATGGTCTCGAGGCGATTGCCGCTACTGAGAGTTTGCTACCAGACGTGGTGCTGCTGGACGTAAAGATGCCCCAGCTTGACGGCATCGAGGCCTGCAAGCAAATTAAGAGTCAGTTTGACGAGGTGGTGGTTATCATGCTGACTACCTTTGAGGAGCCCGCCATCATTGAAGCGGCCAGACAGTCGGGTGCCAAAGGATATTTATCCAAAGAGACGGATCCCGCTGACTTGGCCGCGGCCATTCGCGGCATTTTCGACAGGCCGGACGCCAACTGGCTGCCCCAGGTGCGGGTGCCCAGCCTTACCAAGCGCGAGACTCAGGTTTTAGAACTACTAGCGCAGGGCTATAGCAATAAAGCCATTGCCAAACGCCTGAACCTAAGCCCTGAAACAGTCAAGGATTATCTAAACGGTGTCTACCGCAAACTGGAAGTTTCAGACAGGTTGTCAGCCGTAAGCCAGGGGCAAAAACTGGGCTTGATATAAGGCTAAAACACTCACCAGTTTCGGGGATAAACGCGGACATCCAGAGAACTGCCTGTCCCGGGGACCACCAGCGCCTTACCACTACGGTTTTGCAGGAGGCGCAACTCAAAGTCAATCCATTTTTCCGCTTCGTTGACATTGAACATGGTGTAAGCGGGAGCGTCATTACTAGGCTGGACATAATCCACTAAGATGCGGCCCGAAGACTTGCTTTTTATAAAGGCATTGAAACTTGTTAAGCTGGTTGGCGGGCTTAACAGGCTCGAGCTGCTGCGGTCAACGCCGTCTACGACATTGGCCCGATATTCCATCAGCAACCACATATCTTCATTGGTCGGGTTTGGGTCGGGTTTGTTAGCGCTGGAGATGCTCGAGCTTACAAACGTCCCCCGGCGCATCGGATAATAAGCAAAGAAGCTAAAGCAAAACTCTAAATTACCGGTCTGACAAACCCCGCCGCTTTGCTCCGGGGGCAATAGCATGGCAATGAAGGGGTCTGTGCCCATAATCCAGTTTTGACCCGCCCCACTGCGGACGGTGTTTTTGGTCGTGGTTCCGGAATTGGTCAGTTGCAAAGTAGTGCCGTTAGGGTAAATATAGGCCGCCTGCTGGAGTCTAGCGGCGATGAGTTGCTGAGCTATCTGCCCTTCATAAAGGAGTTCGTTGCGGGCGTTAACCTCTGACGAGGCTCGCAAGGAACCGGTAAAAAGCTGGGTAAAGGCCAGCAAGAGTATGCCCAAAATGGCCATGGCGATAAGCACTTCCAGCAGGGTGAGTCCGCGCGATTTTCTCATTTGATCACCTTAGGGGCGAGGAATGTCAACGGTGATAACGGCTTGGCTCACGCCGTCGTTGCTAGTAATTGTGACGGTTAGCCGCTTCATCAGCGGAGGATTAGAAGGTGGCGTACCGCCACAGCTGCCGGCCAGAGAAGACGTACTCAGCTCATTGGCATTGCTGTCTAGGTTAACTACTGTGATTGTGGCGCCACCGGTTTGCGCCGTAGAAGCCACACAACTCTTGTCGTATTTGTCGCGGTCCTGCCATTGCCCTCTGACATACTCAATGACTTCCTGGGCCTGCGTGCTTGCCTGCAGAGTCCGCCCACTTTCGCCGGTGATGCGGAATAATCCGGCCAGTGGAGCTAAAATCACCGTGATGATGACGCCTAAAAGAACCGTGGCAACCAGTAATTCAATGAGGGTTAAACCGTTAGGGGAGTTCACTGATCAGCACCTTTCCGGTAACACCGATGACTTTTACATAGCGTGGGGCAAGTCCTGTTAGGCCAGCCAAACTAACTGTTAAAGAGCTTGGCACGGCACTGGCGAGTTCGCCAAAGGGAGCGTTATAGGCAATGGTGAGTGAGTCCCCACCGATGCTAAGCTGGGCGCCCTGTGGCAAAACCCGCTTGGTGGTTTGCCCATCAATTGTGAGGGTGTAACTTCCCGCCGGTGATGAATTAATGACCAGACTAGCATTTTGATTGAAGCGCTGCGCAGCACTTCTGACCCGCTGCAAATCGGTGGCTACCTGGGTAGCAGCGTCGTTTAGCCTGGCCCGGTCAGAGGCAGCACGAAAGGTGATTAATCCCACCGCACCCAAAATGCCAATAATGGCAATAACGATAAGAAATTCAATCAACGAAAAACCCTTTTGCATTTAAAAGCCGCCTTTAACCGTTTGCCAGACACCCTTTTGGCTGCTAAATTCGCTGGCGCTGGCCGCCCAGTTTGCCTGCGTAGGAAAAAACGGCGGGGCAAAGCCGGTTTTGAACCTTTGGTCATAGTCATAGTTGCGGTTATAACCACCACCGCTGATGTAGCCAACTGTTTGCGATTGATCTTCGATAATTCCACCAATTAGATTTATTTGGGCTTTTCTGCCGTTGACACTGCCTCTAGAACTGCTGGGATTTACGGTGCCAAAACCTTTGCTGCTAGCTGACGCCATGATAGTGGCATTGATATTTAGGTCGCGGTTGTTTGGACCGTCAGCCAGCACACTACCGCTGCTGGAGAAAATTCCCAGCACATTTAGGGCATTTTCGTTAGTTACAGGATTATCGGTGTAGGTGATGTCTTGCTGGATTTTAATGTCACCAGTAGCAGTTACCGTCAGCTGACTGTTAGCGGCAATATCAGGATTGTTTGTGCCGTCACCAACCAGACTGGCAATTTGTCCACCTACATAAATCATGCCGTTAAAGGTACCCGACAAAGTTTTGACGGTTGCCCCATTTTCTTTGACGGTCCAACTGCCGTTAGGGTTTTCCTCAAAACGGGTAGAGGTGGCTCCCTGAGTGATTTCGATGACCTGGCGGTTGCTCACTGTGGAAAACTTCAGTTGGTCAGCGTCACCCCTTACATAGATGCCGCCAAGCCACTGATTGCCCGTATTGCGATTGCTACCGCTGCCGCTACTGTAATAAACGCTATTGCTAAAACCGCTGTTGTTGACACCCCAGGCGTTTCTAATTTCACTCTCAGGCACATTACTGGTATCGGTGGCGTCGCCTCCAAACGAAGCCCGCAACTGATTGTTGCTGTTTGCAGGCAAGGGTATGCTGTCGACGCCAAATTCCGGTGAAACGTTGGGAAAGACCTGATTTATTTCTGTGCTACTTATACCGACACGCCTTGAATTGGCAAAGCTTGACCAGGCGCTGGTGAATTTTTCATTGAACAGAGGAACCTGGCCACCATATCTATAAAAGCCTGGTCTGCCATTGGTATGGACCGGGCCGTTAAAGACTTCTCCACCGGCAAAGTAAAGCTGTCCGCCACTCAGTGAGCGGGTGTTGTTTCTGAAGAACATGTACCTGGCAAAAGATGGTCTTAATACGTCTATAAAAAAGTCTCCGGATACGTCTTCTTGCACCGTACGGGTGGCCACGACCTGACCACTTGCCCTGACTTCGCCAACAGAACGAGTGGGTGCGTATCTAAAGACAAAACGATAAAAATCCGGCGCCATGGCTCTAACTTCGATAGGAGTTAAGCCAAAGCGTGTTTGATACCAGGTTTCTGCCCCGTTCGAAACATCCGTATAAATTTTGGTGGCAATGGGTGTGCCACTAGCACCCGAAAACACATTTCGCCAGAACTGTCCTGGTGGTGGTGAGCCATTGGGGTATGCATCGCTAGGAACATAGGCGGTGAAAAGCGAGTAGCGATTATTGCCTCCCTGGTCGGCGGGAGCGGCTTCGCAAAGCTGAATGCCATTTTGTTTTTGTTCTTCGGTCCAGTTGTTATAGTTGCTCGGGACGTTGATCAAAGAATTTTTGTCACAAAAATTTTTGACGTGTGTTTCGACATTGTTTGCGTTTTGATTAGAGGGAATCTTCATCTTCTCAACGACGTCTTGAATGCCAACTAGTTCGGCGTAGGCGCGGCTTAGACCCGACTCCGCCGCATATTGCGCTTGTAAAGTTATGCGTTGATCGACTGTGGTTCTGCGGCTCGAAATGGTCAGGGTGGCACTGATGGCCAATAAGGCAATCAAAAGCACCATAGCCGACAAGAGAACTGCAACTAAGGCTACACCCTGATTTTTTTTATATGTGTGCATATAACCCCCTTATTACAGAATTCAAGTTTTAGGTTTATGCGCCAAATGACTAAACGTCAAATAAATCATGGCAAATTTGCTTACCTTATTGCACCCCCAAATGGGGGATGGCTCTTATTGCCTTGCCCAAGAGGGTGCGTCCATATTTTCGGCTATGTTGGCCGATAAGCCGAACTCTTTGCTAAAATCACGCAATGCGAGTTTATAAAAACCGGATGGTACTAAAGTGAGGCACAGGGCGCTACTTTGTGCGGGTTTGCTGGCGGCCAATCGTCCTCTCAAGCCAAATGAAATAGCAAGGCTACTGGCTATTAGCACAGATACACTAAGGGCGGTCATTCAGGATTTGCAGAACGTGCTCGAGCAGCAGGGCATGGGCCTGGTCATTGAAGAGGTTGCCGGCGGCTACTGTTTAGTCGTTGACCCAAGTCTTACGCCGGACTTAGCCGATTTCCTGTCGCCACCTCCGCTGCCACAATTATCAAATGCCGCTTTGGAAACGCTGGCTTTGGTGGCTTACCAACAACCGGTGACACGTGGTGAGCTAGAAGCGGCTCGGGGCGTTTCTTGTTCGTCAACACTCGATACCTTGCAAGAGCGTGAGCTCATCAAAGTTATAGGTCGGAAAGATGTAATTGGCAAGCCACTGTTATACGCCACGACCGAACGATTTTTGATTGAGTTTGGCCTAAAATCGCTTGAGGATTTACCTGCTTTAACTAATAAACCAGCGGAATTTTTGCGAGGATAACTCCGGCCTCTATTTTAAACGAGAGCAGTATCAGGTCAAATCCTGAAACTCGTAATCCTTGTACTTATCCTCTAGATACCGTGTCACGCGTTCAATATTTTGAGTTTGCTCAGGGCCATATAAAAACCGTTTTGGCTCGCTTAAATGGTGATCGAGTTTTCGCCTGAACGCCCGCTGAGCGAGAGACTTAGACATAAAACGACCGCTGACAATCTCAAGATTACGGCCATAGGCAATGACGGCAACATACCATTGACTACGAATCATGGCTGATCATAACAAAACCATCACATCTAATCAGGCGCTACCGTAAAGACGTGTATTTTTCGCCGCTTCTGGTCATTGACGGAAGTTGGCGGGAAACTTAGACTGAGTTTAAGTTTTGCTTAGCATAGTTTTAGCTAATTGCATAGGCTGGCTTTTCATCCTCGGCAATTGCCGGGTTTGACTATTTGCGGTTTGTGTTAGGGGATAGCTGCAGCAGTCGTGTTAGGAGGCAGATAAGGACATTCGACCTTAGCTAGATACGGAATATCCGGCCTATAATCAAGTAAATCACTGTATTTTAGGTTGCCATCCAGGAGGGAAAGGCTTATGGAGTATCCTTGGTATAAACAATACGCCCCGGGTGTGCCACATACCGTCGAGGTTTCGGAGGGGCCGATTTACCAGCTTTTTGACGAAAGCGTTGCTAAGTTCCCCAAACATGTCGCCATTGACTTTTTAGGTTATGAGATGAGCTATTCACAGCTTGATGATGCGGTTAATCGCTTTGCCAACGGCCTGCAAAAGATTGGCGTGAATCCTGGCGATCGCGTGGCGCTGATGCTCCCGAATAGCCCGCAGATGGTGATTGGCTTTTTTGCGGTAAACAAAATAGGCGGCGTCATTGTCAACGTCAACCCACTTTATACGGCCCACGAACTTCACCATCAGTTAAACGACGCGGGGGCTGAAACCCTGGTGATGTTAGACCGTTTCTTCCCAGTATACCGCGAGATAGCTAGCGATGTGACGGTGAAGCGCATCGTTGTCACGGGGATTCAGGATTATCTGCCTTTTCCCAAGAATCTTTTGTACCCACTCTTGGCCCGCATTAAAAAGGAATGGGTAGACGTAAAAATTGAGCAAAACATCTACCGCTTTAAGCATTTGCTCGAGCGCTACGGGCCCGAGCCTGAATATGTGGAGATTCGGGGTGAGGACTTGGCCCTATTGCAGTACACTGGGGGCACCACCGGTGTTTCTAAAGGAGCTATGCTCTCTAACCGGAATATCGTTTCTAACATTTTGATGGTGCGTAGCTGGGACAGGGGCCTAAAAGACGGTAAGGACTGTTTTTTGCTGGTTATTCCTTTCTTTCATGTTTACGGTATGACGGTGGGTATGGGTACGGCGGTGCAGAGTGCCGCTAAGATGGTGCTTTTGCCGCGCTTTGAGACCAGGTCGGTCTTAGAGGCGATAGACAAGCATAAGCCCACCATGTTCCCCGGGATTCCCACCATGTACGTGGCAGTTAACAACTATCCCGGAGTTTCCAAGTATGACTTAAGCAGCATCCGCACCTGTATTTCCGGCGCCGCACCTTTGCCCGCCGAGGTCAAGGCGCGTTTTGAAGAGCTGTCCGGTGCTGAACTGGTCGAAGGCTACGGACTTACTGAAGCCAGCCCGGTCACTCATGCCAACCCCATTGGCGGCAAGAACATCACTGGCGCGATAGGGCTTCCTCTTCCTGGTGTCGAGGCCAAAGTTGTTGACGAACAAGGGCAAGATTTGCCTGTGGGCGAAATTGGCGAGATTGCCGTTAAGGGCCCTAATGTCATGATGGGTTACTGGCAACGCCCCGAAGAAACGGCCAATGTGATTAAAGACGGCTGGCTTTTAACCGGCGACATGGCTAGGGTGGATGAAGAAGGCTATTTCTATATTGCCGACCGTAAAAAAGACATGATAGTTGCCAGCGGTTACAACATCTACCCGCGGGAGATTGAGGAAGTTCTCTACACTCATCCGGCCATACAGGAAGCGGCGGTAATTGGCGTACCGGACGCTTACCGGGGTGAAACCGTCAAGGCCTTCGTTACGCTAAAAGCCGATACCAGCGCTACGGCTGAGGACATAATTGGATTTTGTAAGGAACGTTTAGCCGTTTATAAAGTACCCAAACAACTTGAGTTTCGCGATAATTTGCCCAAGAGCTTGGTAGGGAAGATACTCAGGCGTGAACTGGCTAAAGAAGAAAAGGAAAAGCTCGAGCCTTCTGCCTAAAATCTTTGACTCGTTAAAAAAGGCCGATGCGAACTACCGCGTCGGCCTTCCTAAGTTTGAAATGAATGCTTAGTAAACTTGTTCGCGCTGTCCGAAGCTAAAGACAATCACACCTTGTACGCCATCTTGACCAACCGTAGGGAAGTAAGGTGGTGATACGCCTTGGCGCATGCGCTGGTCATAGGTGAAGCGCCGACCGTAACCGGTTCTGCGCTGACCGGTAGCGGCATTGAAGGTGCCAAAAGCGCCGTAGTTGTATTCGATCAGACCACCGAGTAAGTTGACATCTCCCCTAGGTACTCCCACGTTGTAATCTTCTACGGTTACGACGCCCTCACCACTCATAAGAACGCCCTGGATGGTGACGTTATCAGGGGCATTGATGCTTCTATCTACATTGTTGTTGCCGATAAGGATGTCACTATCTTGAACATAGACACCCAGAACATTTTTGACATTTAAGTTGTCGCAGATAGCCGGGGTGACGTTGCCATTACGGTCACGCTCTGGGCTACCTTCACAAGGGGGGGTTTCGTATTTGAGGTCGCCGGCGATACGCACCTGCCGTGCAGCGGCTACGGTGATTTCGGCAAAGGAAGCCAGAGCGGGTGGCGCGTCATCCGGGTTACTGCTATTGCTGGGGCTGCGAGTCGGCCCGGTAAAGCGGTCTATCCCTTGATTTGCATAGATAACGCCGTTGAAGTCTGCTTGCTCTAATTGCCAACCACCATTGTTTCTTTGCCTGTAAAGGTCGCCGTCACTGCCGTAACGATAGGTAGTGCAAGTGACCCGGCGATTGCGTCCCCTACCGCGTTCTTCGCAGCCTTCGATGTATTGATAGGTTGCGGCTGGGCTCCAGTTGCCGTTGAGGTCTTTGGTGAGGGGATTGCCATTACTGTCGGCGGCCCACAGATTGAGACTGTAGAGTTGGCCACTGAAATACAGACCTTCATTTTGTGCTGCGGCCTTCTGGTCTTGCTGGTTGGTGGGTAGCTCAACAAAATTTGCAGCCCAGTCCACGCCTCCCGCTAATTCCGGGGCTTGAGTCCCATATCTATTAGTGTACGAGGGGCTGGTGGGGGGTTGCATATTTTGATACCTGACAAAGCCCTCCCCGTAAAACTCGGCACCCTGGCGACTGAAGTCGTTTTGGCGACAACTGGTGGCCAGGGGGGTTCTGCAACCGGCACTGGTGACTTCGCCGCCAAACCAGGACTGCCGGTAAAAACGGAAAAACTGATTGGTGTGCACCGGGCCGTCAAAGAGGGTGTTGTCGGTGAACCAAATTTCGCCTCCGTTTGGGGCGCTGTGGACATTGGTAAATAAGGCGTAGCGGGCGAAGCTAGAACGTCCTACGGTGAACTGGTATTCACCCTGTACAACCACGTTGCGCTTGTATTTTCCCTGCTGCGCTTCCGAAACCATAACGAAGGGAATGGCGTAGGTCTGACTGGCTGCTCCGCCGCCCCCTCCACGGGGATTGCCCTTAACGAAACGCCCCGAGGGAAGCTTTATGCCCGAGGGAAGATTTTCGCCACAGGCCTGATTACTTACATAAATACGCATGTCAACCCTAGCGGTATTGCCACTGGGGGTAATAGCTTGGTTACACACCAGGGCGTCAATCCGCCCCTGCAACTGTCCAGCTACACTACCTGCACCGCTGGTAAGAGCGTTGATGACACTTGTGGGGTTGGGTTCGTTACTGTTGGCATCACCTTCGCCAAATGACCAGCGCCCGGTGGTGCTTGATTCATCTTCTACGATTTCGCTCAAGCGGTCGCGCACCGGGCCTTGCAATACGGCTCCACCAAGATTAGCTCCACCACGAGCAATCATGAGGGTTTGTACGATGGCCGCGTCGTCGGCGCTATTACGGATTTCGTTCAGTGTCCGGGCGAAGAGCAGAGCTGCTAGTCCGGAGACGACGACCATGAGCATCAGGGTCGTAATGAGCGCTATGCCGCGATTTCTTAATTGCATGATGATACCGCCTGAATAGAGAAGCTGGGATTGCTGGAGAACTCGACCTGGCCGCTGTACTTGCGTTCGATGGTTCTGTTTCCGGCTGGATTGCTAGCCCCTAGCAAAACCTGCAAGCGGGTGAGGGATACAGCTGTGCCGCCAGGTAACCTACCGTTCTTTACAGGCGCACCATCACTGTTTAGCAGGGGAGCGTTTAAAGAAACAGGAGTGCCGTCATTTTCCTGATACACGTAATCAATACGGAAGTCACTTATGTCAAAAGCTAAAGGTACGCTATTAGCTGACCCTACGTGATGAAATAGTGTCTGAGTGCTGGGATCATACTGGAAGCCGATGGTGCGCACCTTAAACATGAGTGTGTTGGGAGTGAAGTCGATAGTGTTGCCACAGCCCGGGTGCACCACATTCCACTCGACGCTGCCCGCTCCGCCCCGGCGCTGTACGTTATTGATATCCAAAATAACGGCGTCACCGTTGGCATTGACCATTAAGACCTGTCCACCATCTAAATCCAGTTCATCGGCGCTAGCTACCGCGGCAACAACTTGGGCGTTGGCTGCGTTTTTAAAGCTGTTATTGTTGCCCGAATCGTGCGGTAGAACCTGCCAGCCGGCACCGCCATCTAGGAGCATGAAGGAAATGCTGGTGGCGGTTGATGGAAATGGCTGATTAGCTACCCCGCCCAGCACGGCGCTTCTTAATTCCTGGGTAAAGACTTCGTTTACGCGCCGCAGTTTTGCTTGCGAGGTAGTGATGATTTCCTGGTCGCGTTGCACCCTGAGGCCGCTTATCAAGCTGGTACTCGTGATACCGAGCACGACGAGCAGGATTGAGATGGCAACGAGTAATTCAATGAGAGAGATACCTTCTTGCCTGCGCATAATGCTCTCCTAATTAATCCCCGGCAGGGGTGGTGGGCTTCCCCCGGGGGTGGGTTGAGGGCCTATGGTATCGGCGGTTACGCATTGTTCGCCTTCGGAACTTTGCCAGCAGACCTGCACCTGATACTGAACGGCTGAAGCGCCCGCTAAGGAAATATTGCCGATTGTGGCGACGTTGGCACGGTAAGCGGCGGGTTCGACGAAGCTTCCTTCACTGGAGAGATCGGGGAAGGCGGCGGGCAGCTCGCCATAAGCCCAGACGAGAGGATTATTGACATTGGGTGAGAGTACAGCGTTGTCGCCGCCCGCTACCCGACGGCCAAGATAGTTAAGCACTTGTGCTGCCTGAGTACGCTGCCCGGCCACCTGGTTTTGCCGCATGCTGGTTACTAGACTCGTGGTGAGCACGGCAGTGAGGACGCCGAGGATAGCCAAAGACACAATGACCTCGATGACGGTTAAGCCTTGCTGTTTCACTGACTCACCTCCGCTTTTACTTCACCAATGATTGAGATGGTGAGTTGATGGGTTTTGCCGTTTGCGTAAACCGTTACCTTATCCGGCAGAGCATCGTAACTTGCCTGGTTGATTCTGCCCGGAGGGTCAAAAAGCAAGACTCTGCCCTCGGGAAGATTAGTACTTACGCCGGAGGGCAGGGTTGTTCTGCGGATTTCCCGCTGGTTATCTTGTTGGCGAAGGATAAGCACATTACCGTTCCTTAAGAGCTCTATCTCAACACCTCGTGACGCAGCAGCAGTGGCTCCTTGCCAGATACTTTGGCGTATGGAGTTAAGTGCCGCGTTTTCCTGTTGGGTTTGCAGAGCTTGCCTGCCGTTGAAGACACCTATACCAGCGATGACACCCAAGATCGCAATGACAATTAGGAGTTCCAACATGGTAAAGCCTGAGGCTTTTTTCATAATGACTCCCGGCGAATGGAAAATAATGGCCGCATATCGTTATCACCTTAGTCCTCTAACTCTTAATAAATTCTTACAAAGCAACCAAGGCATTAAGCTTGATTGATAAAAATATAGAGACTAAGTTACAGCGAGCAACACCCCCAAATGGGGGCCAAAGCTGTGAATTTTATCAGAGGTGAAAGAATACAGTCGCTTGGAAGAATTTCCTAATTCCCAAATCAGAAAAGACGGTTATACCTGCAAGGATGTAGGGTTTGCGGGTATGGGCACAAAAAAATCCCCCTCGGTTTAACAGCAATCGAAGGGGAGTCGTGTGTGAGAATTTCAGGCTTGTGTTGTGGGCGATGTGCCGGGTTCGCCATCGGCTTGAGGCGGCACAAACTCAGTTTTCTCTTTGG
>JASBUK010000135.1 GCA_030147925.1 Trueperaceae bacterium
CGGTAGACCTTGCTGGCACGGATAGTGTCGTCGTACTTAAGTGCAGGAATGCGATAGGTGAGGTCTAGTGCAGGATTGACAGTGACGGTGTGGATCATGATTATTCAATGACTTTGCTAAAGCTTATGGCGGGTTCCCGGATTTTTAATTCCTTTAATAGTGACTTGAAAAAACTTTCCCCTTCACGTGCCGTTTTCTCTGGGTCGATAATTCGCTCTCCAAAAGGCTTACTAGAATCGATTCTTATAAACCAGGCTCCTTCAAGCAATCCCTGATTCCACAGCGGAGCCTTGCGAATGGCTATGTGATTGACTGCTCGTTGAAAATAGTCTGACCAAAGCAAACCATCATTTCGTCGGATGCTGTCAGCTTGATTATCAAAAAGCAGGACGTAGCCGCTGACAATTTCTGGTGACATCTGTTGCACGTTTGCGGTTTCACCCATCAATTCATCCAGGCGATTGGGCACTGTTCCGCTGGCGTTTCTCCACAAAGATTTTAGCGAAATAAGCAGCCTGTTTTTACCTGCAAAGTTATAAGCAATGTCCCAATCTTTAAGTCGGGCCATGCCTTGAATTTTCAGTTCCCCACCTGTGCCTCCCTGAACACCAGGTAGGCCATATTGTTCTAATTGCTCTTTGGCATAGTCAGCCAGAGCCCCAAGGCGTTTGGAGTCCTTGGTATTTTTTGACATCACTTCTTCAACGACATCTTCTAGTGATAATGACACTTAGTTCCCCTTGTGTATATTGAGCGTCAAAGCAGAATTTTTGAAATAGTCGTGAAAGCGTTTTTGGGATAACTCTGCGTACACGGGATCAATTTCTATACCAATGCCATTACGTCCATGTTTCGCACTGGCAAGAATTGTGGTGCCGGTCCCGCTAAATGGGTCTAGCACAGTATCGCCCACAAAAGAAAACATACGCACCAAACGTTCAGCAACTTCTAAAGGAAATGGTGCAGGATGATTACGTGTGCTGGCACCACTCACAGTCCAAATTTGCCGGAACCATTTCTTGAAATCTTCTTTAGAAATTTTCGACAACTCTCTTTGCTCGAGCGTGGGGCTCCTATAGCCACCGGGCTTGCGCTGCATCAGTATGTACTCGATGTCGTTTTTTATAATGGCATTGGGTTCGTAGGGTTTGCCCAAAAACGAACTGCCGTTTTCAATTTCAAATTTGGCGTTGCTGATTTTGTGCCAGATAATGGGATTCAAGTTGTCAAAGCCAATTTTTCGACACTGCACCTGAATGTCGGCATGCAGTGGAAAAACCAGATGTCGCCCGAAGCTTCGCCGTGATACCGCTACATCCCCTACGACAACAACCAAGCGACCCCCAGGAGTAAGCACGCGATAGGCGTGTTGCCATACCTGCTCAATCTCGCTTAAGAATTGTTCGTAATCTGTGATGTGACCCAATTGATCAGGATGATCGTTGTAGCGTTTCAGTGACCAATAAGGGGGAGATGTTACAACCAAGTGGATACTGTTGTCGGGGATAAAATCTAGTTTTCTGGCGTCCCCTTCATAAAGCTTATGTGTTAATTGCTGAGTTCCTGGAATTAAAACCATTGGTACTAACTTACTATAATTGCAAGCCTCATGTTAATGGAATTAATTTTTTGATTCGCGGGGTTTTTGGCACATCTCTTGGCTTTATGCTTGGCTAAAAGCAAATTATCTCGGGCTCGAGCCCAATAGCTGCCGCTTCATGGCCGGCGCTTTTCCAGGCATAGGCCATATTAGGTGTATTGAAACCCACGCAGACCTGCCCCTGAGCTGTAATAGCGATAAGACCTCCGCTGCCGTCAAAAGCGATAATTTGCTCAAGAACCGCCTTAGCGGCCTCGACTAAGCTTTCACCAGCCCGTAAACGGCAGGCTAAGTCTTTAGCGCTAACCGCCCTGATAAAAGCTTCACCCTTGCCGGTGCAGGAAACGGCGATTTGCCGGTTGGCATAGGTACCGGCGCCAAGCAGTGGTGAGTCGCCCACGCGCCCGGGCCATTTGCCCAGCACGCCGCCGGTGCTGGTGGCTGCGGCCAGATTTCCGTTTGCATCTAGGGCCACCGCGCCCACAGTAGCCGAACCGACCGGGCCCTGTTTCTTTTCCCGCCACCTTTTTAGTGCTTGTCGGCTGCGCTCTGTCAGCAGCTTGCGGTTGTCGATTTTATCTGTGGCCAAGGCGTCGGCTCCAGCTCCAACCAGCAGTACATGAGGGCTTTCTCGGCGCACTTTCTCGGCCAGTAGGACAGGGTTTTGGGCTGCTGTGACTGCAGCTACCGCGCCAGCGGAACCATCATGACCGGCCATAACAGCTGCGTCACATTCCACGATGCCGTCGCGGTTGGGTGAAGCGCCGGTGCCGGCATTAAAGGCCCTGGGATTGTTTTCCATTTGTACAACGGCGGCAAGAGAAGCCTCAATGGCATTTGCACCTTGCTCGAGCCGCTCAAAACCAAGATCTCTGGCCGCGATCAGACCATTTACATAAGCAGGGCGGTCAGCTTCTTTTATCTGT
>JASBUK010000139.1 GCA_030147925.1 Trueperaceae bacterium
AAAGCTTTCCTCAAACAGCTTAGACCCTCACTTATTCCTGAGCTCATGCTCGCCTTCTCTGACGCTGTCCTTGCTGTTACCCCGCTTGATGTTCAGCAGACCTTTCATCACTGTGGGTATATTTGATGCAAATGCTATAAATAAGCTTTGTGCTCGAGCCCTTCTTCTAAGATAATGTTGCCAATCGCTAAAGCCAGTGCTGCATCACTACCCACCCTAATTTGCCAGTGTTCATCGGCAAAACGACTGGTTTCATTGCGATAAGGATCAATATGTAAAATATATGCCCCGTTTTTCCGGGCGGCTTTTAACAGCGGGGTTAAGTGTGAATTGCTGCGCAGGCTGTTAATACCCCAGAGAATGATGAGTTTGGCAAAGGGAATGTCTTCAGGGTCGGTCCCCAGCTTTTCGGGGCCGTAATTGGCCTCCCAACCGGCGCCGCCAGTGGCCGCGCATATTGTCCAGTCAAGCTCGGCAGCACCCAGCGCGCGAAAAAACGCCAGTGGATGATCGCGTTCGATTAACCCCATGGTACCCGAGTAGCTATAAGGCAGGATCGCTTCTGCGCCGTGCTCGTTAATGATTGCTTTTAACTTTGCTGCTATCCCGTTAAGCGCATCGTCCCAGGATATACGTTCAAACTTCCCCTCACCCTTTGTTCCTACGCGTTTTAAGGGATAGGCCAGGTGCCCGGCGTGGTGCTGGCGCTCGGGATAGCGAACGGTCTTTACACAGGCAAAACCTTTGGTAATAGGGTGCCCAGGGTTTCCAGCTAGGTTCACAACCTTGCCGTTTTCAACGGTTATAAGCACCGAGCAACTGTCCGGGCAATCAAGTGGGCAAACAGAGGGGAATATTCCAGTTTTTACCGGCATAGCCATACGCTAGCACAACTAAGCTTTGGTACCAGGATTGCCGCCTGATGTGACCCTCTACAAACCACTTTCTACTTTTTAGTTTCCTCTTTCCATATAAAGTCAAAGCAACTGTTATAGTGGCATTTCCTGTCCTTTAACCAGGAGACGTAATCCCACTATGAGACCCTTGATAATCACCGAAACTCGTAACCTGTCACTATTGGCCGCCCCGCTTATTTTGGCCCAGCTGGCCCAGACCTCGATGGGTTTTGTCGATACGGTGATGGTGGGGCGTCTGGGTAACGAAGCCCTGGCCGGTATTGCCCTAGGCAACACCCTGTTCTTTTTGGTTTTGCTCTTGGGTATGGGGATAGTCTTGGCGGTTGGGCCTATGGTTTCACAAGCGCACGGCGCTGGTGACGACGCTGCCGTGGGTCGTGCCGTGCGTCAGGGTCTGTGGCTCGCTACCGGCATATCGGTCCTGGCAATGTTCATATTCTGGAATCTGAAACCACTGCTTTTGCTGATGGGTCAAGACCCGGCTACCGTCGAACTGGCCATGTCTTATTTGCGGGCTATCTCCTGGGGGTTTTTGCCAAGTATGTGGCTGACGGCGCTAAGGAGCATGCTTGAAAGCTTGTCGCAGCCCCGGCCCATTTTGCTTATAACTATCATCGGGGTAGGGTTGAATATTTTTGCCAATAATGTGCTGATGTTTGGCAAGCTGGGCTTTCCGGCGCTTGGTTTGGTGGGGACAGGTTATGCCAGTACCATTGTTTATTGGGTGATGTTTTTGCTGTCCGTGCTCTATGTCCAGCGTTTTTTGGGCAGCTACCAGGTGTTTAGTAGACTGCGTACCCCCGATGTTAAGACCTTGCGGGAGTTGTTTTCGATTGGTTGGCCCATTGGTTTGACATTGGGTTTTGAAGTCGGGCTTTTTTCGGCTACGGCTTTGCTTATGGGTTTGCTTGGCGCAGTGCAGTTAGCGGCACATCAGATTGCCTTGCAGAGCGCCTCGGTGACTTTTATGGTGCCGCTGGGCTTAGCTACAGCCACTTCGGTCCGTGTGGGCCAGGCGCTAGGCCGCCGTGACAAACAGGCGGCTCGCTTATCCGGTTATGTGGGCATTGGCTTAAGCGCTGTCTTTATGAGTATGACGGCACTTGCTTTTATTTTGCTGCCAAAAGCCATCATCTCGCTTTATGTCGATGTTGCCGATCCCAGCAATCGCAGAGTGCTCGAGCTGGCAGTGGTTTATCTGGCTATTGCCGGGCTGTTTCAGATTTTCGATGGTTTACAGGTGAGCGCTTCGGGGGCATTGCGTGGTTTTAAAGACACGCGAATGCCCATGATTATTTCGTTTATTGCCTATTGGGGTGTCGGTCTTAGCTCGGGAATTTATCTCACTTTCAGCCTTGGTTGGGGTGGCCGGGGTCTCTGGCTGGGCTTGGTATTGGGGCTTAGTACGGCGGCGGCTCTGCTGGTCTGGCGTTTTGTGCGCATGGCAAGCCGCAAGCGTCTGGCTACCGCGTAAAAAGTAGTGCTTTGTGGCCGCGTTTATCGTTTACAATAAGAATGCAAATCAACAAGGAGGTTAATGTGACGACCTTTTTCAGCATCATGGGTTATAGCTTGCTGGTTTTACTTATAATTGGCGCCCTGGCCGCGCTGTTTGTGTTTTTGGGTCACAACTTAGCACGTGAAGGGGAGGAGAGCCCTGAGTCAGATTAGGGCAGCGGTGTTAGCGTTAAAATAAAGCGTGTTTAAGCTGCTGCGTCACTTTATAAGCTCTGAGCAAATAAGCTACCGTGAGGCGTTGTGGAGTTTGCGCCTTATCTTTGTCACGATTTTTTTTGGGCAGTTTGTCTTTGCAGGATTAGTCGGGCTAGTGATTCTTTTGTTGGCCTCCCGGCAGACGGGATCGAGCCCGATAGTCGCGCAAATACTGGTATTCCTATCGCTCTTTGAGTTGCCGTTGGCTCTCTTTGTGGCCTACTTTGCTACTCGCACAGGCGGTAAGGGCGGCGCTATTGCCGGAGTGATTGCCTTAGGGGTTATTCTTTCGACCCCTGCCTGGTTTGCCGTATTTACATATCTAACAGGCGGTGCTACTAACTATTTGACTATCTTGGCACTAATGCTGATGTTTTATTATGCACTAGGTTTTGTGATTTCAGGTGGTTACGCGCGTATGGCTTTACAGGCAAAAAAGGAAAATGGGGGCGAGTAATACCAAAGTGACATTAAAACCGCTCGTGCGAGCGTATCCTTAGATGATTCAAACTACGACGCTGTTAAATCGATTTGGTATAAGAGGGTTATTTTTTCTTGTGAAGTGCTCGAGCCTGTTATTTTGCCCTAGTAAAAAAGCCATCAAATAAAAAATGTTTCGGTGTTACTGACAACTGTTAATAACATTCGGGTAGCACCTGTGTAGTCAAGACTGATTCCGGGTAGAAAATTAACCATTCAAAACCAATAAGCAATGAAATGACATGCAGCTCTTGCTTACGTTTTTAGACGCTTGCTATCACCTTAGGTTCTAAGCAGGGCTTGTATCGACTTCCGCTTGTTGCTCAAACCAGGTTTTCCAGTCCCAGGTGCTCTTGACCACTTCGGCAAGTTGAAAGGTCTCGGTGCTGGTGATGCTGGGGGCATCTCTTGGTAGCGTCTGTGAAACAAAGCGGTGCAGGCTCTGGATGTCCGGGTGAAGTGTTTGAATAATTATGTCGGCTGAACCAAAAGACGTACCCACAAAGCGGACATTTGGATAACGCGCTAAAACATCAGCCACCTTTTGAATATGTCCCGGTGTTACCCGAATTAAGCTGATTGCCACCACGTCAACACCAAGTTTAAGCGGATCACCCACGGCTGTGATATGCACAAGCCCAGCGTCAATCAAACGGTTCACGCGGGTACGGATAGTGGCTTCAGCGACATCCAAATCACGAGCGATGTCGCGATAAGGACGCCGGCCATCGTTTTCTAAGGCAATAAGAATTTCTTGATCTAAGCGGTCGAGTTTCATAAGTCCGTCCATTCTATAGGTCATGGGGTCTTTGTGTATTCTAAATACGCAATGCGTGAAAAATCAAGGGTATATCTTGACAATGCGTTGTAAATTATCGTAATCTTTGCGCATATAACCAAAGTTCTTAATATCTGATTTTGAGGATAAAGGAATCAGTTGCACAGAGGTTTGTAAATGGGATCAAGCGTTGAGTCTGGTAAAAAGGGCGGTATGAGATGTAAGCGGCTTGTAGGCATTTCCTGGGCAAGAGCGATTTAAGTCATAAAAAGGAGTTGTGTAATGAAAAAAGACTTCCCAGACGAGATTGATAAGAAGCGGATTCTTGAAGAACTGGAGTCGGCTTACGACTTTGATTCCAAGGATCCACTCTTTGGGCTTAGTCAGGCAGATTTGAGTGGGCCACGCTTAAGTCGGCGGACAGTACTGCGGCTTTTGGCGGCAGCAGGGATGCTCTCGCTGACGCAGCTTGTGCCGGGTTTTAGTCGCCGTTCTTTTGCCCAGGGGGGAGGCGGTGAACTGACGGCTGGTTGGGCCGGCGTTGGTGAGATACAGACGCTGGATCCTGCCCAGATCAACCAGGTTCTGCAATTCCAGATTGCCTCAAATGTTCTGAGTGGCCTAACCCACATCAATGCCGACTTAGTTGCAGAAGGTGACCTTGCTACAGATTGGACAGTATCTGCTGATGGCAAGGAATATGCCTTCCAACTTCGTGAAGGGGTTACGTTTCACAATGGTGACTCGTTTACAGCCGATGACGTAATTTTTACCTACAATCGTTCCAAAGATCCTGAACAATCAATTCACTCGCGGGTCTTGGATAATGTAGAAGCCGTAGAAAAACTCGATGATTTTACCGTCAGATTCCGGCTTAGTGCTCCGCAGGCTTCATTTTTGGTCAAGACGCTCGAGCGCTCGAGCGGGCGCGCCATGACTATCGTCAGCCGGGGTGCATTAGCAAACTTAGGAGTTGAACAGTATGGTCTTACGCCTGTGGGCACAGGGCCTTTCAGAGTGACATTCCACAGGCTTGGTCAGGGGGTGGTGCTGGAGAAATTTGCGGAATACTATGACCCCGAACGTCCCCAGTTGGATAAGGTGACTATTATTCCCATTATCGAGCCCGAACCCCTTGCTGCCGCTATAGAAGCCGGTGACATTCAACTTATTGGCGGCAATCCGCCTGCAGCCGAGCTGATTGACCGTTTTGTAGCTAATCCCGATATTGTAGTCAGCGAAATTCCCGGCCCGGGTTTCCAATCCTTATGGATAAACCCGTGGCGAGAGCCCTTTGAGGTTGCGGATTTTAATAAACCGTTTGAAGAACTTAGCCAGGGAGCTGGTTTTAAGGTGCGCCTGGCCATTGCCAAGGCAATGGACCGTGAGGATTTAATAAGAAGGGCGCTTTTCGGGCGCGGCTTGCCGGCTTTTGGCACTATCAATCCAGCCATGGGCTTCTTTTTTGATGAATCGATAAATGAAACCAGCGCCCAGCGTTTTGACCTCTCAGAAGCTCAGCGTTTTTTGGCTGAGGCAGGCTTCCCAAATGGTGAGGGTTTCCCTACCCTTAAACTTCTGATTACTCCTGCAGGCCGTCGTGAAGGGCAAATTATTGCCGATATGCTAAAGCGAAATTTAGGTATCAACATTGAACTTGATACCAAGGACTTTCCCATCCTAATTGAGGACTTTAATGCCATGAATTTTGATTTGGTACGCATTGGCAGCGGTGGTGATTTTGATCCGGATGATGGTCTGGTTGACTGGATGCAGACAGCTTCAAAATTTAACGGGCCTAACCGCAATACAGACGAGATGGCCTTTGGCTATTTTTCTGAAGCAAGGGTCGATGAATTAATTGAGCTTCAGCAGGTTGAAGCAGATTTGGATAGGCGTAAACAACTTGTGCAAGAAGCCAACGCTATCACTTCCAATAAGGTTAGCTCGGCTTTTCTTTTTCACCCCTTAGACATCTTGGTATACCGTAAGGAAGTTAATTTCCCAGACATCAGCCGGGTTCCGGGCTTGGTTGATCTAGATCGTGTGACGATTTCATAAGTAAAAGCGTAGGAGCATGGCATTGTTTTAACAATGCCATGCTCCGCTTTAGGGTTCTTGCCCGGGCTTAATTTTTCGTTCTGATAAAGCTATTCTTTTTTGTGTGCCAAAGACACACCATGTTATTGCCAGTTGATGATCTGGAGATTGAAACGAAACAAGAATGACAGTCTATATTCTTAGACGCAGCTTTTATGCCCTGGTAGTGATGTGGGCGGTGGCAACCCTTGTTTTTTTTATGCTGCGAGCAGTGCCAGGTGATCCGTTGCAGGCAATGTTATTTGATGTGGGTGATCCACAAGCGGTTGAGCAGTTGCGTCGCAAATTGGGTCTTGACCAGCCGATCTATGTGCAATATTTTCTCTGGTTCGGGCGCTTGTTTCAAGGAGACCTCGGGAATTCTATTTATGGCAGCCGCATCGAGGTCAGCCGCATTATCGCCGAAGCTTTTCCCCGAACCATCTCGCTAGCGACATTATCCTTTTTTGTGGCGCTGATACTGGCTGTGCCTGCCGGGCTTATCTCCGCCGTGCGCAAAAACTCACCACTCGATCATGGCTTTACTTTTGTGGCCTTTTTGGGACTCAGTATGCCCGACTTCTGGCTGGCGATTTTGCTCATTATCGTTTTTGCCGTAAATCTACAGTGGCTACCTGCTATCGGCTACGCTCCCTTATCGCAGGGTTTCTGGCCCTGGCTTTCGCACTTGATTTTGCCCTCAATTGCCATAGGCACGGCCTTTTCCGCGATTTTAGCTCGCATGATTCGCTCGGCGATGTTAGAAGTACTAAAATCAGACTTTATTCAGGTTGCGCGATCCAAAGGATTGCTTGAAAGGCAGGTGATTCTCAAGCATGCATTTCGTAATGCCCTTATTCCGGTAATCACTGTAATAGGTATTGCTTTTGCATTGCTTATGGCAGGTGCGGTGATTGTGGAAAATGTTTTTGCTATCAAAGGTTTGGGGCGTGTGCTGATTCAGGGCATCCTGAACCGTGATTACCCTGTGGTTCAGGGGGCAATCTTGGTGGTATCGGCTATTTTTATCTTTAGCAATCTGCTTGTTGATGTACTTTACGCGATGATTGACCCACGTATCGAACTCGAAAAATAGTGGGTGTCCTAAGTTGGGTGTTAAGGAAAAGTAAAAAGGAGAAAGTAAAAATGCAGAAAGTAGTTAGTAGGAGGTAGAAAGTAGAGATTTTCTAGTGATGATAAAAATTATTCAGACAAAGGGAATTCGTCAATTGTTAAGCTCCAGTGAAAAAGAACTCAGCGGAGGGCTTTCTAAAAACGTTTTTCCCACCTACCACTCACCACAAACTACCTACTACCAACTACTCACTTCTTTGCACAATTTGCGGGGCACCGCCGAAAAATAAGGAGATATGGCGCAAATAACAACAGAACCAAACAGCGCTGAGCTGGCAGAAGGCGGTTTGAGCCCCAGACAGGGTAGGCGGTGGTTGCGACTTCTTATGCAGGATAAAAAGGCGGTGGTTAGCCTTATTATTCTGCTGATGCTGATAATTTCGGCCATTTTTGCCCCCTTAATTTCGCCCTATGACCCTACATCGATGGCCTTTGACATGTTGCAGTCGCCTTCTTTAGAACATTTATTGGGTACCGATGATTTGGGGCGAGACCTGTTTAGTCGAATTGTTCATGGCGCAAGAATTTCCCTCTTTGTCGGAGTGTCCACTGTTGCAATTTCACTTATTTTGGGCGTGACTTTAGGGCTTTTGGCGGGTTATTACGGGGGTTGGCTCGATAACCTTATTATGCGTTATATCGATTTGCAATGGGCCTTTCCCAACTTCATTATTGCAGTTTATTTAGTGGCTATTTTTGGCACTGGCTTAGAAAACGTCATCATTGCCGTCTCACTGGCTTTTTTGGACGATTTCGCCCGCATTGCACGGAGCATGGTTCTGTTTTTAAAAGAAGAAGAGTATGTTATAGCAGCGCGTTCTTTAGGTGCATCTGATGCCCGTGTTCTTATCTGGCATGTTTTGCCCAATGCCTTGGCCCCTATCATCGTTCAGGCGACAGTGAGCATTTCCTACGCTATTTTGGCCGAAGCAGGACTCTCGTTTTTAGGTTTGGGAGTTAAGGCATCGACGCCTACCTGGGGACTCATCCTAAGTGATGCCAGGACTTTTATTTCCAGGGCTTGGTGGTTGGGTGTTTTTCCAGGATTTGCCATTATGCTCACCGTGCTTGGCATCAACTTTTTGGGCGACACTCTTAGAGACATTCTTGATGTGCGAGAAACAGGGGAGGTATCCAAACGCTAATGGAGTTAAACACATTTTCTATAGTTGCCAGGTCGATAGACGGTCAAAGTTTTGGTGTTGCTGTTTCAACGGCCAGACCTGTTGTAGGCAGTCTTGTACCCTTTGTCAGCTTGCGTGGCGCAATTGCTACCCAAGCACGTGTCAACACTGATTTGGGGCGAAAAGGTTTGAAAATGATCAGTGCAGACATCGATATAAAGACTACTCTTGAGTCTCTCTTAAAGACTGATAACGATCAGGAACGCCGCCAAGTCCACGGACTCGATGCGGGGTTGGTGTTTGCTTACACGGGTGAGGCTTGTGTTCAGTGGGCGGGGCATTTTACCGGGAGCGACTATTCTGTGGCGGGGAACATGCTAAGAGGTCCCGAGGTGACTGAAGCAATGGCTGAAACCTTTGAGCAGAGTGAAAATCTGGAATTTAGTGAGCGACTTTTAAGGGCACTTGAGGCGGGTCAGAATGCGGGTGGTGACAAGCGCGGCAAGCAATCGGCGGCACTTTTGATTGCCAGCCCTGAGCCTCGGCTTTATCACAATCTTCGAGTGGATGATTCAGCTGATCCAGTCAGGGAGTTGCGTCGCATTTATGAATTAGTGCTTAAGCACTCAAAAATTATTGAACAGGAATACGGTCAGGAGGGCTTGCGATTATTCAGCCGGGTAAAAACTTGCTAAAAAACTTAGGAAAATTCTTGCCAAATCCAATTAATTTCTTAGGCATTAGGCATCAAGAAAGGCCAGCCATTGTATTGTTATCGTTACACTTGCATTAAAAAGCCTTACAGGATTTGGTTTTTTAACGAAATCGGCATTAGACAAGAGGAACTCGGGATAAACTCATAAGCATCATGGAACTCTTTCAATTATTCTGGTCTTTTGGCAAAGTCGGTATCTTTGGTTTTGGTGGGGGGCCGTCGATGATTCCATTGATTCAAGAGGAAGTTGTTGAGATCCAGGGCTGGCTTAGTCAAGAAGAGTTTCTTGACGCCTTTGCCTTTGGTAACTCCTTACCTGGCCCAATTGCCACTAAGATGGCGGGCTATGTGGGTTACAAGGTTGCCGGAATTGCCGGAGCTACCATGGGCGTTATCGGGGTGGCCGTGCCCACAGTGATTGCCATGATTGCCTTGGGTGCGCTCTATTTGCGCTATCGGGAGAACCCGGTGTTTGCCAGTTTTCTTAAGGGCGTGCGCCCGGTGGTGATTGCCCTGTTGGCTTTAGTCGTTTACGAATTTGCCCCCAAGGCTTTTGGTTTGCCGCCCCAGTGGCTTGCTAACTGGGCTTTGTGGTTGCTGGCGATTCTTGCTTTTGCCTTGGCCGCCCGTTTTAACGTTCATCCTGCCGTTTTGATTGTGGTTGGAGGGGTGGTTGGAATCTTATTTTTACGCTAGTTGCTGGCGACAAAATATCAAAGATTACTGTGATGAAGCTGTCCCAAATTGGGTGTAAAAGAGAAAGTGGAAAGTAAAAAGAGGAAAGAGGAAAGTAGAGATTTCCTGGTGATGATAAAAAGTATTCAGACAAATGGAATCCGTCATATTGTTAAGCGTCAGTCAAAAAGAACTCAGTGGAGGGATTTTCCAGTCACCACAAACTACCTACTACCAACCACGAACTACTCACTTCTTTACACAATTTATGGTACACCGCCCCATGAAAGGTGCGGTCAATGAATTTTAACTACGATTTCCCATATAGCTCTAAGCGGATGCCGGTTTTAGCGCGTAATGTGGTGGTGACCTCGCAACCGCTGGCGGCGCAGGCTGGTTTGAGGATGCTGCTTAAAGGCGGCAATGCTGTAGATGCGGTGATCGCAGCAGCAATTGCGCTTACAGTGGTGGAACCTACCAGTAACGGCATAGGCAGTGATGCCTTTGCCATCTTATTCGATGGCCAGCGTTTACATGGCCTAAATGCCTCGGGACGCTCTCCGGCGGCGCTTAAGCCAGAATGTTTTGCAGGACAAAAGGCCGTACCACTGCGTGGTTGGGATGCTGTAACCGTTCCTGGAGCGGTTTCGGCTTGGGTAGAACTCTCAGAGAATTTTGGCAGACTGCCCTTTGCCGAGCTTTTTGAACCGGCCATTAAATATGCCCGTGAGGGTTTTTTGCTGTCACCGATTACTGCCCGTGCCTGGGCGGTAGCGCTTAAGATTTTTGCTGAATTTGCCGAGTTTGGCAAAGGCTTTTTGCCGGGGGGTCGTGCCCCTAAAACAGGTGAACTTTTTTGCTACGAGGATCAGGCTAGGACCTTAGAGCGCATTGCCGAGACCAAGGGCGAGGCCTTTTATCGCGGGGACTTGGCCGAAAAAATCGTTGCGGACGCCAAGCGGCACGGCGGTCTTTTGACTGCCGAGGACTTGGCGAATCATCAAGCCGACTGGGTGGATACCATTGCTCACAGCTACCATGAGCTCGAGCTACATGAAATTCCCCCCAATGGCCAGGGTTTGGCGGCACTGCTGATGTTGGGGATGCTCGAGCATCAGCCCCTGAGCGATTATCCAGTCGACTCTGCTGATAGTTTGCATCTGCAAATCGAAGCCATGAAGCTTGCCCTTGCCGACACTTACCGCTACGTTGCCGATGTAGCCAGTATGGACGTGCAGGTCACTGATTTGCTTGACGCTAATTATCTGGCTGAACGTGCCAGGTCGATTGACATGAAATGTGCGCAAGACCCGGGTTTTGGTGTGCCTAAACGCGGTGGTACGGTCTACCTAACGGCGGCAGATGAACAGGGCATGATGGTGTCGTTTATCCAGTCGAACTATCATGGTTTTGGCTCGGGTATTGTGGTGCCGGGCACGGGCATAAGTCTGCAGAACCGTGGCGCAGGTTTTACGCTGCAAGCAGGCCACCCTAATCAGGTGGGTGGCGGCAAACGTCCCTTTCACACCATAATCCCCGGCTTTGTGATGCAAAATGGCCAGCCGCTGCTGAGTTTTGGGGTCATGGGTGGGCCAATGCAGGCACAAGGACATGCTCAGATAGTCGTGCGACTGCGTGATTATGCTCAAAACCCGCAGGCAGCCAGTGATGCACCACGCTGGCGCGTGATTAAAGGGCTCGATCTCTCAGTAGAGCAAGGTTTTAAGCCCGAGGTATTAAACGAACTTGTAAGTCGAGGACATAAGATCAGCCAGGCTGAACTCGACTTAAGTTTTGCCTTTGGCGGTGCCCAGCTTATCTACCGGCTTGATAATGGTTATGTGGCAGCCTCGGATCATCGCAAGGACGGGCAGGCAGTGGGGTATTAGTTAGTTAGGAGTAAGGAGTACCGTAATTGCTAGTCCAGTTCATGCAAGTTCGTGCAAATGAGAGCAAGTAAAGAAGCGCGGACTTTGATGAAGAAACCTTCGTTAGTACGCGCCCGCAAGCGCTGAACACCCATGCTTTCAAGCTGAGAGTTCACCGT
>JASBUK010000142.1 GCA_030147925.1 Trueperaceae bacterium
TCAAAGCTTTCCTCAAACAGCTTAGACCCTCACTTATTCCTGAGCTCATGCTCGCCTTCTCTGACGCTGTCCTTGCTGTTACCCCGCTTGATGTTCAGCAGACCTTTCATCACTGTGGGTATATTTGATGCAAATGCTACTTGAATCAAACGGAGAAAAAAATTATGTTGATTGCCCTGCTTATCTTTTTGTTTACCCTGATATTGGTTATTTGGCAACCTCGCGGCCTTGGTATTGGCTGGAGCGGGCTTATTGGTGCTGCAATAGCTTTGCTGACGGGTGTAGTGAGCCCCAGTGACATTCCAACGGTCTGGGACATTGTCTGGAATGCCACACTGGCTTTTGTTGCCGTAATTATTATCTCCTTACTTTTGGATGAAGCAGGCTTCTTTGAGTGGGCGGCTCTGCATGTAGCTAAATGGGGACGTGGCAAGGGCAGGATGTTGTTTGTCCTTATTATTTTGCTGGGGGCCGCCGTCGCGGCACTTTTCGCCAATGATGGCGCAGCACTCATCTTGACGCCCATTGTGATAGAGATGCTTCTTGCCCTTGGTTTTGCCCCGGCGGTCAGTTTTGCTTTTGTCATGGCCACTGGCTTTGTGGCTGATTCCACCAGTCTGCCCCTGGTGGTTTCTAATCTGGTAAATATTGTTACGGCTGACTTTTTTGACATCAGTTTTGCAGGCTACGCCCAGGTAATGGGGCTCGTTAATTTGGTGGCCTTGGCTGCTACGTTGTTGGTGCTTTATCTTTACTTCCGCAAGGCGATTCCGCACAAATACGAGCTTTCGGTTTTAAAAACACCGCGTGAAGCTATCAAAGATCAACTTACCTTCCGCTGGGGTTGGGTGGTTCTCGGCCTATTGCTGGTCGGTTATTTTTCTTCGGGACCGCTGGGTATTCCCGTCTCCGTCATAGCCGTTTTGGGAGCTTTGGTGCTTATGAGTATAGCGGGACGCTGGCCTCAATCAGGACGGCAAATGCACATTCGTGTTGTAAATACTTCTGAAACCATCATTCCGATAGGACGTGTGCTACGGAGTGCGCCTTGGCAAATCGTCCTTTTTAGTTTGGGGATGTACCTGGTGGTCTATGGTTTAAGGAATGTAGGTCTAACCGATCTATTAGCCCAGGTTCTGGAGTTTTTTGCTCAGCAGGGCTTGGTCATTGGTACTGTTGCTACGGGGTTCGTTATTGCCACACTGTCGGCTATTATGAATAACATGCCCACAGTCATGGTGGGAGCGCTGGCTATTGAGGCTGTTCAAGGGGTGAGCCCTCTTGCTCGTGAGGCCATGGTGTATGCCAACGTTATCGGTTCGGATTTGGGGCCTAAAATCACTCCCATTGGGAGCCTGGCGACCTTGCTTTGGTTACATGTCTTGGCCCGTAAGGGTATGCGCATTGGCTGGGGAACATATTTCCGTATAGGTATTGTGCTTACCCTGCCGATCTTGCTTATCACCTTGCTGGCACTCGCAGCTTGGCTGGTCGTTATTCGCTAGCTTAAGTGCCCTCACTCTCTTGCTTACCGGCCTCTTTCACTGTTATGCGACCTGATAAATCAGCAAACAAACCCATGGTGTCTTGCAAAGGTTTGGCGTTGCCGCCCGTTTCCCGGCAGGTGAAGCAGAGCGGTTTTTGTGGGTTTGTTGCTAAAGTTGCCATAAACCTGCCGCAGCCATCACAGCTTACCAGGCCCCCCTGGACAAGCTGTTGAGGCTCTGTCGCTGTAAGCGCTGTTACCGTGATCTGTGATGTGAAGCTTATTGCCTGTTCGGGGCAGGCTTTGGCGCAAATACCACAGTCGATACATTGCGATGCTCGAAAAGCGAGTGAAAAACCTTCCTCACTGCGATGAAATTGTAATGCCGCCCCGGGGCAAAACTTGACACATAGTTCGCAAGCAGAGCAACAATCAGCGTCAATCTTGAGCTGGGCAAAAGGGATAGAATCTGCCTCAATCTGCTGATCCGTAAAGCCATTTAGCTTTTTAAGTTGAACTAGCAAGCGTGTACGGGATTCTGATAGATGTTTCGGGAGCCGCTTATTGACGGTCAGCTCGAGCTTATTCTTGTCATCCTGGTTTGACGTTTTTATACTGAATTGCCGGCCCCGATGAGTCAAGGCACTGAAGAACTGTCGTCGTGAAATGCGAGGTTGATTACTGTAGATAAGTGCTTTCGTAGCAGGTCCTGGCGTCAAGTCCTGTGGCTGTAGGCGGTAGGTGGAAATGACGGGTTTGTGGCCAAGATTTTCGAGTAACTGGTTTACTGCTATAACCATTTTTACCAGGGTGGCTCGAGCTTTACTGATGGGACAGCTAATACAATGACTATCATCAAGCCAAATTTTCCGGCTGCCGCCGTTGCTGAGTTCTAACAGCGTAGTCAAAGATATTGCAGCAAGGCAGCGATGATGCTGGATGACCCGTGTAACTGGGGCTCGAGCCTGACTTGGCTTGGTGTTTCGCTGGCAAACCAGGGCGATTGCGGTGTCGGGCAGTGTGGCCAGGGTATCGACTAAGGTTGCTTCTACAGTATTGGCTTGGCTGAAAACACCCGACGGACACTGATGCAAACAAACGCCGCAGTTGCTACACAGACTGCTATTTAGTTGTACGTAACCCTCGTAGACGACGATGGCATTGCTCGGGCAAGTTGTCACACATTGCTGGCAATTTGCGCTTTTGTAAGCCGCGTTTAAACAAAGCTTATCCTGCACTACTACGGGCGCAAGCTTTGTGTTGCTGCGAGGGGAGCGAGAAGAATTAGATCTATGACTTTTCATACTAAGAAAGGGGCGGTGTACCACAAATTGTGTATTGCAGTTTATGAACTGCGTAACAAGCACTGTTTGATAGCTTCAACGCACACGATTTGGGACACCTTCAGAAAGGAGGTGACCAAGGCGCTTCATAAAACTGCCATTTCGCCCCTCGGTCAAAGAATCCTAAGCGTTTACGACACTTTTTCCAACCTCACCCGGGTGTCAAAAAAGCTGGCGCTGCCACCGATGGGATCAGTTAGGCAGACATTGCCCAAGGCCGGATCGAGACGCATGGCCGGGTTTGGACAAAGGCCGGTACCGCGCCGTTTATCACCCTTTATCATCTGTCCGTCCACCTCTACGCTCCGAGAACCGTAGGCCCAGTGGCCATAATGCCAGGAAACAGCCACCACGCCTGGCCGGATGCCCTCAATGACTTTGACCTTGCCTTCTACCTCGTCCTGCTGGTTGTTGCCCAAGTCAATGATGCCGGTAGAACTGGCTGATACCAGACGTACGATGTCGCCCGTTCTAAAACCATGTTTGCGGGCGTCAACACTATTGATCAGCACTGGATTTTCTGGCAAGATACTTATCTGGCCCCAATACTGGCCGGGGGTACGGGAATGCCCACCGGTAATCTCCTTGTGGGTAATCAGTTGGAAGGGGAATTCGTTGGGATCATCCTCAACCGGCTTACCGGCGGCATCCAGTACCGGCTCTAAGTGAGGCAGCGGGTCGAAGTTTTGACCGGTTAAACTGTGCTTGGCTTGCCCTACGGGCTCGACATAGAAGAACAGTTGCCGGGCAATTGCACTTTTGATGTAGTCTCCGCTGTATGCCTGATCGAAGGTCTTGAAGCGACCTCCCCGATTGAGCATATAGACCAGTTGCCGCCACAGTTTCTCGTCGCTGCCGAGGGCTTCTTTCCATTTACGCTCATCGTATACGGATGGGGGTAGATGGGCGTGAGCCTGCTGGAAGACAAGCATTTCTTCTTCGCTTGCCTCGGGAACGCCGTCCGAACCGTCACTCTTATCACCGTAGGCGATGTTTGCACCTAGCCTGATGAAGTAATCTTCGGGGCGATCAAAATTACCATGATCGCCAAAGCCTCCTGGGCCAATGCCGGGCATGCCTAGCTGTTTGCCGACGGCAATCATAAATGCCTCAAGGCTGATGGGCATATCTTCGCCATCAACATTCACCACTTCCGTGAGTGGCGCGATGGTGGGTTGGCGGAAGGGGCTGTAACCAACAACGGGTTGTGGCACGGTGTGTGGCGTGCCCCAGCGCTCTAAGTAACTCAAGTCGGGGATGATGTAATCAGCGTACATGCTGGTCTCGCCAATGACCACATCGCAAGCCAGCAGCAGAGGAACTTTGTCATGGTCTAACAGCACCCGAATATTGTCTTGCCCGGCAGGGCTGGCCAAGGCGGGTGTGCCCATATGGATAAGCAGGGCCTTGATCGAGTAGGGATAGCCATCCTCCGCGCTTGGTATGACTTCCTGATAGACATTGCCGGTAAAGGGATACCAGGGCCGTTTGGCCGGATAACCATCCCGAGTAAAGAGCGTGCTGTCTTCGTACTTCACTTTTTCGCGTGTCAGTGGCGGTCCAAAAGCCTTTAATCCACCTGGGGCGTTTAACGTAACTTCCGGCGGGAAAGGGCCGCCTTTGTCGCCAAACTCATGCCAGTGGCCACCATCGGCACCGAGGCCACCCTTCCAGTCCATGTTGCCGATTAGCCAGCAGAGGCTTAGGGCGGCTTGTTGTGCATAGTAGCCGTCGGTGTGCTGAACCGGGCCGCGATAAGTATCGATGGCGGCCTTTTTGCCGTGACTGGTGAATTCATCTGCTAAGCGCGTGATTTGACGCAGGGAAACCCCTGAGCGCTCGACGTATTCATCAAGCGTTTTTTCCATCACCCTGGCTTTGTAAAGCGAGAACACGGTCTTTACGGAAATACCGGCAAGATCGCCTTCCCATTCAAGCAAGCCGTGATCGGCGTTGCCGGCTGCTTGAGGACCACTAGAAGTCATCACCACGTAATCGGTATTTTCCAGGCTAAAGTCTGGAATACCGAAATCTTCGGCAGGATGCGGCGGATGGGCTATTTCGGACGCTGGGATTTCTACGGGCGGAGCCGGCTGTACACCCAGCGAAGCTATGTCCGCCACGCGCAGGAACTTGCCATTGTCCTGACGCACCAAGAAGCTGGCATCGGTCCAACTTTTTTCGCCGTCATTCTCGGCGGCCAGCTTGTTGGGATTACCAAGAAAAGTCTTATCATGACGGTCGTTCTCAATGATCCAGCGTGCCATTGCCATGGCCAGGGCCATATCTCCCCCAGGCCTTACGGGTACCCAGAGGTCAGCTTTGGCTGCGGTTTTGCTGAGACGCGGGTCGATGACCGCTTGCCGAAGATTACCTTGCGTCATGCCGTCGGTAACGAGTTGTGTGATAGCCGTCGAGCCGAAATTAGCCTCAAAAGCACCGGTTCCCCAGTGAATGACGAACTCGGCGTTTAGGTAATCTGGTTTGAGGTGAGTCTTTTTGCCGCTGGTCATCTGCTGGGTGGCGATGTGGTGGCTCTGCTCGCAGATGGTAGTGTGCTCGAAGAAGTTGATCGAGCCAAAACCATCTTTGGTCCAGCGTTTGCCAAGCTCCTTGCGTCCGTGCTGAATGCGGCCTGCCTGGAAGACAAACTGATTGTTCTTTGGCCCTAAATCCGGGTGATCAGGGTCAATGAGCATGTCTAAATGATCAGCATGTTTGGCCTTGAATGCGCTCAGGGACATGTCTCCCTTGGCGACAGCCTTGGCGTCATCGGCCAGCAGCTTTGATAAAGCCGAATCCCGAAGAACGAAAATGTCTTGTAGGCCGGGAGTGCTGGTCCCGTCGGGAAAGTTAGCACCATTGACTATCTCGTCAATAGCCTGATTGAAGTCAAGGCTCCGCCACTTATTCTCGCCGCGCTTGCCGTCCCGTTTTAGAACACGCCGGATACGGTAGGGGTCATAAGCAATCTGAATGCCGGCCTGGCCCTTCGGGCAAATCTTGCCGTCAACGTTGGCGGCATCGCTAAGTGACGTGTCGTAAGGCAGATTAGGGAGATTATTAACCGCCGCAAAGGGGTTGCCGTCAATCTTGACTGCAATACCCTCGAACAGTTTGACCTTAATTAGGCACTTTACGTGACAGTTAAGACAGACGCTATGCAGGATGTTTTCGGGTTTATTGAGCGGATATTCGACAAATTCACCGCTTTGCAAGCCGCCATCGGTGATGTCGCCCACTCTGGCCATTGCTAGTGGTAACTGGGTGCTTAAGAGCGCGGTTCCGCCTACGAAAGCCGAGGTCTTAATAAAGTCACGTCGGCTCAGCTCGGAATTAAAGATGCCCTTTTCAACGCACGGAGATGGCCGCTCATCATGACTAGATGATTTGGCTGGCGACTCGGAGTGCTCGAGCCCCGACTTATCCGGGCCCTTGAATTTGAATTCTTTCATGCTAGATCACCTCCTTTTGACCACGCACAACGGGTAGCAAGTTATAGCCAATGAGGAATAACAAACCTGCTAGCGAAACGACCCAGACGAAGAAAAGCCACTCCATCGTGCTTGGGAAATAGTCGAAGTTTAGACCAGGGCCGGTAAAAGCCTCTCGTAAGCCCTCCAATTCGCTCACTGCCAGCCCGGGAACGACGATATTGAGACGCACTGAGATAAAGGTGATGGCGATAAGGGCACTGGCGGTGGCGATGGCCCCAACAGAACGCCCTCGAAAGGTCAGCAAAATGAGCGGTACGACCACCCCCAAGCCCAGGTGAATTATCCAGAAAACCCACCAGAAGTTGCCAAACAACACCAGGCGTAAGCTCGCGGCCTCAGCCGGGATTGAAGAATATAAACCAATGGAATACTCTGCCCACTCCAGCAACACGTCAAAGGCCAGCAGACCCAGCACAATCTGCCCCATGAAGATAAGCAAGTCCTTACGCTCTTTGGCGTTATTATTAGGTCCCCAGAAGGCAGTGATAAAAGTAAGCAAGGCCCCACCAGATGCCAAAGCACCGATAAGGAAGGTGATGGGTGTAAGCCCACTGTTCCAGTAGGGTCTGGCACCGACTACGCCAAAGAGCGCACCGACACCACCGTGGAAGGCCACCGCCAGGGGCACGCCAATGGTTCCCAGGATTCGCAAAACTCTATGGTCCTGCGCTACTGCCTGCTCGGAAATATCCTTACGTCCAAAACTAAGGAAGCGACAGAGCGCACCCTTGAAGCCGGGTTCATTGCCACAGACAGCCAGGTCGCGCCGCATGGCAAACCACAGCTCGAGCACCAGCAACACAAAGTAAGACGAGTAGAGCCAGGCCATCCAACCCATCATTGAGCGGAAGTTAGTGCGGGCTATTAAGCGCCAGGCTCGCAGCGGTTGGCCCAAGTCCAACCAGATGAGGAACATGGCGGCTATCAGGGTTATCAGCGCGGTAAACAGTGACAGTTTGCCAATTTTTTCAAGACGTTTGACACGAAAGACATAAACTAAAGTTGAAAGCAAGAAGGCACCGGCTGACAGACCGATGAAATAAATATAACCGGCTACCCACAGACCCCAAGGGACGTAGGAACCGTAGTTGGCGGCTTCGTGGCCGACCGTCAAGAACTGGTACAGGCCCACCAAGCCAACTAAAAAGCCAATGATGGCAATGATCCAGGCAATTCGCTGCATAGTTTTGCCCATTGCATACCTCCTTAAGCGTTAAACCAGGTAGTAGACCTTAGGCTCTGTGCCCATTTCTTCTTTTAAGCGAATAGCGTTTGTCTGCGGGATAAGTTCTGAGACTAAGCTATCGGGATCGTTGGCATCGCCAAAATAATTGGCCATGCCGATACAGGTGGTCACACAAGCGGGCAGTTCGCCTTGCTCGAGCCGGTGCAAGCAAAAGTGGCATTTGCGCACATTGCCGATTGGCGAGCCGTCGTCGCGCGGCCAGGCCTTGCCGTACTCGAAACTGGCCGTCATTTCGTATTCGAACTGCTCCGGCGTGTCGTCATCATAGTTGCGTCCCGTATCAAAGGTGCGGGCGCTATAGGGGCAGGCGGCAATACAGTAACGGCAACCGATACACTGCTCGTAGTCGATTTCGACAATGCCATCCGCCCGTTTCCAGGTGGCATTCACCGGGCAGACAGGTACACAGGGTGGATTATCACACTGCATACAGGGTCTTGGGATGAAGCGCCGGGTCACGTTTGGATATGTCCCGATTTCTTCTTCAAGCACAGGCCGATAGACAACGCCGGGGGGCAGCTTGTTTTCGGCTATACACGAAACTGTGCAGGCGCTGCAACCGACGCACTTGCGCAAGTCGATCACCATCACCCAATGCCGCTCACTTACTGGCTTTTTTAGCGCCCGTTTGATGTCTTCTTGCATTCGTAAGATGACATTTTCTTGCTTTAATGCCTCTAATAATACTTCGGGCATCCTTTCACCTCCCTTAATGGATTCCTAAACAGTTAGAGGACAATGACCTTTAGCCATCATCCCCTTTGCAACTACGGCAGGTGACAGCGTTTCCACCGGCACCCTAGCGGCCTGACTACCTTGGGCTGATGCCCGTAGGTGATTAGGCTCGGGGTCTGTACAATATCCACAAACATCGTAGCGCACAGAAAGTATGTCTGGTAGAGGGAAAAGCTTGATTAAATGTCGGGGAAAGCTTGACGAATTAATAAAAAATGTCGGGAGATTCCCCGACATGGCTTGCTGCGTTGAAGCAAAAATACCTTTATCTATTCTAAATCTTCTTGTAAGATGCCCAAGTCCAGAGCAAAACGCACTAAAGTAGCGCGGCTGCGTAGTTCTAACTTCTGCATAAGACGCGTTTTGTAGGTTTCCACGGTCTTGACGCTGAGATGCAATGACTTGGCGATTTCGCCATTGCGGTACCCCAGCGCCACCAGCTTTAGAACCTGCGTTTCACGTTCGCTTAAGGACTGGTAGAGTAGCTGTTTATCGTCTTTGACCAGTGACTGGTTTTGTCCTTGGTTAAGCGCGTGCTCGAGCAGCACCTTGGTGTGATTTGCCTGGAGGTATGTGCCTCCCTGGTTGACCGCGCGAATGGCCGAGAGTAGTTCTTCGCTGGCTGATTGCTTAAGAACATAGCCTGAGCCGCCGGAAGTCAGGACCTGGCGGAGATAACCCTCATCATCATGCATGGTAAGAATCAGGACGTGACTTTCAGGGACCCGCTGACGCAAGTCTTTAAGCGCCTCTAAACCATTGCAGTTTGGCATATTGATGTCCAGCAAAATCACGTCAGGTTGGGTTTCGGATGCTAAGTTTACACATTCCAGACCATCGGCGGCCTCGCCGACTACGGCTATATCAGATTCCGCCTCCAGCAGCACTTTTAACCCTGCGCGCAATACGGCATGATCGTCGGCTAACAAAACCCTTATGGTACGACTCACAGCGGTACCTCCAGGTAAACGGTTGTACCTTTAAAGCTGCTCTCGATATCCAGTCGCCCACCCAAAAATTCAGCCCGCTCAGCCATGCCGTAAATCCCGACGCTACGCCCGCTGCGCCGAGCAACCGTGACATCGAAGCCGTGACCGTCATCTTCAATGATAGCCAGATACTTATCGTCTCGACGGGAAAGCACAGCGCTAATGGTCTTAGCCCCACTATGGCGAGCGGCGTTGGTCATAGCCTCCTGTACGATGCGGTACAGGGCCGTTTCAATGACCGGCGATGGCCGTGCCTGTTCACATAACAAGTCTACCGAGATATCCGGATATTGCTTGGAAAACTCCGTGACATAGAGTTCTAGAGCCGCATTTAGGCCCAGATCGTCTAGTACGCTGGGTCTGAGTTGACGGCTGAGCAGTCGCACTTGTTGCAAGGTTTCCATGGCCCGTTGACGCATGTCTTCGGCCTTGGCTTGCATGGCTTGTTGATCATCGAGTTGGCAGGCTACCTTCATGCCAACGGTAAGCGAAGTAAGCGACTGACCTACGCCATCGTGTAGTTCACGGGCGATGCGTTTGCGCTCCTCTTCTTGGGCATTGATGAGTTTTTTTAGCAAGCGTCCCCGCGCAATTTCTTTTTCGGCTATGGCTTGTTGACTGTTGTCAAGGTCGATAATCATTTGATTAAAGGCATCAGCTAAGGCTCCCACTTCGTCATCGGCCCAGTGAGTAGCGCGGACGCTCAAATCCCCCTGACCAATACGGTGGGTCGTATGAACCAACTCAAGAATGGGCTGCGTCAGTAACCAGGTGAGCAAGATAGCCGCGAAGATGCCGATCAGACCGACAACTAAGGTGGTGAACAGCATTTGACCTGTGACCGAGTCAACCGCGCCGTTTAGTCTCGACTCACTCAAACCAAGACGAACTACGCCGGCGCGTCCGTCAAAAATAGGGGAGGCCAGATCGTGCACGCGACCTTCATTGGATTCGTAAAGCAGATGTCCGCTTTCTTCAGGTGTTTTAGGAGCGTTAAGTGTGAGCAGTGCGCTGGGAAAGCCCTCATCACCAAAGGTATGGGCCAAAACCTCGCCCTTACCGTTTATCACGAAGGCATAAAGTAAATCTTTATGGCTGGCGACGGTTTCACTGAGAAGTTGGTACAAAGCAAATGAATCATTGAGTAAAATCGGCTCGGTGCTGCGTGTAGCCAGATCGCTGACAACAGAACGCCCCCGACTTTCTAATTCGCTGATGAAAACCCTCTCCATGACGGCGCGGACTTGTAGTGTAGCGCCCAGACCAAGGAGGGTGGTCAGGACCAAAACAATACCGAGAATTTTTGTGCGTACACTCACGCCACCCACCAGCGCCCACAGGCGAGTCAGCCAAGCAGGGGATTTTTGCTCGAAGGGCCTGGTATGGTTGAGTACGCTCAAGGTATTCCTCCCAGGGAACTCACTACGGCTCGAGCCGTGTCATATATGCTGTCACTTACGGTCACGAAGCGATCAATCCCTAAGTTGGCCAGAATTCGCTGGCCCTCAGGATTTGAACTCATCTCTAAGAGCGCTTCTTGCAGTAACGCTTTCTGACGAGCTGACATATTCGGCGGTACAACCACTGGCGGGATGCCAAAAGGTGGCGAGCGGTAAATTACTTTGATCTTTTCTTTCAGCTCGGGATTCTTTTGCAAACTGTTGGCCAGTACCAAGCTGTCAACGGCTGCACCGTCGGCAACGCCCTCAGCTACTGCCAGAATGGCTTTGTCATGACTGTAAGTAAAGAAGCTGCGGTTGAAGAAGGTCTCGGGAGTCTCATCCAGTTGCTGAACGAGATAGCTGGGATAGACTCTGCCGCTATAGCTCATCGGGTCGGTAAAGGCAAAGACGGCGCCGCGCAGGTCGCGCATGCTTGTGGCCGGATTGTTAAGGGCAACAATCAACTCGGAATAATAGACGTGTTTACCGTCTATTTCCGGGGCCGCCAAAAGCTCCATACCAAAGCGTTTTTGACCGTCTACATAGGCACCGGTACAGACAAAGGCAATATCGACTTCACCTTCTGCTATCAAACTATTTATTTCCGCATAGGTGCGGCGTTGGATCAGTTGAGCGGGCCGACCAAGCTTTTTTGCCAGATAATCGGCCAGTTCGCTGTAACTCTCCACGGTGCCCTGTGGTGAAATGATGGCGGCGACGGCTACACGCAGTGGGAGCACTTCGGTCTTTGCTATCGCCGGTAAAGCCTGTCGCTGGCTTAGGTTTACATAAGGTAGCGGTTTAGAGCTCGAGCGGCAAGAAGCCAGTAGAAATATCAGCGCCACAAACCATAGCTTCCTCAGGATTGTCCTCATCATCTATGTTTAACCGCTCTCTTTATCGCTGTGATGTTCATCTGTAGTGTCGGCGGTTTTCGTATCAGAATCGTCTTTTATTTCGCGGACGGCGTTGCGAAACTCTCGGATCGAGCGGCTGATACTTCGGGCCATTTCGGGCAGGCGGCGTGATCCGAAAATCAGCAATATGACCACCAGAAGAATCAATAATTCCCAGATACCTAAGGGACCAATGCGCATAACAGGGTTTCCCTTCTTTTGGCTCGAGCCTTCATCTGAACGTAGACGTTTGAGCAGGCCAGGGTAAGAGACAATTGTCCTGCTAATGTAATGGTGTTTTGTTTATTTGGATTAACAGGGTATGGCAATAAAGCGTTGGCAAGGGCCGGACTTATGCCCTGATATTTCCCTTATTCATATAGACCAGATGACGACTAATACTGAATCCGATTAATTCCTGGACGTTATGAAAGGCACTCGGTTCGATTCTTCTCAGCCTATCGTTCTCGCTATGCTCGGACCCACTCGCATTAAAAAGCCTTATAGGATTCGGCTTTTAAACGGAATCGGTATAAGGATTTGTCTGGAACAAAATTTACAGCTTTGCTTAAAGGCGCAGCCCTGATTGTGTCGCATGTTTTATGAAAGTTGTCAGGAACGTTACTTAGCAGTTTCAAGGGCAACAATATCAGATAGGTTTTTCTGTCGAAATAATTAAAGTAAGACTTTATACTTTGCCTAGGGTCACGGCACGGCTGCTAATCGGATATACAGGACAAAACCCA
The DNA here is from genome assembly GCA_030147925.1 of Trueperaceae bacterium. Lineage (GTDB taxonomy): Bacteria > Deinococcota > Deinococci > Deinococcales > Trueperaceae > JASBUK01. The sequence continues at coordinate 12,381 of JASBUK010000142.1, forward strand.
GCCCTTTTCATCCCGGAACAGATCTACTACCGAGCGATCTTCTAGCTCGAGCTGAAAATACTCCCGGATGGTTTCACCCAGCCACCAGCGACCCCCATAGCGCCAGCCGTTTAACACGCGTTTTACCAGCAAAGTGCGACCTTCCCAGTTGAGTTGTGAGGGTAGCTGCGCGTTTGTCTGGACACTTATTCTCGCCCTTAGTCTCCTCATCTTTACTCCCTTTCACAGCCTTAGCGGGCTGGCTCGAGCCCGTAATACTTGCCCATAGCTAATGTCTGTCGCGCGTTAAACCTAACGAGATAATGCAGTAGAGCCTTCTGCAACAAATACCCCTAAATTTGGGGTATATTTAAGCATAAATAATTACAGCCCTATTGTCAAGACCAAACTTGCACGTAACTGTTTCTTTGTGCTTTACTTTTAGGCACCACTTGCAAGAGTGGCTCTTATCGAGAGCGGCCCAGGGACCTGGCCCAATGACGCCGCAGCAACCAGCCTTCATCTAGGCGGGTGCTAAATCCAGCCGCAAGGCCAAGGCTACGATAGCCTGGCCAGCCGGAAAGATAGGGGCGTAACATGCCTCTTTAGATAAGCCTTGGGAAAAGGCGGAGATTTGGAGGCAGATATGAATCTTTCTATACCCCTATTTAATCTGATTAATCTGACCAGGCGAATGTCTGTTGCCGCTTAGGCTTCTATAGCGTTATTAGTTATATATTCGTCTTTAACAGCAGATATCCAGCTTTTTTATTTCTAAGGAGCAGACATGACTTACCGTTTTGAAACCTTGCAAGTTCACGCCGGGCAAACCGTCGATCCCAGCAGCAGGGCTCGAGCCGTACCCATTTACGCTACCAGCAGTTATGTTTTTGACAGCGCCGAACATGCGGCGGCGCTTTTTGCCGGTGAATTAGAGGGCAACCAGTATGGACGGATGCACAATCCCACCGTCGCAGCCTTTACCGAGCGCTTGCTGGCTCTAGAAGCTGGCAGTGCCGGTCTGGCGCTTAGCTCCGGACAGGCGGCCAGCACCACCGCATTGCTGGCTTTGGCTTCACCCGGAGCGCAGATAGTTTTTTCCAACGAGCTTTTTGGCGGTACTTTTAGCATCGCCAGAAAGATTTTAGAACCCTGGGGCTGTGGCGTTAGCACCGCTGCTCCCACCATGGAAGCAATTACTGACGCCGTTCAGGACAACACCGTCGCCGTCTGGCTTGAAACAATTGCCAACCCAAGCTGCACTGTACCCGATCTTGCCGCTATCGCCGCTCTTTGCCAAGAAAGGCAGATTCCCCTGATAGTGGACAATACCTGGGGTTGCGGTGGCTACCTTTGCCAGCCACTAACACATGGCGCCGATATCGTGATTCACTCGGCGACAAAGTGGATTGGTGGACACGGCAGCTTTATCGGCGGCGCGATCATTGATGGCGGCGGCTTTGACTGGGCTAATGCCAAATTTCCCGCTATGCAAAGTTTAGACAGCCGGGGACGAAGCTACCTGACCAGGGCCGAGAAAAAACCAGGTCAAACTGCCTTTAGCCTGCGTGCTTATGATCTGGGCCTTTTCACTATGGGCATGACCTTATCGCCCTATGCAGCCTTTTTAGGGTTGCAGGGTCTAGAGACTCTCTCGTTAAGGGTGCAGCGGCAGTGTGATACGGCCCTTGAACTAGCACAGTGGCTCGAGCAGCAAGATGCAGTAAAACGGGTGATCTATCCGGGATTACCCTCACACCCTTCGCATGAAACGGCCAAAAAGATGCTAAGACATGGTTTTGGTGCTGTTTTGAGCTTTGAGGCTAAAGATACGGCTACGGCGCGGCAGTTTTTAGATCGGGTCGAGTTAGCCTCGCACTTAGCCAATATCGGCGATGCCAAAACGGTGGTGATAAACCCCTGGACTACCACCCACGCCAGCTTAAACGACGAGGCCAAACGCGAGGCCGGTGTGAGTCCGGAGCTTATTCGCGTCAGTGTCGGGCTTGAGGACCCGGCGGATCTAAGGCTTGATTTTGCTCGAGCCTTACAAGGAGCTTGAAATTGTGATCAAACGAACGCTGGTTCATGAGACTTGGGGTGACCACGCGGCGCTGTTGGCGCGCGGTCAAACGGATACTGTTGGTAGCGTTGGAGTAGTGGTTCCACAGGTAGTGGATATAGCTACGCCGACCACACCGCTTGTTTTACAATATGGCGCTACTCTTGAGCATGTGGCGGTGGCCTATGAAACCTATGGCGAGCTTAACTCCCAGGGAGATAATGCCATTTTGATCTGTCATGCACTGACCGGCTCGGCACATGCCGCCGGAGCTCACGATAAACAACAAGTACCCGGTTGGTGGGACCCGTTGATCGGTCCGGGCAAGCCGATTGACAGCAACGAGTATTTTGTGATTTCAAGCAATGTCCTGGGCGGTTGTTATGGCAGCACCGGGCCAAGCAGCATCAATCCTGTCAGCGGCAGACCCTACCGCTTGAGTTTTCCGCGCTACACCATCCGCGATATGGTGATGGTGCAAAAGCGCCTCCTGGACAAGCTGGGTGTGACCTCGCTAAAAGCCGTCATTGGCGGCAGCATGGGGGGGATGCAGGTGCTCGAATGGGCGGCAATGTATCCCGAGCAGGTACGCAGCATCATTCCCATTGGCATTGGTGCGCGGCACTCGGCCTGGGCGATTGGCCTCAATGAAGTGGCCCGCCGAGCGATTACCAGCGATCCCAACTGGCAAAACGGCAATTATCCGCCCGAGCAACAGCCGGATGCAGGTTTGGGTCTGGCCAGGGCTATCGCCATGCTTTCTTATCGTTCGCTGGATTCGCTGGAGGCCAAATTTGGCCGTGAGCGAGTGAGTGCCTCTCGTGACCTTTTAGGGGTCAGCTTTGAGATCGAGTCCTATTTGTCCTATCAAGGTGTGAAGCTGGTGCAGCGTTTTGACGCCAATACCTATCTCTATATCACCCGGGCCATGGATGACTATGATTTAGCCGAGGGCAGGGGCCGCCTGGCTGAGGTCTTGGCCAAGATGACTATGCCGGCTTTGGTGATGGGGATTGATAGCGACGTGCTTTATCCCGAGCAGGAACAAAAACAGCTTGTGGAGATCTTGCCCAGTGCCGAATATGCGCGCATTTGTTCGCCACACGGTCATGACGCCTTTTTGATTGAGTTTCCGCAGTTGGCCGTGCGCCTGCGGCGTTTTTTAAAGGCCGTTACCTAGAGTTTTAGAGACCAAATACTAGGCGTTAGCGCCCTCAGCCAGTTGGGAAAGGCTCGAGCCAGCCATCAGCAGACCCAGTTTTTCGGCGGTGGCTTCCTGTTGTGAAAGCTCGCCCATAATGCGGCCCTCAAAAAGCACAATGATGCGATCTGAGAGACTCATTACTTCGTTTAAGTCAGCCGAGACCAGCAAAACCGCTAAGCCCAGATCGCGCGCCCGGATGATTTGTTTGTGGATAAACTCAATGGCGCCAATGTCCACGCCGCGTGTCGGCTGGGAGGCAATCAGGATTTCGGGGTCGCGCTCGAGCTCGCGCGCGACGATGAGTTTTTGGGCGTTTCCGCCGGAATAGCTTCCTGCTAACACGCTTACAGCTCCCGGGCGCACATCGTAATCTTCGATGATTTTCTTAGCGTGCGTTTCGATAACCTTGTCGTTGAGAAAGCCGAATCTGCCACTATAAGGTTCATGATAATGGTCGCCCAAAATGCTGTTGGCAGCGGCATCATAACTGGCGATAAGGCCGCGTTCATAACGGTCTTCGGGAATATGACTCACCCCGGCCTCGCGCACCTTTTTGGCATTGGCATGGCTCATGTCTTTGCCGTCAATGAATATTTGGCCCGCGTCGATATGGTGCAGCCCAACGATACTTTCTACCAGTTCAGACTGGCCGTTACCGTCAACACCAGCCACCCCCAGGATTTCTCCGGCGCGAACCTTAAAGGAGACATGATCGACTACAGGCTTGTTCTTAAGCGGGTTAATAACGGTGACATCTTTAAGCTCGAGCTTTACCCCTTCGGGGCTGGCCAGCTCTTTTTCCACGCTCAAGATCACCTCACGGCCTACCATCATATTGGCAAGCTGGCGCTGGTCGGTTTCTTCGCGGCTAACGGTGCCAATCATTTGACCGTCACGCATGACGCTCATGCGGTCACAGATTTCCATGACTTCGTCAAGTTTGTGACTGATGAAGATAACGGCGTTGCCCTGTTTGGCAAAGTCACGCACGAACTGAAACAGGCCCCTGGTTTCCTGTGGTGTCAGCACCGCAGTAGGTTCGTCCATGATGAGGATGCGGGCGTCCCTGTAAAGGGTTTTGAGGATTTCCACTTGTTGTTGCAGACCTACGGGCAGATCTTCTATTTTGGTGTCCGGGTCAATATCAAAGCCGAACTGCGCGATTAGCTGCCGCGCTTTGTTTTTAGCGGTGCGATAATCTAAAGTAGGCCCTAAATGGGGTTCTGAACCCAGCACGAGATTTTCGGTCACGGTCAAAGGTTCCACCAGCATAAAGTGTTGATGCACCATGCCTATGCCGTGGTCAATGGCGGCTCGAGCCGATTTCATTTGCACTTCTTGGCCGTCGATAAAGATTTTTCCTTCATCGGGTTGATAAAGCCCGTAGAGAATCTTCATGAGCGTGGACTTGCCCGCGCCGTTTTCACCAATTAGGGCATGTACCTCGCCCCAATTGACTTCGAAATTGACGTGGTCGTTGGCAAGCACCAAAGGAAAGCGCTTGACGATATCTTTCATGGCAACTGCAGTACCCATAGCACTGAGTATAACAGTTTGTCTTAAGCGAAAAATCAGACTTTCGGCCCGGATAATGCGAGTCATATTGGCCAATTGTGCTATAATTAACTTGCTGTTAAGGGCCTCTTTAACAGCTTTAAGGGGGTGACCTGGTTTCGACGGGGTTCGCCGAGGATTTGGTTGCGCGTCGCGGGTGCAGCTGGCCGCGTTAGTAAGCTGCAAAGCCATTAACTGGCAACAATAACAACAGTAGCTTCGGCTACGCAATGGCTGCTTAATAAACGCAGCTCGCTCGCCAGAAACCTCGCCTGTGGTTCGCTGGTTTGAACGTCATAAAACAGGCTAGCGGCAAGCCTCTAGTGTCGGGCTAAAGCGAAACCTTTAGACACTTAAGCGCTAGGATTTAGGCGGGTCAACGGGCCTAGCTAGCGTCGACAATCAACCGCTGACTACACGCGTAGACGCCGGTCCAAAGGAGCTTCGGACGCGGGTTCGACTCCCGCCGCCTCCACCAAAAACCGCCCGGGAGATCCGGGCGGCGCTTTTATGAATGAACAGAGCCTAACAGATACGTGGTAGCTGCTCTTCGATAGGCATTTCTAACATGCGGCGGCTACCATAGGCCGTTTCGACAATTGCCCGGCCTTCGGGTTTCTTGACCACATCGCCCACGATGGCGGCTTGTTGGCCCAGCGGGTGAGAGTGCATTGCCGCTAAGGCGGCCTCGACTTCATTAGGGGGGGCGGCCAATACGACTTTGCCTTCGTTGGCTGATAGTAGTGGGTCAATACCCAGCATTTCGCTGTATTCGACGACATCATGATGCAGTGGGACTTTAGCGTCAAAGATGCGTACACCAAAGGGCTTGCGCATGACCATTTCATTGGCGACTGCCGCTAAGCCACCCCGGGTGACATCACGCATAAAACGGATGTTGGGGGCGGCTGCCAAAACTGTTTCGATAAGGCCGTTAAGAGGTGCGACATCGCTTTTGAGCTCGAGCGTAATCTCAAAACCCTCGCGCTGCGACATCACGGCAATACCGTGGTCGCCTATGGAGCCACTGACTAACAGTACATCACCAGGACGAACGTGTTGTGGGCCAATCTTAAGGCCGTCGGGGATAAAACCCAAGCCGGTAGTATTTATAAAGATGCCGTCACCCTTACCCTTCTCAACGACTTTGGTGTCGCCGGTGACGATCTCAATGCCGGCTTCGTCGGCGGTGGCTTTCATCGAGCGTACGATTTTTGTGAGCTCTGCTATAGGAAAACCTTCTTCTAAGATAAAGGCCGAGGACAGATAAACAGGTTTGGCACCCATTACGCTCAGGTCATTGACGGTACCGGCTACGGCTAGTCTGCCAATATCACCGCCGGGAAAAAAAAGTGGTTTGATCGAATGCGAGTCGGTGGCAAAGGCCAAGCGCCCACCGGGATTATCAAGAACGGCGGCATCGCAAAGTTCTTTAAGCGGAGCCGAGGCAAAAGTGGCGGCAAAAAGGTCTTCGATCAGTTCCAGCGTCAGCTTGCCGCCGCTGCCATGAGACATTCTGATGCGCTCATACCTCGACATGGATGCGTTCCTTTCCCATACCGTAGATATACCAGGCACGGCAAGTGCCCTCATGGCTGACCATGCAGGGGCCATAGGGGTTATCGGGTGTGCAAAGTTTGTCAAAAACCGGGCAGTCATCAGGTCTGGCCAGACCCAGGGTTATCTCGGCGCAACGGCAACCCTTGGGGTGTTCATTAACGCTGCGCTCGGGCGGGTCGGCCAAGACTTCAGCAAAACGTTCCTCGGTGCTGTAGCGGCGATATTTACCCTTTAACTGAAAGCCCGATTCGGGGATGTCGGCGATGCCACGCCAGCGTTTTGAGCTTCTGGCAAAAACTTCGTCAAGCTCGGCTAAGGCTTTGCGGTTGCCGTCATATTGAATCACCCGGCCATAGGTGTTTTCCAGACCCGGTTTGTTTTCGACCAGTTGCCGCAAGACCGAGGCTATACCAGCCAGCACGTCCACCGGATCGAAACCAGCCGAGGCGCAGGCAATGCCGTAATCCGGCAAGTGTTCGTAAATGCGAATGCCGGTGATGGCAGAAGCGTGACCGGGCAGCAAAAAGCCATTTACGTCAAAACCTTCAAGCTCGGGCAGCAGGTGGGTGGCCGGTGGCGTAAAATAATTTGCTTCAATGATGAAAAAATTATCCGGTGCACCGCGTTTTAGCAAAGCGGCCACGGCCACCACGGTGGTTTCAAAACCAGCTGAGAAAAAGACGACTTGCTTCTTAGGGTTTGCCTGGGCCAGTTTGGCGGCGTCAAAGACACTGTAAACCGCGCGGACATCGCCACCTCGGGCTTTGGCGTCGAGCAGGCTCATGCGCACATCGCCTTTGCGCTCGCCCTTTAGGGGAATGCTGCCAGGTACGGCCAGCATGTCGCCAAAAGACGTGAGGATGACCTCGGGACTGAGCGCCAGTTGAATGGCCTGGTCGATATATTCTGTGTCGCAGACGCAGACCGGGCAACCCGGTCCGGCCAATACTTCGACATTGTCCGGCAAGAGGTCGCGCAGGCCGTAGCGCCCCATCTCATGCTCGTGGGTACCGCAGATATGCATGATTTTGACGGGCTCTTTAAACTCCTGGGCTAATTCGGCGATGCGTTGCTTTAGTCGTGCAACGAGAGTGGGGTCTTTATAAATATCGGGGCTGAAGTTCTTCATGGGTTATTCGCTCGACTCGGCTTTGGCATCTTTGTCAGCCGGGTCTTTGGCAAAGATATAGCGATTTATAAGCTCTAGGTTTTCGCGGGCGTCTTCCGGGCTGATTTTTTCTACGGCAAAGCCGGCATGAACCACCAACCAGTCGCCCGGTTTGACACTGTCGATAAGACCGATAAAGCAGTTTTGCACGCCGCTGCCAACACGAATGCGACAACTATCATTTTCTTGTAAGTCGATGACTTGATAGGGAATAGCCAGACACATAAAAACCTCCTAATCCTCTTTACTAACTGCCAGCGCAAGCTGACCCAGAGAAATACCGCCGTCTCCGGGCGGTACTTTTTTGTTCCACCACAGCTTGAATCCTGCTTTTTGCATACCGGTTACGGCCAGACTATGGAGCAATTTGTTTTGCCAGACACCGCCGGAAAGCACTATGGTGTCAAAAGAATACTGAGAGGATAAGTTAGTGGCCGCTATGCTGAGGGCTCGAGCCAGGCCGTGGTGAAAACGCCAGGCTATGAGTGAAGCTTCGGTATCAGCCTGTTTGTCGTACAAAATAGCTTCAAGCAAAGGCCGGTAGTCCCAACTCTGCCCGTTAAAGGGGAGGGGATAGACTTTTGTTGGCTCCGCCGCAAAATCCGCTTTGCCGCTCAGGGCTTTTCTCGCTTGGGTCTCGAGCCAGATGGCTGCTTGCCCTTCAAAGGTCATCCGGCGTTTAAAGCCGCAAAGTGCCGCCACCGTGTCAAACAGACGCCCCATACTGCTGGTTTTAGGGGTGTTGATACCGCTGTTGATGAGGCTATTGGCCACTTTTATTATTTTCTCAGCCAAATAAGACTGCCACAAGTCTGTGCTTAAACCATGCAGAAAACCAACAGCAGCCTGTTCTGGATAGCGTGCCGCGGAGTCACCACCGGGCAGCCAGGCTTCTTGTAAATGACCTACACGTTTAAAACCGCTGTTTAGGGAGCCATAAAATATTTCGCCACCCCAGATATTGCCGTCGTTACCAAGGCCGCTGCCGTCAAAGCTAAAGCCCAGCACGGTCTTATCCCAGGCTTGCTGCTCGGCCAGCACCGAAGCGATATGTGCCCTGTGATGCTGGACGGCAATTTTTTTGCCCGGGAGGGTTTCGGCATAGCGGCTTGAAGGGTATTCGGGGTGAAGGTCGTGAATGATCAAGGCATCGGCTAGATTCACGTTATACATCTGGCATAGATCGGCAATGGTTTCGCTAAAGGCGGTAAAAGCATCGAGATTATCCAGGTCGCCCAGATGCTGGCTTACAAAGGCGTAACCACTATTAGCCAAAGTGATGCTGTTTTTTAATCCGGCGCCAAGGGCCAAAACGGGGCGCTCAAAACGCTCTGAACGCAAGACAGGAGCGGGGGCATAGCCACGCGCCCGGCGCAAGATGACCGGCTCACCCGCCATGATCGAGACTACCGAGTCGTCAACCCTGCGGGCAATGGGGCGCTCGCCGACTAAAAAAGCTTTGGCAATGCCGCTTAAGCGTTCCAGTGCCTCGTCGTCTTTGATGGCGATGGGTTCGCTCGAGCGGTTAGCGCTGGTCATTACTAGCAGGCTGGGCGCGCCAGCCTCAAAAAGCAGGTGGTGCAGCGGTGTATAAGGCAACATGACGCCAAGTTCGGCGTTGTCTGGAGCCAGTGCTTCCGGCAGGGCTTGGGAGCCTTTGGGCAGCAGCACGATAGGTCGTGAGCTTAAGTTCAGCACGGTTTGCGCCACCTCGTCTAAGACGACGTACTCCTGTAAATCCGCTAGGCTTCTGACCATTAAGGCAAAGGGTTTTTCCTTGCGAAACTTGCGCTGGCGCAAAGCCAAGACCGCAGCCTCATTTTTAGCGTCACAGGCCAAGTGGTAGCCGCCCAGCCCTTTGATGGCCAGAATTTGCCCCTCCTTGAGTGCTGTGGCGGCAAGCTTGATGACTCTGTCACCACTTGCTAACTCCTGACCAGCCTCATCTAAGTAGTGGATGTTGGGGCCACAGTCGGGGCAGGCTACGGGTTGAGCATGAAAGCGCCGGTTTACAGGGTCGTGATATTCACCCTCGCAAGGCTCACACAGTGGGTAGTCCTTCATGGTGGTCAGTGGCCGGTCATAGGGCAAAGCCTCGATGATTGAATAACGTGGGCCACAGTTGGTGCAGTTGATATACGGATAGCGGTAGCGTGGGTCGCTTGGGTTAAAGAGCTCGCTTAGGCAATCCGGGCAAATGCTGAGGTCAGGAGAGATGAGGGTGGTGATCTTATCGGCAGCGGCGCTTTTTTCAATGACGAAGTGAGTGCCTGTTAAGCCTTTTTGTCGCTCTAGTTCTTGAATGTCTTCGACTTTTGCCGCCGGTGGAGCATCTTTAGCTATGGCCGCTGTGAATTGCTCAAGTACTGCGCTTGGCCCTGAAGCCTGGATAAGCACACCGTTTACGTCATTTAGCACCCAACCGCTTAAGTCATAGCTGTGGGCCAGGCGGTAAATGAAAGGCCGAAAGCCGACACCCTGCACCACGCCACGCACACGCAAGGTGATAGTCAGGGCTTCGCTAGATTCAGACAAGACGCCTCTTAAGATAGCCATACCAGCCTTCCATGCCCTTACCCGTGTGGGCCGAGACCTCGAAAATCTTTGCGCCCGGCGTGACGTTGCGGATGTTTTTAAGGGCGGCCTCGCGGTCAAAGCCCACGACCTCGGCAATATCTATTTTATTGATGATTACCACATCCGCCGTTTTAAACATCTTGGGATATTTGAGCGGTTTGTCTTCGCCTTCGGTTACCGCCAGTATTACCACCCGGAAATCTTCGCCCAGGTCGTAGGAGGCCGGGCACACCAGATTGCCGACATTTTCGATAACCAGGAGCTCGAGCCCTGCCAAATCAAGGTTGGCAGCGGCCTTAGCTATCATGTCGGCTTCCAGGTGACAGACGCCCCCGGTCGTGATTTGTGCGGTTTTAGCGCCGCTGGCCCTAATGCGTTCGGCGTCGTTATCAGTAGCCAGATCGCCTACGATGACACCGGCTTTAAGCCCATTATTTAAATCGCTGAGCGTCCGCGCCAAGAAGGTTGTCTTGCCCGAGCCGGGGGAGGACAGAACATTGAAAACCAGCGTATTGCTGACCTTAAACCACTGCCGGTTTTGTTCAGCCAATTCCTGATTGCGGCTGATAAGACCCTTCTCGACCTGAATCACTCGGCTTCGTGTTTCTTTAGCGTCGCTCAAGACGCTCAAGCCGATCTCACGAACATCAGTCATTTACACAACCTCCAGGTAGCGTAGCTCGAGCTCAAAACCCTGCCGGATATCTGCGCTTGGTTCGCTGCAATGGGGACACAGCGCTATGCCAAAACGATCTTTGATCTCAAACTCAAGCTGGCAGTCAGCGCAGAAGCACAGCAGCGGGACATATTCCACATCCAGGGTTGCCGTTGCCGCCAAGGTGCCGGCTTTGGCAGTCTCAAAGGCAAATTCCAAGGCTTCGGGTACTACCCCGGCCATCGCGCCAATACGCAAAGCGACGGTGCGGATTGACTCTGCCCCTTCACGTCGGGCATAATCCTCGGCAATATCAACGATGTTGTGAGCGATGCCTACTTCGTGCATGCTGTGTAACCTCCTGCGGTTTTTCGGGCTGTAAAGCTCCTTGTGTTACACAGCTTACATGTTAGTGAGTTGTACACAGCCAGCACAAGTATGAATGTCCTTCTGTGTTTGCCAAGCAGCGCTAAAACGAAGGGATTGTTTGCTTAATTCACAGCAGGGCTCAGTGTCACCCCGACTACATGACTACAGGCTTAGCTGATAAAACGAGGATGCAGATGTGCTTCGCGTTCAATGGTGATGTTATCGATCTGCGCCAGCGTTTCCAAAATCGCAATGACGCTGAATTCCTCTCTGCTAAGGATCGGCAGGCTGCGCGATTTGCTTTCAGCTGACACAATTATGATGGCGTGAAGCAAGCTTGTGTGGTTGTGACGTCTCAGCGATGTTCTCTCTTAGGCATATTCCGAACAACCTTGACACTCTTACATACTCGCCTTTAGCATAAGATTATTGACAGTGTTGTGACAATATACTGCTAGGTTTTAAATAGTTGCCCTGCACAAAACAATACCGTGCGGTGCAGTCTTTTGAAGGAGGTAAGGAATGAAGGCAAAATGGCTCGTTATTCCCCTAGCGCTGGTTATGAGCCTCGCTCTGGCACAGCAGACCGTGGTCCTAAAAGCCTGGACCATCGGCCCGGATGATCCGTCGATTACCAGGATGACCAATCTTCAGGCAGCCGCCGAAAAGCTCAATGCCGACCTGGCGGCTGAAGGAGCGGACTTCCGGATTGAGTTGGACGCCAGCTTTGACTCAACCGATTGGGATCCATACTTACGCCGGGTGCTGTTAGCCTTTGAAAGCGGTGAAGCACCCGACATTGTCCAGGCCTCGGCTGCACTGATTGGCACCTGGGCTGCAGGCGGCTTCCTCGCGCCCTTAGACAGCTATGTCCCGCAATTTGAGCAGTTTGCCGATATGGTGCCGACACTTTGGGACTCTGTCACTTTTCAGGAAACTATCTACGGCATACCACAAGACACCGAAGCTCGCCCACTGTACTTCAACAAAGCGCTGCTCGCCCAACTGGGCTGGTCAGCTGAAGAAATCGCTAGTCTGCCGGAACGCATCAGCAACGGTGAGTTCACCTGGGATGATGTTTTGGCCACTGCCAAAGAAGCTCTTGACAAGGGTGTCATCACCGAAGGCAACGGCTACTTCCACCGCCCCAAGAACGGCCCGGACTTTACCCAATGGTACCGCTCTTTTGGTGGCCAGGTCTTTGATGAAGCTAGCGGCAGGCTGGTTTTTAACAAGGCAGCCGCCCTACGCTACTATAGTTGGCTGGCAGAAGCCGTAAGCGCTGGCGTGCTCGAGCGCGACCGCTTAGATGGTAGTTGGGACCGCTATCATCAAACGGTCACCGGTGGCGACGTAGGTCAAGTTTTGTTCTTCTCCGGCGGTACCTGGAACTGGGCCGAGTGGACCGGCATGGTTGCCGATAAGGGAGGGCAAGACTGGCTCTTTGAGAACTTTGGTTTCGCGCCGCATCCTAGCTGGCAACAGGGGGGCAGTCCCGTAACGCTCTCCAACCCGCAAGCCTATATGGTATGGACTGGGTCCGAGAATAAGGACCTGGCCATGCGTCTTTTGGCCTACACCACGGTACCCGAGTTGGATGCCAAGCACGCCGTTGATTCCGGGCACCTGCCGATACTCATGAGCACACCCGGTATCATCGATGATCGCTTTACTGCTGAGGTGAGCTACTTGCTTAACTTCACAACTTTCCAGCCGCCTCACGCCGAGCTATCCAAGTGGCAAGACGCCCTGTATCAGGGGGTTTCGGCGGTTGAGTCCGGGGATCTTTCGCCGGAAGATGCGGTAGAAACTATTGCCGCTGTCATGCAACGGCAACTCGGAGATCAGGTCATCATCCGCTAAATACACTACCCGGTCGGGCGGCGACCCGACCGGGGCTTTTTTTGCTTCTCTATATTTTCTGGAGGACGTCACTTGAGGCGATACGCTGCTCCGCTGCTGTTTCTTTTGCCCGCAACTATCCTAATAGTACTTTTCTTTTTAATTCCGGTTGTTACCACCGTTTTCTTGTCGCTCACTGATATTTCCACAGTAACTTTTAAAAACCCTAGCTGGGTCGGCCTGCAAAATTATCGGGATCTACTCGTCGATCCCTTTATTCCCAAAATTTTTTATAATACGGGCCGTTATGTGGGCTTAACGCTGCTTTTTAATGTCGGCATGGGTCTGGTGTTGGCGTTGTTAACATCGCTTATTCCCGAACGTCATGGTGACAACTTCAGAACTCTGTGGTTGGTACCACGAATTATGCCCCCCGTCGTTTATGTGTTCGTATGGCAGGGGTTGTTAGCGCGGGCGCCCTTTGGCATTATCAGCGACCTCACTGGAATCAACCAAGGTTGGATTAACTCCTCTCCCTGGACCACCATCATCCTCGCCAACGGTTTTGTCGGGGCTTCGTTTGGCATGCTTATCTTTACTTCGGCGATCCGCGCTATCCCCAGGGACCTCTTTTACGCAGCCGCTGTGGATGGAGCAAGCACCTGGCAGACTGTGCGCCGCGTGGTATTACCGCTCTTGCGCTGGCCAATTCTATTCGTGACGGTCTACCAGACCCTTTCTCTGCTCACCTCGTTTGAGTATATTTTGCTCCTGACCGACGGCGGCCCCGGCCTGTTTAAAACGACCGTCTGGTCGTTGCACGCCTATAAGTTGGCGCTATCAAATTATTTCGGCAATATCGAGTTTGGCCTAGGCGCGGCCATGGCGACGTTTCTGGTCGTCATTGGCGTGATAGTTTCTCTGGTCTATATGCGCGTTTTTAACTTCCGCGAACTGGTCAGCGAACCCAAAATAGAGGTTAACTGATGCCTTTGTTACCTCAGCGCTGGCGGCTGCTCCTTGTGCTCCTTCTCGTAATCGGCCTACCGATTGCCACCGGGCTTATCTGGCTGCTACTTACCGCGTTATTTGACCGGGTTCACGGCCTGATACCGCAGGGCGACTTTGGCTCGGAAAACTGGCGTTTTCTCTGGCAAGGCTCTGTCAGCGGACGCCCTTCAATCTGGGTTGCGTTGCTTAACTCCGTAATGTTTGCCGGGGCTGTCGCCGTTATCGAGGTTCTGGTCTCGGCCATGGCTGCCTACGCCATCTCACGAATGCGCTTTCCCCTGCGCTCCATGTATCTCAGGTTTGCACTAATGCTTCACGCCTTTCCAGCCATCAGCTTGATTATTGCCATCTTTTATATCTTGCGTATTCTTGGGCTTTTTGACACGTTGATCGGAGTAATTCTGGTCAAGGCCTCGTTAGAGCTACCGCTGGGCATCTGGCTCATGAAAGGCTTCTTCGATCACCTGTCCTGGGAAATGGAGATGGCCGCTTTGGTTGATGGCGCGTCGCGTTGGACGCTCTTCTGGCGCATCGCCTTGCCCTTGGTTCGCCCCGGGATTTTAGCGCTGGGTACTTTTGCCCTTTTGTCGGCCTGGGGTGAATTCATTCTGCCGTTTACCCTGATTGTGTCTGGTAAGAGCTGGACTTTGGCGCTTTATCTGCAAAGTTTTATGGGCGAATCCTTTATTGATTTTGGCCTCATGGCCGGCGTCGGTCTCTTTTACGTCCTGCCGGTGGTCCTGTTTTTTCTCTTGGGGCAACGTTATCTACTCAATATCTATTCTGGAGGTGCTAAGGGATGACAGGCGTCACCGTTCGCCTTGAAGGGCTTGTCAAACACTTTGGCAGGGTCCAGGCCTTAAAAGGGATTGACCTTACGCTTACACCTGGAGAACTCGTTGCTTTCCTGGGACCCAGTGGCTGTGGCAAGACCACCACCTTGCTACTGATTGCCGGTATCTATAAAGCCACTGCCGGGCAAATTTTTTTTGATGACAGGCGTATAGATCACCTTCACCCCCGTGATCGCGACATTGGCATGGTTTTTCAGTCCTATGCCCTTTATCCTCATCTGACGATGTTCGAAAACATCGCTTTCCCGCTACGTTTGCAGCGTGTTCCTAAGGCGGAGGTCAAGCGTAAGGTAGAACAAACCGCCGAACTCCTGGGTATTTCCGAACAGCTCTTAAGGCGACCTGCGCTGGTGTCTGGCGGCCAGCAGCAACGTGCAGCCTTAGCACGCGCTCTAGTCAAGGAACCTCGGGTGCTGTTGCTTGATGAGCCCTTATCCAACTTAGACGCCTTGATTCGCCTCTCGGCTCGAGCCGAGATTCGGCGTTTGCAAAAGGAGCTCGGTATTACCAGTATCCTGGTGACTCATGACCAGTCGGAAGCGCTCGCCATGGCCGATAGGGTGGCGGTCTTTTCGGTGGGAGAAGTCGAACAGTTCGCCACGCCGGAAGAGCTCTATAAGGCTCCGGCGACGACTTTCGTGGCTGGCTTTGTTGGCTTTCCACCCATGAATCTGTTTGAAGGCAGATTCAACGGCGCCTTCGAAGCCAAGGGACTTAAAATCCCGCTGTCTCCAGGGCATCCTGGTGGCAAAGGCTATTTGGGCATCAGGCCGGAAGATATTCGTTTCGACGGGGAGATAGCAGCCCGCGTCCTCTTGGTTGAGGTTTTGGGCAAGGACTCGCTGCTCACGCTAGAAGCCGCCGGTCACATTCTCAAAGCCATGTCGCTCGAAGGTATGCAAGTAGCAATAGGTGACGAATTGTTGCTGAACTTTCCTGTTGAAAAGCTGCATTTATTTGATGCAGAGGGTAAGCGAATCCAACGGCAAGCAAGCTGACAAAAAGCTGACCAGACAATGAAATCCCCCTGACAATGGTGGTTTAAGCTAAAGCCATGAATCGGCGTAAATCCTATGCGCCTTTTAGCCTCGCCTTCAGGGCGGGGAGGGAATGAGTGAAACTTCACTCTATAGCTTTTGTCGTGTAAGAAACTTGCCTATTTATTCCTAGTAATTAACCTGACATCTCAAGAATAGCTGCAAGGTCAGCGGATGCGCCTTTTATGAGTCATTCCACCCTCCAAAATTTAAAGCCCGTCGTCGAGTCGCTGGAAGATCACAAGTTGGCCCTGCGTCACAGCCCCAATATTCACTTCGATAACAATGAGCCGTTCTTGCCCTCGGCTGTCGGCTACACCGTTTTCCGTAAGTCAGGCCCTTCTGCCTCCTTTCCACGGGATATCCACTTACCGGCGGGTGTTACGCATGTTATCGAATATGCGATCTGGTGGGATTATGACATTCAGCATCTTTATGAGCTCGAGCATGTTTGGGTTTACCTCGATGCAGACGAGAACCTCGTGGATGCCGAAGCAAGTTGGCACGGTGGCTATCATCGGATGGTGGACGCGAATGACCAACTGCCATACGTGAATGGCCGCTTAGCAGTCTATTCCGAGCCCGGCAAGCATGCCTTCGCGCCTTCCCCAAAGTGGCTGCTCGAGCGTGCTAGCACGACTCGTGTTAGCTGTGGTATCCGCGCCGGCAAGATGGGCGTGCACGTCACCCCGTTATTTTGGGGTCGCATCGAAGCGCGCAAGCCAGGCAACAACCAGCTTGTCCACACCTTTTTAGAGCAGCACGCCTTTATCCCCACGTTTGAGTTTGACAAAACACTGGAGCTTAAACAGATCACTCATATTCCCTGGCCAGACCTTTTCAACTGGGTTCCTGACCGGGTGGCCTACTTAGTAACCGAGCTTCAGAAGCACATTCCCCTGGACAAAAGGCGCGTGCTCCGCATCGCCCACCGTGGCGCGTCGTCATACGCTCAGGAAAACTCAGCGCAGGCACTACACATGTCTGCCGAGTTGGGCGCGGATATGGTGGAAGTTGATATTCGTGTAACTGCGGATCGGCACGCCCTGATCATCCACGATGAAACACTCGAGCGGTTATTTGGCGTCGAGAGATCGGTTGCAAACATGACTTTGGAGGAGCTGCAAAGCAGCCACTCAGACGATTCTAGGCCACTGTTAACCCTGGATGACGCCCTGGAAATTTGCAAGGCGGTGGATATGGGTTTATACCTGGATATCAAGCAGATCGGTTTAGCTGAGGATTTACTTTCCACAGTAAAGCGGCACAATAACTTGTCCCAGGTGGTTTTTGCCTCGTTTAGACCTGACTGGCTGGCTGAACTCAAAGCCTTAGAACCTGTTGCAACAACCTCGATTTTGTTTAGCTCGACGCATATCGATCCGGTACCGTTAGCCAGGTCGGCAGGTTGCAGCTACATTCATCCTTGTTGGGAACGTTTCGAGGAACCTCACAAACTTTTGCAAGGGACATGGTTACAACGTGTCAGAGATGCCGAGCTTGGTGTGGTGACCTGGCATGAAGAGCGTCCGACTGAAATCGCTGCTTTAAAGGCCTTAGGCGTCAATGCAATTTGTTCGAACCAACCGGATCTGCTCTGGCCGTAGCGCCTCTTCCGGTTTACCGTAGCGCTGTATTTTGATTGCCAGCTAAATAAAACCCGGATGTTTCCTCGCTGGGCTTAGCGGATGCCTGATTTTTCAAGCTGGGGAGGCAAAGAAATGTCTCGATAGACAGGTTATTTTTGCCATGAACCTGTAGCAAAAGTACAGTGTTTAGCGTATCCGTGGCACAACCCAGCCTCCGTTGAGAGCTAAGGGACTCTGACGGAACATCTTTTTGGGACACCAGTCCTATTGTTTTGGCTCTATGATGAGGCTAACATGCCGGACAACCCCCAGGCTCAGGCCACCGTAAAGCGGTTGCTCGAGGCTGAGCAGCAGGCCAAAACTCTGCGCGAGGCCGCCGAAAAACACGCCCGGGAGATTGTGGAAACCGCCCACGCCGAGGCCCAAAGGCGGATCGACCAGGCGCGCGAGCAAGCCGAGCTCGAGCGTCAGCGCCGCCTTGAGCAAGCCAAAGCGCAAGCCAAAGCCGAAAGCAGCGAGCGGCTCGAGGCGGTTCGAAACGATATTCTCGCCCTTCAGACTCGAGCCCGACAAGGATTTGAAGGGGCGGTTCAGTACGTCATTGCCTGGGTAAGCGGAGAAAGGGATTAGCGTGTTAGGGACGGTAGCCTATGCAGCCACTCAAGCGCGGATACGCGCGCGACTCTCGCGTTTGATTTCCGCCGGACTGTGGAATCGCCTGGTGGCCACTCCTGATCTCAAGGCATTCATCTCGGAGCTGCAATACAGCACTTACGCTAAAGAGCTCAACGGCGATCCCAAAGGCCTGGAGCGGGCCTTCAGTGGCCGCCTGGCCCGAGAAGCGCACTCGCTAGCATACTTTCTACAGGGAAATGCGCGTGAGGTGGTGGTCTGGTATGCTCGGCGCTTCGAGGTGGCGAATCTAAAGACCGTCCTGCGAGCCCTAAATTATCAGCTGAGTAAAGAGCGAGCTTTGGCGGTGCTACTACCCCTCGAATTTTCCACCTTGCCCTGGGAAGTTCTGTTGGAAGCAAGCTCCATTGTGGCGCTCATCGAGAGGTTGCGCCCAACTGCCTATGCCCGGCCTTTAGAAGGGGCACTCGAGCGCTATCAGCAAGAGGGTTTGCTTTACTATCTTGAGGTTAGTCTAGACCTCTTTTATTTTCAGCGGTTGGTGCGCCTAATCGAGTATCTCACTGGAGAAGACCGTCGGCAGGCCGAGCGTTTTTTGGGCAGTTGGCTCGCGGTTCAGAATTTGTTGTGGGCCGCCCGCTACCGGCTCTACGCTCGTATGAAGCCTGAGGAGATCGTAAGTTACACGCTACACCGCGCCTTTGCAGCGGGCCTTGAATCGGTGCGCCGAATTGCCCTGGGAATCCCGTTGTGGCAAGAAGCAGGGCGGCTAGGCTTTGATTTAAATCCTGAGCTGCCCGAGTCCGCGGCACTCATAGAGCTGGAGAAACTCGCGGCTCGAGCTCTCTACCAGCAGGCCCAAACGACCTTTGGCAGGACGATATTTCATCTTGGGAGTGTCTTGGCTTACCTATTTCTCTTAGAAGGCGAAGTTGCCGATTTGATGACTTTGCTGGAGGGCAAAATTGCCAGTCTGACACCGGAAGAGCTTCGCGGTCAGCTGCTGAGGGAGGTTTGAGATGCTGATCCCGGAACCTATGCATGAAGTCAGCCTGTTCGTGCTCGAGCCGGATTTAGAAACGGTCACCGCCGCCATAGCACACCTGGAGGTGCTCCACATTGAAGACAGCCAGCCCGAGGCTTGGACTCCTGCGGGTGAATGGACGCGTTTGGCCGGCAACTATCACAACTTGGCACAGCGGCTCGAGAGCCTGCTGAAGTCACTTGAGATTAGGGCTGACGGCATTCCGTTTCGCAAAAAACTCCAACCTAGCTATGACTGGCGTGAGCTTGAAGCCCAGGTTACCTTTCTTGAGGGACGGATTAAGGGCTGGCAACAGCATTTTGATAATTTGCGACAGGAACGTGAGCAACTCGAACTCGCCCGCGTTCAACTGACTTTGCTGTCACCGCTTAAGATGCCGGTGGAAGAACTCCGTGACTTAAAACAGCTGCGCTTGCTCATCGGTACCATGCCCGCTGAGAACCTGCCTCGTTTGGGTGAAGCGCTGTTTCAAATTCCCTTTGTCTTGGTGCCGCTTGAGACGGAGAAGGGACGCTCCTTGCTGGTCGCGGCCACCTCTTATGAGCACGCCGCCATCTTTGAGCGCGCGCTAAAAAGTGGCTTTTTCGAACCGATTGAGCTACCCGCCATCGCCCAGGGGTCGCCGCAGGAAGCTCTTACAACGCTTGAGCAACAGCTGAGTACCAGTCGTCAGGAATTAACCAAGCTGCAAAATGAACGGGCGCAGCTGGTTGATGAGTTGGGGTCACGACTTGTCGGCTTGTGGCAACGCGTGCGTGGGAATGCCAGCTTGGCTGAGGCCATCCGCCGCTTTCCTTGTCATGGAGAGGTCTATCTGCTGGCTGGTTGGGTGCCGGCACGACGCCTTGACGAATTAAGTCAAACTGTGCGAGAAGTTGCTGACAACCAGGTGGTGATCGAAGTGCTCACGCCCCGACTTAAGCGTCAGGGTGTGCCCACCCTGCTTAGTATTCCCAGGTGGCTACGTCCCTTTGCGGACTTGGTTACGATTTATGGCCTGCCAGGATATCAAGAACTCGACCCCACCCTTATTGCAGCCCCAATTTTCTTGCTGATGTACGGCATGATGTTCGGGGATTTGGGCCAAGGTTTTCTGCTAATAATGCTTGGCCTAGCTTTGCGGTGGCGAGGCGGCCGCTTGGGTGTGGTGGTGAGTGCCGCTGGCTTTAGCGGGGCACTGTTTGGCCTTCTTTACGGAACGTTCTTTGGCCTCGAAATTTTACCTCCCTTATGGCTCAGACCGATGGATCACATTGCGGCCCTGCTCATCACTGCAATTGTCGGAGGCGTCGTCTTACTCAACATAGGCTTTGTGCTTAACCTGGTGAGCACTTGGCGAAGCAGTAGCTGGGCACGATTTTTCCTTGATAAAAACGGTTTGCTTGGACTTGCCCTTTACTGGGTCTTGCTGGGTGGGGGGTTGGCGGTGGCTCGGGGCGTGTTATCTACAAATCTGTGGTTGCTGTTGCTGCTGATCCCCAGCCTCCTGCTGTGGCTTCGCGAACCCCTCAGCAGGCGACTTTGGAGTGAACAAGCCGCACCGCTTAGTGAGGTTATGGTCACGGGCTTTTTCGAACTCTTTGAAGCCATTATCAGCTATGCCAGCAACAGCCTTTCCTTTGTTCGACTGGGCGCCTTCGCGGTTGCCCACGAGGGACTTTCGCGGATGGTGTTGCAGTATTCGACTGGCTCCGGGGGATGGCTGATTTTTGTGCTGGGTACGATGCTGATCGTTGGCTTTGAGGGCGTGATCGTCGGAATCCAGGCGCTGCGATTGGAATATTATGAATTCTTCGGGCGGTTTTTCAGAGGCGAAGGAAAATCGTACGTGCCGTTGTCGCTTAAGGGAGGTCGAGATGCGCAAATGGGTGTTCGGATTTGAATGGTTTAATGGCTTTTTACTTGTCTTGTCCCTGATGTCCCTGAGCCAAGCCGCTCTGGCCCAGGAAGCAGTAGCAGGGCAGAGTCCTTTCATGGCGGCGGCCATAGCCACCGGCCTGGCGGCCATTGGGGCGGGGATAGCGGTGGGCATTGCCGGAGCGGCGGCCATTGGTGCGATCTCCGAAAAACCCGAACTCTTGGGTCGGACGCTGATCTTTGTAGGCCTGGCCGAAGGCATCGTTATTTACGGTTTGATTATTTCCTTCATCATTCTAGGAGCTTAGTGAGGTCGGGGAAGATATTTGTGATAGGCGACGAAGACGCCGTTTTTGGCTTGGGCTTTCTCGGCTTTGAGGGTATAGCGGTTCAGGATGCCCAGGAGGCGCACAGTGCCATCGAGGCGGCCCTGGCAGACCCTGCCATAGCACTCATACTATTGACCGAAAACTGGGCTTTGGCTTACCGAGAGCTAGTGGATCGGGCGGCTGCTAATGAAACCGGTCCGCTTATTGTCGAGATCCCTAGCGCTCAGCCCGTAGAGCGGGCTGAGAGTCTCTTTGAGCGTATCGAGCGGGCTCTCGGTTTCCGTTTGGAGGGCTAATGTGTCGGAGCTTATTGGCGATTTAGAGGCATTGCTAATCGAAATTCATCGCCGGGCAGAGCAATGGGCGCTGAGCAGCGAAACCGAGGCGCAGGAACGGGCCAAGGAGATTCTTGTTCAGGCCGAAGCTCAGGCCAAAGAGGCTAGAGAAGACATCCTTCGTCAAACCCAGACGGACATCGAGGTGGTTGAACGTCGTATTCTGGCGCAAGGTCGGCTTGAGGCCCAACACCATTATTTGCAAGCGCGAGAGCATCTGCTCGAGCAAGTCTGGCCGGAAGCAGAGTTTAGGCTGCGGCAGTTGGTTGATAAAGCGACTTATCCTGAGGTCCTGGGCCGTCTCGCCCTGGTGGCTGCACAGGAGCTAGAGGCACAGCGCCTCAGCATAGCTGCCGACCCAAAGGGACATGAACTGCTGACCTCCGAGCGGCTTGTCAACTGGGGCGAAAAAGCTGATGTAGTCTTTGAGCGGGCTGCCGAAGCAAACAAAACCTGGGGTGGCCTCCTGATCTGGAGTGGTAGGACCCGCTACGACGCCACTTTCTCCACCAAGCTCGCCCTAGCAAAGGAAGTGTTGCGCGAGGAAGTGTACCGACTGCTCACCGAGGTTGGAACATGAAGCACATTGGGCAGATCACCTGGATCAGCGGACCGGTTGCAAGGGTGCGGGTAGAAGGTTCGATAAGCCTATCGGAGCAGGTTTGGGTCGGTGAGGCCAGGCTGGCTGGCGAGGTGATTGCGCTCGAGCACGACCGGGCCATTATCCAGGTATACGAGGAAACGAGCGGTCTTAAACCCGGCGAGCCGTTGTTTGGCAGTGGCGAGCCGCTCTCGCTCAGTTGGGTGCGTCCAAGAAATCGGGGCAGACGGAAGAACAAGCTAAAGTAAGGGATGAAGCGAACGAAAGCAGAGATAAAAGCGAACTTGATAGCCCAGTATAGTGAGGCTGTAGATAAGCTACTCGAAGCGAGCGAAAGCCTAGACGACTTTGCCGAGTTAGAACAAGCGGTGAGTGAG
>JASBUK010000144.1 GCA_030147925.1 Trueperaceae bacterium
AAAACCCCTAAAAAATAAAGGGACGCTTAATTAAGCGTCCCTTTATTTTTTAGGGGTTTTATTTGACTGCTTATATAATCAGGCGGCTACTGGGCCTTATTCCAGTTTTGTTTGGTATCAGTTTGTTAGTTTTTACGATTACCCGGGTGATCCCCGCGGATCCGGCTCTGCTGATGCTGGGTGAACGTGCTACGCCCGAAGCTCGAGCCAGACTTCGTACCGAACTAGGACTGGATCAACCGCTGTTTATCAACGTAGCTGCTTTTACCGAAACGGGCA
Organism: Trueperaceae bacterium; assembly: GCA_030147925.1. Taxonomy (GTDB): domain Bacteria; phylum Deinococcota; class Deinococci; order Deinococcales; family Trueperaceae; genus JASBUK01. Next base: position 280 of record JASBUK010000144.1, read on the forward strand.
ATATACAAAAACTCTTTGACTCGCAATATGTCAATTTTATCAGCCGGGCCTTGCGCGGTGATCTGGGGCGTTCCTACTTTACTCGCATCAACGTCAGCGAGGGTCTTTTCCAGCGCTTCCCGGCTACCTTTGAACTAACCGTTATCGCCATGTTCATCGCCTTGCTCATTGGCATTCCCGCCGGGGTATTGGCGGCGCTTCACCGCGGTACCGTCGTTGATACCCTGGTCATGATTGGGGCGCTTTCGGGCGTGTCATTTCCGGTATTTTGGCTGGGGATTATTCTCATCTACGTGTTTTCGGTCAGCTTGGGTTGGTTACCGCCTTCCGGACGTTTGGACGTGTCTTTAAACTTAGACTCGTTTTCTGGCCTTTATGTACTTGACAGTTTGTTACGTGGCCGCTTAGACATTACCTGGAACGTGCTAAAACACCTGATCCTTCCCGGTATTGCCCTCGGTACCATCCCTATGGCTATTGTGGTGCGCATGACCCGAAGCTCGATGTTAGAAGTCTTGAATCAGGATTATGTACGTACCGCCAGAGCCAAGGGACTGATTCACCGCATCGTGGTCAACAAACACGCCCTGCGCAATGCCTTATTGCCCGTTATTACCGTGGTGGGACTTTCTTTTGGCACGCTGCTTTCCGGCGCCATTCTGACCGAAACGGTCTTTTCCTGGCCGGGAATCGGCAAGTGGGTTTATGACGCTATTAATGCACGCGATTATCCTGTGGTGCAAGGCGGCGTGGTCTTTGTCGCTTTTGTTTTTGTCTTGGTTAACTTGCTGGTTGATCTTTCCTATGCTTTTATTGATCCAAGAATTCAGTATTCATAATTGCCAATGTTTTGAAAGGTGTCCCAAATTGTGTGCTAAGGGGAAAGCAAAAAGTAAAAAGCGGAAAGAGGAAAGTAGAATTTTTTCTACTGACTACGAACCGCCAACTACCTACCACTCACTTCTTTACATAATTTGTGGTGCACCGCCATACTTTGAGGTGGCCCAGTGACTACTGCAGAGTCGAGCATCAACACACAAGACGCTAAAAAAATTAAGGGGCGCTCGCTGACGCAAGATGCCCTGATTCGCTTTTTCCGCAACCCCACCGGCCTGTTGGGCTTAGGTATCATTACGTTTTTTATCGTTGTGTCTTTGTTAGCACCTGTGCTAAAACCCTATGACGCCAGACGAGACCGTGACTTAAGAGCAAGACTTAGCCCACCAAGCGCTGAGCACTGGTTTGGCACCGATGAACTGGGTCGAGACCTGTTTACCCGTGTTTGGCACGGCGGACGCATTAGTTTGCGGGTAGGTTTGATGGCGGTTGCCGTTGCCTCAATCACGGGAACCCTGCTGGGTCTCATTGCGGGTTATCTGGGTGGCTGGATCGATACGATTACAGTTTGGTTTGTCGATATTTTGCTGGCCTTTCCCGGCATTCTTTTAGCCATTGCCATTGTGGCTACACTGGGGCCGAGCCTCACCAATGCGCTTATTGCTATTGGTATTGTGCAGATACCCGAATATGTGCGTATCACCCGCTCGCTGGTGCTGAGCTTGCGAGAATCCGAATATGTTCAAGCGGCCAGGGCGCTGGGCTCAAATTCACCCCGAATAATTTTTGCCCATGTTTTGCCCAATAGCTTATCGCCGCTGATTGTGCAGCTAACCCTGTCGATTGGCGTGGCCATCTTAGATGTTGCGGCCTTGGGGTTTTTGGGTTTGGGTGCGCAACCCCCTAACCCCGAATGGGGCGTGATGATTCGCGATGGCTTCAGGCAGTTTCTAAGAGCGCCCTGGATGTCGATTTTTCCCGGCCTGGCAATTTTCCTCTCGGTAGTAGGTTTTAACCTCCTGGGTGACGCCATCCGCGATGTGCTTGACCCGCGCCTTAAAAACGTCTGAGCTTGCACTTAAACCATTTGCTGTTTAGGCTGAAGCATGTTTGATCATTTAAGGTCTTTGTTGCGAGCAGATCAGCTAAGCACCAGTGCCGCAGTGCTTAGGCAGCACGCGCGGGGCGAATCCTATGACCAGGCAGTATTGCCGGAGATCGTAATCTATCCGGAATCCACCGCCGATGTAAAACGGGTGATGGAATTTGCCTATGCGCAGGCTATTGCGGTGACGCCGGTAGCCATGAATTCTAGCCTTGAAGGTCACACGGTGCCGCTACGTGGCGGCATCTCGCTGGACATGACCCGAATGAACCGGCTGCGCGAATTTTGCCCTGAGGATTTACTGGTGGTGGTAGAACCAGGGATAAGTTATCCGCAGCTTAACGAACAGCTTAAGCGTAGCGGGTTATTTTTTCCCATCGACCCGGGTGCGGAAGCCTCGATTGGCGGGATGGTCTCTACCAATGCCTCGGGGACGGCGGCAGTACGTTATGGGGTGACGGCGGATTATGTTTTGGCCTTGGAACTGGTAACGCCTAAAGGAGAGATCATTCGCACCGGCTCGAGAGCAAAAAAGAGCTCGAGCGGTTACAACTTGACCAGGCTGTTTTGTGGCGCCGAGGGAACGCTTGGCGTCATCACCGAAATAAACTTGCGCTTGGTGGGCTTACCCGAGGCGGCCAGCGCAGCCCGGGTGCCGTTTAAAGACGCCGAGGCCGCTACTACCTTTGTCAGCAACATTATCCAGTCGGGTATCCCTGTAGCCCGTTGCGAGCTTATTGACCCGGCCAGCATAGCGGCTGTGAACAAATACCTAGACACAAACTATCCCGAGAAAATGACGGTTTTTCTCGAATTCCACGGTAACCCTGCCGGAGTAGAGGCCGATGCGGCCTTTGTCGAGGACTTGGCGGCGGCTCACGGTGCCCTGACATTTGAAGCAAGCACCGACCCTGACGAGCGAGAAACGCTCTGGCAGGCGCGACACAAGATGTTTTATGCCACCGTGGCGGCTAATCCTGGTAAACGCAATCTGGTTACTGATGTAGCGGTGCCGATTTCCAAGTTACCCAGGGCGGTCAGTCATGCACTAGCGCGTTGCCAAACCGAAGGACTGCCTGCCTATTTGGTGGGGCATGTTGGCGACGGCAATTTTCACCTGGCTATCTTTTTTGATGATGGCGAGTTGAGCCGCGTCGAGCGCCTGAGTCATGATCTGGCCGGGCATGCGTTGACGTTGGGTGGGACCAGCACCGGTGAGCATGGCGTTGGCATCCGTAAATTGCCGTTGATGACTAAAGAGCATGGGGCGGCCCTTAATCTGATGCGTGATATTAAGCGACTGCTCGACCCAAAAGACATCATGAACCCGGGTAAGAAACTGCCAACTTGACCATAGAAAAATCGCGCTAATCGTACCTGGGGACTACGCTTTGAGAATAGAGACTGTGCTATAAAAAGACCTATAGTACAAAATTGTGCTTAACGGCGCTGAGGAGGATACAGATATGATTTTTACGGAAGCAGGGGCAAAAAAGGCGGCGGAGCTTTTGGCAGCCAATAACAAAGAAAATTCTGCCATTCGCGTTTTTGTAAAATCGGGTGGTTGTAGCGGTTACACCTATGGCATGGCTATTGATGACCGCAGCTTAGAAGGGGATACAATTTTTGAAGACCGGGGCGTTAAGATTGTCGTGGATAAAATGAGTCTGCCGCTTCTTAAGGGTTCGGAACTGGACTATATTGAAAATATGATGGGTGGTGGCTTTAACGTGAACAACCCGCAAGCTACCAGCTCCTGTGGTTGTGGGCATTCCTTCCGTACCGACGGCCAGACGGCGCCGGATGGTGAGAGCGCCAGCTGTCATTAACTCGATTTGAGACACAGCGTCTTCGTTAGAGTTTTGGGCTCGAGCAAAAAAGCCACGCACGACGCGTGGCTTTAATTTGTGCTGGCGTCGGCTCTTAATCAGTCGAAAAGCTGTAGCGAAGCACCGGTTTGCGGGCTGCTTTAACTTCGTCAAGACGGCGTACCGGTGTGTGATAGGGGGCTTGAGCTAAATAATCAGGGTCATTTTCTGCACGCTTTAATATCTCGGAGAGAATGTCTGCGTATTGATCGAGCGTCTCTAATGACTCGGTTTCGGTTGGTTCCACCATCATTGCTTCTTTAACTATTAACGGAAAGTAAACCGTCATCGGATGCGCGCCATAATCAAGCAGCGCTTTGGCAATGTCTAAGGTTTTAAGACCAGCTGGTGGCTGGGCGACAAATTCGTGCATGTTTATCCGGTCAAAAGCAATGTTAAAGCCAATCTCTTTCATTTTGATGCGAAGATAATTGGCATTGAGAACAGCCATGGCCGAAACTTGCTTAAGACCCTCTTTGCCCAGGGCGCGGATATAGGTATACGCCCTTACCAGATTGCCAAAGTTGCCATAAAAGCTGCGCATGCGTCCTATAGAGCGTGGCAGATCATAATCGAAACTAAAGCCTTCAGCTTCTTTTTTGACTAAGGGGACCGGCAGAAAATCCCGTAGATGTGCTTTTACACCGACGGGGCCCGTACCCGGGCCACCGCCGCCATGGGGGGTGGTAAAGGTCTTGTGCAAGTTCAAATGCACCACGTCAAAGCCCATATCACCTGGGCGGGCATAGCCCATGACAGCATTTAAGTTGGCACCATCATAGTAAAGTTGCGCCCCGACCTCATGCGCCAGACGACTGATCTCTAAAATATTGGTTTCAAACACGCCTACGGTGTTGGGGTTGGTCAGCATGACGGCGGCCACGTGCGGACCGAGAGCTTCTTTAAAGGCCGACAGATCGACTTCGCCGTTTTTGTCGCTGGCTACCTCGACTACCTCATAACCCACCATGGCCGCAGTTGCCGGGTTGGTTCCGTGCGCTCCATCGGGAACAATGACTACCCGGCGTTGCTCACCTTCACCGTTGGCCTGATGAAAGGCGCGAATTATTAGGATGCCGGTAAGCTCGCCATGTGCTCCGGCGGCAGGTTGTAGGCTTACCGCGTCCATACCGGTGATTTCGCCGAGGTAGTCTTGCAGATTGTAGAGTAGCTCGAGCGCTCCTTGAGCCGTGGCCGGATCCTGATAGGGATGAAGCTCACTAAAGAGTTTGGCGGCCTCTTCGTTTACCTTGGGGTTGTATTTCATGGTACAGCTGCCCAGCGGGTAAAAATTACCGTCTATGCTGAACTGACGCTGCGCTAGCTGGGTGAAGTGCCGCACCAGATCCAATTCCGAGACCTCCGGCAAACGAGCCGCTGTCTGCCTGAGGTTTTCCGCTCCTAAAAGTTCGCCTAAATCCACCTCGTCGGCTTTGGGTGGCTGTGCCGCCCGCCGCCCTGCTTGGCTCCGCTCAAAAATAAGTGGAAAGTCGTGGTTGCTACTGCCTAAAGCAAATTTTTTATCATCCATGACTTACCTCAAGAGCTCTGTCTCGCGTGATTTGCTTTATGGCACTAACCAGCATGTCTATATCCTTAGCGGTGGTCAATTCGGTAGTTGAAAGAATGACGGTATCACCCAAGCCGTAATCTGCCGGTACCGGCACTCCGGCATGGATGCCTTGACCGGCTAACTCTCGACGTAGTTGCCGTGGAGGTAGGGAAGAGCGCAGGACAAACTCGTTGAAAAATTTTGGTCCGGTTAAGACTTCTAAACCAACCGCTTGCAGACTTTCGGCTAAATGGTGGGCTGCTTTAACGCTACCAAGGGCCAGTTCGCGCAGTCCTTGCGGGCCTAGTGCCGCAAGATTGATAGCCGCCATCAGTGCGGTGAGTTGGTGGTTTGAGCAAATGTTGGATTTGGCTTTGCTGCGCCGAATGTGTTGTTCACGCGCTTGCAAGGTGAGTACAAAAGCACGTTTGCTGTCAATATCGGTGGTTTGACCCACCAAACGTCCGGGGAGTTGGCGCAACAGCGTTTCGGTGACGACCATAAAACCAAAGCTGGGGCCGCCAAAGTTAAGCGGATTGCCAATGGTTTGTCCGTCGCCAACGGCAATGTCGGCGCCATAGTGACCTGGTGCGTGTAGCAGCGCCAGTGACAAGGGATCGACCACAGCAACAAAGAGCGCGCCAGCATTATGCGCTGCCTGGGCGAGAGCCAACATGGGCTCGAGCGAACCCAGGAAGTTGGGATTTTGTACGATGACACAGGCTGTGTCTCCTGTTACTGCCACTTCCGGGGTGACCAGGTCTTGTAAGGGAAGCTCCACTAAACTTGTCTCAAATGCTTGCAAATAGGTGGCTAAAACCTCACGCGTTTCAGGATGCACCCCCTGACTGACAACGACCTTGTTGCGGCGCGTGGCACGCATGGCCAAAAGCGCGGCCTCGGCGACACTGGAAGCGCCGTCATACATAGAAGCGTTGGAAATGGGCAGCGCTGTAAGCTCGGACATGAGCGTCTGATACTCAAACGTTGCCTGCAGTATTCCCTGAGCCACTTCCGCTTGATAAGGGGTATAAGCGGTGACGAACTCACTTTGCATGCTGAGATGTGGCGTCACCGCCGGGATGAAATGACGTTGGGCACCTCCGCCTAAAAAGTTTGGCCCCGACACGGTGTTTTTTTTCGCTAGCTCACGCAGGTGCCGCATTAGCGCTACTTCATCCATGCCCTGGGGTAAATCCATCTCTGGTTTACGCAAGGCCGCAGGAATGTCGGCAAAGAGTTCTTCAAGACTGGCCACGCCAATGACCTTAAGGGCCTTGTCAATGTCCCTAAGCGTGTGCGGCAGATAGTTCAAATCAGCCCTCCTCGGCTATTTTGATATAAGCGGCAGCGTCTAACAACTCTGCTAACTCGGCGGGGTTTTCGCTGCGAATCTTAAAAAGCCAGCCAGCTTCATAAGGTGAATCATTGATGCCTTCGGGTGCGTCAAGCAGAGCCTCGTTGACTTCGATAATTTCACCGGAGACCGGCGCGTAAATATCCGAGGCGGTTTTGACCGATTCGATAACTGCTACTGCTTCGCCGGCATTGACCTTGCGGCCAGGCTCGGGTAGCTCGACAAAAACAACGTCGCCTAGCTGATCCTGGGCAAAATCGCTAATGCCCACGGTGATGAGTTTACCGTCTGCAGAGACCTGGGACCACTCGTGGCTGCGGCTGTACTTTAATTCGCTGGGTGTTTGCATGAATGCTCCTTTGACAGTGAAAAATAGAACTTAAAGATAGCTTAACGCTTAGAGGTGAAAGGGGGGCTTTACCACGGTGGCAGGTATGTGCTGGCCGCGAATTTCCACGGCAACACTTTGCCCGATGACGGCGAATTCGGCATCTATCCAGGCTAAGGCAATGCCTTCTCTGGTCAATGGTGAAATGGTTCCCGAACTGACCTTGCCTATTTCTTGCTCTTGTGCAAAGACGCGGTAGCCATGCCGGGCCACACCACGCTGGCTCATTTTGAGGCCAACGAGTTTTTGCTGGCAGGGTTTGCCCCAGATATGCTCCCGTCCGTAGAAATCCTTGTCTTTTACCACCCAGGCATAGTCGCTGCACAGGGGGTTTGTCGTGGCGTCAAATTCCTGACCGAACAAAGGGAAACCCGCTTCCAGCCGCAGTGTGTCTCTGGCACCAAGACCGCAGGGCAGGGCGCCGGCGTCGGTAAACACATTCCAGACAATGGGCGCGTCTGTAGGGTGGCAGAGAACTTCAAAACCGTCCTCGCCGGTATAGCCGGTGCGAGCCAGTTTGACCGGACAAGCTGAAATCTCGGTATTCAGAAAGCGGTTTTTTTTCAGGTCGACAATGGGATCACTGCTGACTCGGCTGGCGATTAGGGCGGCGCCCGGTCCCTGTAGGGCTATTAGCGCCCAGGAATCAGACTCGTTGACGACATGGCAGTCAAAGGCTCGAGCCAAATCTTTAAGCTGACCTACCACCGGTCCGATATTGGCGGCGTTGCAGATGATTAAGTATTCGTTTTCAGCCTCGCAGTAAACATAAAGGTCATCGACTAAACCACCTTGATTATTGGGCAACATTGAATACTGCCCCCGGCCCGGACGCAACTTCGCTGGATCGTTTAGAGTGGCGTAGCGCAAAAACCCTGTGGCACGTTCACCCAAGATGCGAATTTCGCCCATGTGGCTGACATCAAAAATGCCTGCATCGCTACGGACTGCCAGATGTTCCTGATTGATACCTGTGGGGTATTGTAGCGGCATCTCCCAACCGGCAAAATCTACCACGCGAGCCCCTAAGGACAGGTGCGTTTCATAAAGACTTGTACGTTTCATTGCCAAGACGATAACACAAGCCCTGAGCCGGCAAAATATTTACAGACACTCAATTTGATACAAAAAAGCAGCGGCAATCAGCCGCTGCCATCATAAAAATAAAAATGCCAGGATGGTTGGTGGTTTTAAGTCGTTTGAGCCAGTTTTTCCAAGACCAATTTTGAGACGGAGCGCAGCGGTTCGAAAACTCCTTTAAACTGCTCGGCAATCGCCTCATAAAAATCGACACTACTGCTGGGATCAAGGACTTGTCTGATCATTTCAACCGGCAAGGCATTTTCGAGATCACGTTTATTTATCTGAATCACATAGGGTATTTCATTTAATGAAAGATTGTATTCTTTTAAGTTTTCGCGCAGGTTGCGCAGTGATTCGGCATTGGCCCGCAGACGGTTTGGAGCTGAATCAGCCACAAAAACCACGCCGTCAACGCCCCGCAATATGAGTTTGCGGCTTGAGTTATAAAAGACCTGACCCGGCACCGTATACAGGTGAAAACGGGTTTTAAAACCGTTGACCTTGCCTAAATCTAGTGGCAGGAAGTCAAAAAAGAGGGTTCTCTCGTCCTCGGTAGCCAGGCTGACCATCTCACCCTTGGATTCGGCAGGCACCTGATCGTAAATTCTTTTGAGATTAGTGGTTTTGCCCGAGAGCCCCGGCCCGTAGTAAACAATCTTAAAATTGATCTCACGCGCCGAGAAATTAATTGTGCTCATCGTCTTTTACCTCAAATAAACCGTCGATCAAAGCTCCAGTGGAATTGCTCCAGTTGGTGTCAAAAGATACATCAGGTACTTCATCACTGGAATTGCTTATAACCATGCGAATTTCTTCTACGGCCTTTTTAGTAAAAAGCTTGACTCGGCCCAAGGCTGCTGACTTATCAAATACAGTGACTAAAAGTGCCTTGTCACCCAATTCCTCAAGATAAGTGCCGACGTCATCGCCTTGTTGCACCGTCTCCTTAAAGCCATTTTCGCCGAGCAATTGTGCGATAGCGGCATTGGCCGAATAATTGGAGGCCACTAAGGTTGCCAATGAATCCAGCGAAGGGGGTTTAGGTGCCCACAGCGCTCTAGTGTGCATCAGCACAAAACCCTTGCGGTCAACAATCATGGCGTAACGCGCATGGCTCTTGGCCAACAAATCGTTTAGAAGCTTATCTACCTTGTCGTAGGTTTCTCCATACAACTCTAACGACGGTTCTAACATTGCTGGAGTATAGCACTTGCTCATCGCTACTAAAAGGTAAAAGTCGTCATTACTGTGTCGGCATACTGTAATCTTTTGCGTCCTGAGTGCTGAAGCTTTCTTTCTGACCAGCGGCTCTTGTCCTGAAAGCTTTTGGTGCGGTATACTCACAAATCGCAGGTTCTTAAGCCTTGAGGCAGATGAATTTGCGCTAGGTAAGGCGTCAACTTACATGGCGATGTAGCTCAGCTGGTTAGAGCGCACGACTCATAATCGTGAGGTCGAGAGTTCAAGTCTCTCCATCGCTACCAAAGAAAAGTTGTTAGGGACGCAAAAACAGAAAAGTAGTTGAATTCTATTCAACTACTTTTCTCCATGTGGTGGGAAAGCTAAGGACGTCAGTTTTAGTCATAATTATCTGTTCTAAAGAGACGACCTGGCTACAATTAGCTGCTTTGTTAGCGCGCTACCATAACTCATGCCGGACTATGACGTCATCGCTGTGGGAGCGGGGCACAATGCGCTTATCACCAGTGCTTACCTCGCCCAGGCCGGTTACCGGGTTGCTGTGTTTGAAAGACGAGATATGGTTGGTGGCGCGGTTGCAACCACAGAGATAGTGCCGGGATATAAGTTTGATCTTGGCGGCAGCGCTCACATCCTGATACGTCTTACGCCGGTAATAGAGGAACTTGGACTTGCCCGCTATGGACTTAGGTACCTTGAGATTGATCCGCTTTTTTTGCGCCGTTTGAAGATGGCGACACGGTGTTTTTTTACCGCAACGAGGCTAAAACCATCGAGCAGCTCGAGGCGAAGTTCCCGGGAGAGGGTTTGGTCTACCAGCGATTTTTAGATGACTGGTGCCCGTTTGCACATGCAGTTAAAGACTTGTTTTTAAGCACGCCGAGTCCTTTTAATCTGGGCAGAAAGATGCTGTTGGGCAAGGCGATTAAAGGTGATTGGCGACGGGCACTACCCACGATTATGCAACCCTATGGTGAGGTGGTGGACAGTTATTTTAAAGAAGAAAAGATAAAAGCGCCGCTTGTGTGGATGGCGGCTCAGTCGGGACCACCACCAACCGAGCCTATGACGGCTCCCTTTTTGCTGTGGCAGCCGCTTTATCACGAAGGGGGTATAGCGCGACCACGTGGTGGCTCCGGCATGCTTAGCCAGGCTTTGGCCAAGCACATAGCAGCGCATGGTGGTCAGGTATTTACCGGTGTGCCGGTTGAGCAAATTTTAGTCGAGGCAGGGCGAGCAATTGGTGTACAAGTTGCCGGTCAGAGTTATAGCACACACAAGATAGTAGCCGGCACAAATGCTTGGGAAACCTTTGGCAAATTGCTACCCGAGGAGCACCGGCCTGCAAACAGCAAAAAGATGCGGGTTGGCAATGGCTTTGGAGCGATTGTTCGTCTTGCTTTAGATGCCCCGATTCGCTATCAGGCACATCCCGACGATGAGGCGCGCCGGGCATTGCAACTCCTGTGTCGTGACCGCGCCCAGCTAAATGCCGCTTTTGGCGACTATCTGCGTAAAGAGCCTAGTCGCGACCCGGCTATTGTAGCCATGAGCTTTAGCGCTGTGGATGACAGTTTGGCACCGCCTGGCGGCGAAGTGCTGTGGTTATGGGCTCAGTATTATCCCTATTCTTTACGCAATGGTCAACACTGGGATGAGATCGCCCCAGGTGTCGAAGAGTCCATCATTGACGCCTTTGAGCGATATGTCCCGGGTACTAAAGAGCATATAGTCGCTTCTCTTTTTCAACACCCTTTGTGGCTCGAGCGCGAACTGGGTCTTTACCGGGGGAATGTAATGCACTTAGAGCCTGTCTGAGAAGGTCAAGCTAGGCGCCTGAGCATGAGGCGAATCATAGCGATATGAATCATAGCTTCACTGGTTTGGTTAAGCCGTTCATAGTCTTTGCTATGACGTCTATAACGGCAAATCCAAGCGAAAGTGCGTTCGACAATCCAACGCTTGGGTAATAGTTGAAAACCGGTGACATGCTTATTCCGCTTCACAATGTCGAGCAACCAGGCAAACGCTTCTTGAACCCAAACAACCAATGAACCTTGATACCCCGCATCTGCCCATATACGT
>JASBUK010000001.1 GCA_030147925.1 Trueperaceae bacterium
GAGTAGATGCTGTTTGCTCCGTTCTATCCTTGGGTCGGGTAAAGCTGAAAAGTGTAGGACTGCTAAGCGTAGTTGCTCCGTTGCTGGGTCTTCTGTCATCCCTCAAGACTAGCGTCTTTGGTTTTGATGCGTCAGCCCTGCGTCCCTGACATAATTCACAAATCACAACACACAAATTGTGGTACACTGCCAATTTGTCGGTTAACCGCAAACGTCTAAAATGAACTCGATGAGGAACCTTCTAAAAACGCCTTTCCTACCTACCACCAACCACTCACCACAAACTACTAACAAAATCGGCCTAACACCTCACTTTCCAGAAATGCTTTTCCCACCAACCACTCACCACCTACCACTTACTAATCATTTCTTTTTGACTTTTCCTGCGTGCGGATACGGTTGATGGCCAGCTTTAGCGACAAGCGAAAACGCTCGAGCGCTTCAGCCACATCGCGGGTTTCGTCATTACCGCGCAAAATCACCGGGTGGTCAAGGTCACCCTGCTGTGAAATGCGGTCTGCCACCACCGCGAGATAACGAATCTTGTTTGCTAAGGCCGTTGCCGGGATGAGGATAAACAGCAGCGCCAATAGCAGCACCGCTGCAGAAATGACCACAAACGGACGCATGACGTTTATGGCATTGGCCAAGACATCCTTTTGCGCCAAGATTACCTGCACGGTACCGGCATTGTTTGCCAGCGGTTTGGCAATAACGTATAAGCGACCCAAGGAGTTGCTTTCTAGCTGGATAAAGTCGGCAAGACCCTGATTTGCTACGCCACTATTCATGGCTGCTCGAGCCGCGGCATGAAAACCCGCTTCAAATCTGACAAAATCAGCGCTCTGGACCATGCTTTGCTCCCAGTTGCCCGTGACATAAAGCCCATCGGCATCTGTGTACTGCAGGGCCAAAACCGGCAAGGCTGCCGTTTCGAAGGCTTCGAGACTGCGCCTGAAATAGCTGATGGTTTCGGGATCAGTGACCGCTGCATTATTTTCCAAGAGGTAAATGTCGAGATTCGTGGCAATAGTGGTGGCGAGGTTTTGACCCACCTCACTCAAGAGCCTGCCGCTGTTGTCGTAGCTGATATATAGTGTGGCGGCAACGAGCAAGAGCAGCGGGCTGATAGCGGCAAAAAGCAATTGCCAGCGCAGTGAAAAACGCCGTCTTGTTAACGACAAGGGTGCTGTCGTTTCAAGCACGGAGGGAACTTCAATATCCACTTCTTCTGGTGGTTTTGGCGGAGGAGTTTCGGTAGTAACTTGTTTGGGCGGTTCCGCTACAGTTTTTGCAGTCGGCGCGGTTTTGGTCACAACCTTGCTTTGTGCTGGGCCGGTGTCACCGCCGATGCTGGCGGCGGCTTGTGCGGTTACCCCGGGCTTAAAACGTTTTACTTCGGTTTCGCGCAGGCGCTGTTCAATCGTTTGCGGCAAGCGCATATTGGTCCAGGATTGCAGTAAGGCCGGGTCGGTATCATCGTTTAAACGAACTACCTTGACACCGACTCCGGCGCTCGAAAATAAATAGGCAATACGCTGAGCCCCATCCTGTGAAGTGGGTTTGGTGATAAGACCTGGCTGGCGCTCCAGCAATTTTATGATCCTGTCGCTGCCCAGGCCCAGGCGGGGAGCAATGCGCTCCGCAGCTTTTTCACGCAACAGAGGTTCGACCGTATTGAGCAGACGCACGGCGAATTGCTCGGAGCTTGACATGAAAACCTCCCAGGCTATATTTGTCTATGTTAACCGAGTTGGGGCTATTTTTGCAGTGCCGAATAATAGCGGGGCAGGGTTAATAGCTTTTTTAGAAAGCAGCTCTACAAAGCGAGGGGTAAGGTGTGAGGTGTTAGGCGTGAGGGGTTATTGTCCCATCAACTACTTTCCTTAAGAGAGTTTGAGTACTATCGGAATCTTTAAAGAATTTCCCTATGCTCGTCCAAGTACAACTGCTTTAAGTCTTTCTTGAGGCTAAGAACTGATACACTCAGCTAGCGTCTTCAATTGACTGGAGCGGGCTGAAGACATCTGGTTCGTACTCAAAAACACCTTCTTGCCAGCTGAGGATTTCGGTAAGCGCCAAAGGGCCAATCTTATCATGCCAGATGCAGTGGCTGATAAGACCTTCTTCAAGGTAGATTTGCCCGATCTCACCATCCTTTTTAAGAACTAAGCGACCTTCGGCCTCGGTCATTTTTAGATAGTTGAGGAGATTAGCTAAAGCAGCAGGAGAAATATTACCGCTAAGTGTTTCGTTTAATAATTTGTTCATTTATCTCTATTCACCTATACCGATATTTATTTTGACGGGCCTCAAAAAGCCCCTAAAGATTTCTGCTTGACGGCAAATATGGCCTGAGTTAATCAGGCCACACCCAAAAAAGGCGATGTACCACAAATAGTGTTAGTAGTGGGTGGTTATTAGTTGGTGGTAGGTGGTGAGTAGTAGGTGGGAAAAGCGTTTTTAGAAAGTCCTTCCCACTGAGTTCTTTTTAAGCGTTAGCAGTTAAAAAGCAACAAATTCCAATTGTCTGCTTCTTACCACCTTTGGAAAATCCCTAGTTTTTGCCTCCTACCAACTACTTTCCACTAACCACTTTTACTTAACACACTTCAATCAAACTAGCGGCGACGGCGTCTTAGGCGCTCGAGCCCTTCTTGTAAGCTGACCCGCATCCTTTCAATGGCGCTGCTTAAGTCGCCCAGCTCGTCATTGGTCTTAAGATCGACGCTTTGTGTAAGGTCGCCACGGCTGATCTGGTCGGCAGCCTTGGTGAGGTAGACGATATTCCTTGTGAGGGCTCGAGCCCGATAAAGCGCAATGAGAATGGCTATAAGCATGGGTATCAAGCTAAAGAGCAAGGTGTTGTAAAGAATCGCCTGTACTTGTCTCGTTACTGCTTCGTCGGTTACACCGACCACGACGGCGCCAAAGATTTGCCCCTCGTTTAGAAGCGGCTGCGAGACGATCTCGATGTTGACATTATCAGCGCTGGCCAATGTCCTTGACGAAGTGTTGGCGCTGGCATCCAGTGCTGTAGCACCCAGAGCCACAGCACTTAGGGCTTGTTCCTGAACGGCAAGTTTCAGTTCGTCATTTTGCGCCGTCAAACTGGTAGCACCGGCAAACCAACCGGAGATGGGATTGCCTTCGGTATCGGTGGCCACAATGAAACTGATGTTCTGACGTTGGAAAGCCAAGCGGGTACGCTGAATAACCTCCTGTAATTCCAGGAAGTCGGTTTCGCCAGCGCCCTCTTCGGGCAGGGCGTGACCGATACTGCTGGCGGTCACGATGGCGGGGTTGCGGGCCGAGGCCAGGAGTTGTGCGTATAAGGCGGGGCGGGCTATCAACCAGATTACCGCCAGCGCACCGGCTACGGTAAGAAGCGCGGGCACAACAGCTACTACCAGCAACTTGCTGAGCAGGGTGACCCGGCGTCGCCTTGCGGGTTTTTCGGCACGTGCTGGCGCACTTGCTGCTGTCACTGCGGCTGTGGCGGCTCGAGCCGAAGTGGTGGTGTCCACTTCTCGGGCGGGAGTTGCCGGGGGTGCGCTCGGCGTTGTTACTGCTGCCGTTTGCTCTTCTTGTAATTCTGCGCTTGGCGTTTTAGCTACTTCCACTGGATTTTGTTCTTCTGGTGACTGTGCACCCGGTTTTTCCGAAGGTGCTTCGGGTATTTCGGTAACTGCAGGCGAAGCCATGCTTTCCGGTGTAGTTTCCACTGGACTTACCGGGGCGGGTTCCGGCGCGACTACTGGAGGTGCAGAAGGAGTAGCGGGCTCTGTCTCAGCCGCTTCCGCTGTCACCATGACCGTATCCCCGCTTTCAACTGGGCGCACCACCGAAATCAAACCGGCGCGCTCAAAGAGTTTGGTAACAGCCTGCGCCTCTTTTTCCGAGACGGGTTTGGTGACTACACCCGGCACGCGCCTGAGCAGACCTCTGGCCTTTTTGATGTCGACGCCAAACGATTGCCCTAGCTGCCGCGCGATAAGTTGCTGGTCGCCTTGCGGGGGCTCGAGCACCTCGACAACATATTTCGTATTCATCTAGCCTCCTAATATCTAGACCCTATATAAAGCCAGGCAGGTCCGAATAGGGATTTTTCACATAACTTGCCCGACTAAAAATTTTAAGGCTGACACCTTAAAATTAAGCAGCCCAATTCGGCAACGCTCCGGCAGTTTTTAGCATGTCGCTCTAAAACCAGGGCAACACCGGCCAAAGCAAAGCCTAGCAGGTCTTAACCCCAGACACTATTAGATAAATCAAATGAGGCGAAAGCTATAGCGGACTTCATATCTATTTGGTCTAGAACTAGTTAATCTTGATAAAGATTTGAGTTGTGACCTAAAAGGGATAGAACTCACAAGAAAAACTCCTAAGGAGGAGCTATGCGTATTGTTATGACCCTGATTGTCGCGGCTACGCTGAGTTTGGCTGCTGCACAAAGCTACGTTTTCAGCATTACCTTTGATGGTGGGGGCTGGTTTGATCGCTCCTTTAACGAAGGCACCTGGAATGGCCTGACCCGGGCAGTCAATGACTTGTCTGCAGAATATGACATTGACGTATTGGTTTATAATGGAACTCCCGAGACTGCCGCAGACGGTCAGCGCAGCATTGCTTCGTCGGGTGCAGATTTGATTGTGGCTGCCGGCTTTTTGCAGGCCGATTCGATTCAGACAGTTTCAAGCGAGTTTCCCGAGACAAGTTTTGTGCTCATTGATGCCGTGGCCGAAAACCCCAATGTCCGCAGCATTCTCTTTAGAGAACACGAAGGCAGCTTTTTGGTCGGTTACCTAGCCGGAAGCCTGTCACAAACCGGTGTGGTGGGTTTCGTAGGAGGTATGGATGTGCCGCTTATTCGCGCCTTTGAACTCGGTTATCTTAGAGGTGTCGAGGCGGCTTGCCCAAGCTGCACGCTAGTTGCTGATTATGTCGGCGATACCCCAGCGGCCTGGAATGACCCGGCTAAGGCCAAGGAGCTTTCGGCCAGCCAGAAAGATCGCGGTGCGGATATTATCTATGCTGCTGCTGGCGCTTCGGGTAACGGCGTTATTGAATATGTGAACGAAATCATGTGTTACAATCCTGATAACTTACCCGCTAACGTCACTCTGCGCTCTACACCGCTAAGCCAACAGTTGTCCTCAATGACCTTTAGTGATATTTATCAGCGGCGTTGTGGACCGGGGTCTCAACCCCTTTTCTTTATAGGCGTGGACAGCAATCAAAACTATCTTGGGGATACCGACGGCGACCCCGCTACTGTTAACCACGGCCTCACCAGCATGCTCAAACGCGTGGATGTCGCCGCCGAAACAGCCGCCTATGACGTGGTCAACGGTACCTTTAGTGGTGGCATTCAGAGCCTGGGTTTAGCCGAAAACGGTGTGGGCTATGCCATTGACGATTACAACAGAGCACTTATTCCCAGCGGGGTTCTTGAAGAGCTTGCTCTGATCAGGCAGCGTATTGTTAACGGTCAGTTGGTAGTGCCGGATTACCGCAGTCAGTAGATAATTAAAAAAGCTACCATGGTTTGGTTGCGGACCGTGGTAGCTTTTAGCTTTAACAGGAAAGCTGATACTGCGCACAAAGTTCGGTGGAGAGACGCTTAAATTCTTCTCGCCAGTCCGGGCGTTTAAACTGCGAGCCTATCTCTTCTAACAGTTTGGCCAAGTCGCGTTCGAGCAGGGCATCGGCCTGCAATTCCAGATCATACAGGGCGTCATCGATGACAATTTCTGCCATAGGCCCCATGATGTTAATGGCTAAGCTCGTCAGCTTGTCCAGGAATTCAAACGGCACCAAACTACCGCTGATGACATCGGCTAAAGATTGCTGTCTCAGTTCGCGGGCGGCCTTTAAAGCCTCGCTGACCGGCATGTCCAACGAGGTGGCAATTTCGCTCAGGTTGCGCTTGCCGTCGAGATGTCTTAATAGGTGCAGGGCACGCAAATTCAAGGCTACCGTTTGACTTTGCTGCTCAATGGGTTTGGGCTCTAAGATGCTGGTCTCGCTAAGTAGCGCATCTTGCTCGAGCTTGTTTACATCGGCCTGATAAGCAGCTTCTAGCAGCAAACTGTCTATCGAGAGTTCTTTTAGGCGCTCAACCGGCAGTTTCAGGTTGTGCTGAGGAGCACGCACACCGACCTGAAAATTAAAATCACCGCTAGGCCAGTTAAGTAAATCAGACAGAGCGGGAATGCCGGCTTTGGAGCCGGTGCTAATAAAAACGACCTGGCCGCCTTCAAAAAAAACCGCTCCGTTTAACTGCGGGGATTGCGTAAGTTGTAAACAGCCACTGGCCCGGCTTCGCGACAGGTATTGCAGCAAGTTGGCGAGGGCATCTTCATCTAGTTGGCCCTTCAATACATGTTCCATGTCAACGCCTAGTCTACACTGCTAAAGCACAACTATCGATAGCGATTATTGCTCATTTGCTGCCGGGTCGCTAATGTAAAAAAGCGCGGATACTCCTCTGGATATAGCAGCAACATGGTAGCTTGATGCGGGTGGTTGACAGCCGCAAGATTCCTCTTTTGACGCCCTTAAAATAAGGCGTGATCCTAAAAAAAGCCTGTTTGTTAAGATAACTAGTTTGAGGTGAATGATGTATAAAATCTGTCTGATTCCTGGCGACGGTATTGGTCGCGAAGTCGTGCCTGCTGCTAAGCGTGTGCTCGAAGCGAGCGGCCTGAATTTTGAATTCAGTTATGCTGAAGCCGGCTGGGAAACCTTTCAAAAAACCGGAAAAAGCGTACCCGAGAGCACTCTAGAAGCTGTTAAGGCTGCCGATGCGGTCTTGGCCGGGGCTTTTACCAGCCCGAGCAAAAAGGTGGAGGGTTTTCAAGGAGCGATTCGTTACATGCGGCGCAATCTTGACCTTTTTGCCAATTTGCGCCCGGCTAAATCCCGGGCTATCCCCGGAACCTTTAAAGATGTCGATATGCTGATGGTTCGGGAAAACACCCAGGGGCTCTATGTCGAACAGGAAAGAAGATATGGAGACCTGGCGATTGCCGAGGCGGTCATTACCAAAGCAGCCAGTGAGCGTATCGCCAAAGTGGCCTTAGAAGAAGCCCGCAAACGGCGTAAAAAGCTGGCGGTCTTTCACAAAGCCAATGTGCTGCCCTTAACCACCGGGCTTTTTTTAGAGACTGTGCTCACAGTGGCCAAGGACTATCCCGATGTCGAGACGACCGATGTCATCGTCGATGCCGCCGCCATGAAGCTGGTGCGTGAGCCGGAAAGTTTTGATGTGATGGTTACCACCAATCTCTTTGGTGATATCCTCAGCGACTTAATCGCTGGCTTGGTTGGAGGTTTGGGGCTGGCGCCCAGTGCTAATATCGGCCCCAAGCACGCCATCTTTGAGCCGGTGCATGGCAGCGCCCCGGATATTGCCGGTAAGGGCATTGCCAATCCTACGGCCACTATTCTGACCGCCGCGATGATGCTTGACTATCTGGGTGAGCGTGAGCTGGCTGCAAGTCTGGATAAGGCCGTCAACAAGGTACTGAGCACAGGGCCACTCACTGCTGACTTAGGTGGTAAGGCTACTACTGAAGAGTTCACTGACGCAGTGATTGCAGCCCTGGCCAGAGTTGACAGTTAGTAGTTTGTGGTCGGTGGTTGGTAGTGAGTGGTAAGTGGGAAAAACATTTCTAGAAAGTCCCTAACCGAGTTCTTTTTGGGTGTTAGTGCTTAAGAGCTGACAAATTCCCGTTGCCTGACTTTGCCAGCACTGGAAAACCCCACTTTCCCCTTTTTACTTTTCACTCTACTTTTGCTCTTGCCCGGGGTTTGGTGGACACCGGGTTAAGCTGCAAGTTTAAACTGAGCCAACTCTGAGCTTATGCTGAAAGTTGTGGATGACCAGGAAAGCAAGCGGCGTATCACCGCCGATGATTAGAATCATCGTGGGTTTAGAAAAGGAGTGATACGCCTTGTTAGAAGATACCGTACTGACTCTAGAGAAGCCAGCGTTTGGAGCCGACCCCTTGACTGATGTTCTGCGCCAGGGAGCCAGGAAGCTATTAGCTCAAGCGATTGAGGCCGAAGTGGCGAGTTTTTTAGCTCAGCATCGAGACCTGCACGATGAAAAGGGACGGGCTCGGCTGGTCAGAAATGGGCACTTACCAGAAAGGGAGGTGCAAACGGGCATCGGGCCGGTGAGCGTGAAAGCGCCGCGAGTACATGACCGTGCCAAAGAAGAGGAGAGGCTTCATTTCAGCTCGAGCATCCTGCCTAAATACCTGCGCCGCAGCGCCAGCTTGGAGGAACTGATTCCCTGGCTGTATCTCAAAGGCGTGTCTACGGGGGATTTTCAAGAAGCGCTGTCTGCTTTGTTGGGTAGCAATGCACCCGGCTTATCCGCCTCGACGGTGAGTCGCCTCAAGGGCGTGTGGTCTCAGGAGTTCGAGACGTGGGGGAAACGGGACTTAACAGGCAAGCACTACGTTTATCTATGGGTGGACGGGGTCTACTTCAACGTTCGGCTGGAACAAGCGAAACATTGTGTGCTGGTCGCAACGGAGGACGGCAAGAAAGAACTTCTGGCAGTCTCCGACGGCTACCGCGAAAGTGAGCAGTCTTGGAAAGAGGTGCTACTAGACCTTAAAGCCCGTGGCCTCAGTGTCGCCCCGAAGCTGGCGGTGGGGGACGGTGCTTTAGGATTCTGGAAAGCCTTACCTCAAGTCTACGGCGCCACCAAAGCGCAGCGTTGCTGGGTGCATAAAACCGCCAACGTCTTGAACGCGCTGCCTAAGAGTCAACAACCCAAGGCCAAAAGCGACCTGCAAAACATCTGGATGGCCGCCAGCAGACAAGAGGCCGAGAAGGCTTTCGACCGCTTTTTGGGAAGCTACGAAGACAAGTACCCAAAGGCCACCGAGTGCCTGAGAAAAGACCACGACGCCCTCTTGACCTTTTATGACTTTCCCGCTCGGCACTGGTCCCATATCAGAACCACCAACCCCATCGAGTCTACTTTCTCCACCGTCAGGCTTC
>JASBUK010000025.1 GCA_030147925.1 Trueperaceae bacterium
CCACGCGCAACGCTACCTTTGAAACCAAGGCTCCGGCTTATAAGAAATGGGATTTAGAACATTTGCCCGTTGGCAGGTTGGTAGCCAGGCAAAACGCGCAAATCGTTGCTTGGGCGGCCCTTAGCGCCGTTTCAAGGCGAGAAGTTTATGCCGGGGTCGCCGAGGTCAGCGTTTATGTTGCGGCTGAGGCGCAAGGTCAGGGGATAGGAAAAGCTTTGTTAAAAGCGGTTATCCAGGCCTCCGAGGAAGCCGGTATTTGGACGTTGCAGGCCGGTATTTTCCCTGAGAACACCACAAGCATTAAATTGCACAAAGCCCAAGGGTTTAGAGAGATTGGTGTTCGTAAACGCATTGCGCAGCTTGAGGGGGTTTGGCGTGATGTGGTGTTGCTCGAGCGGCGCAGCAACATTGTCGGAGTTTGAGAACTAACCGTTTCTTGAGCGTGGATCAAGATAATCGCGCAGGCCGTCACCCAAGAGACTCCAGCCTAAAACGGTGATGATGATGGCAAGACCGGGCACGAGAGCCGGGTAGGGGCTTAGCGCCATAAAACCTTGTGCCTCACGCAGCATATTGCCCCAACTGGGCGTGCGGGGCGATGTGCCCAGGCCGAGAAAACTGAGTGCCGCCTCCGCCAGCACGGCCACTGCTAAGCTCAGGCTGGTTTGCACCACAATGGGTGAGAGAGTTCCCGGCAAAATATGCCGAAAAAGCAGGCGTGCATGACTGACCCCAAGGGCCCTGGCCGCCTCGACAAAATCCAGCCCTTTTAAAGAGAGAACGCTCGAGCGCATCAGTCGGGCGAAAACCGGCACGGTGGCAATCCCTATAGCACTCATGGCGGTCAGCGTGCCCGGTTGGTAGATGGCGGCTAACAACAGGGCCATGAGGATGGCGGGGAAGGCATAGAGCACATCGACCAGCCGCATAAAGACTTCGTCCCACAGGCCGCCGGCATAGGCGGAAACCGCGCCAATCAGACCGCCAAAACTAAGGGCGATGCCAACAGCAATAAAACCAACATAGAGCGTACCTCTGGCCCCTACCATAAGACGGCTTAACAGGTCGCGGCCTAAGTTGTCGGTGCCCAGCCAGTGCTCGGCGCTCGGGGCGGCAAGTTGAGCGCTAAAGTCGAGCTTGTTCGGGTCAAAAGGCAGCCAGAAAAAACTGACTAGGGCAGCTCCGATAACCAGGCCGATGAGCATACTGCCAGCAATGAGATTGAGCCTTTTCATCACTGATAGCGAATGCGTGGGTCGAGCAGGCTATAAGAAATATCGACCAAAAAACTCAACATAACGATGGCGCTGGCATAGACCAGAATTTCGCCCTGAAGCAAGGGAAAGTCTCGACTGCCGATAGCCGTGAGGGCCAGACGCCCTAATCCGGGTAGAGAAAAGACCTGCTCAATGATGATTGAGCCGATGAGCAGTTGGGTGAAGCTGAGCCCTAAAATGGTGATGATGGTAACCAGGGCATTGCGCAGAGCATGGACTAAAACTACCCTTGGAGCCTTTAACCCTTTGGCGTTGGCGGTGCGGATATAGTCTTGACCCAACACATCCAGCATGGCGGCTCGCGTCATGCGGGTCATTATGGCGGCCTGACCCAGGCCCAGTGCCAGCACCGGTAGCATCAGACTGCGTAGGGTTCCCAGCGGGTTGCGCTCCCAGGGGACATAGCCCCCGGCAGGCAACCAGCCAAGGTTGACGCCGAAAAGTAAAATGAGCATAAGACCAAGCCAAAAGGACGGAACGGCTGCGCCTAGCTGCGCCAGTGAGGTAATAACGGGATCAAGCCAGCTACCACGCTTAACAGCCGCCACAATACCCAGCGGCAAGGCAATTAGGCAGGCAACGATAATGCCCCCCAATGCCAATGGGATGGAAACGGCTAAGCGAGCAGCAATTAGCTGTCCGACAGGCTTTTGATAATTAAGTGACTCGCCGAAGTCTCCCCGGATGATGCCACTGAACCAGTTAAAAAAGCGTTGTGGAGCCGGCACATTGAGGCCAAGTTGCTCTCTTAGAGCGGCTAAAGCTTGCGGGCTAGCGTTTATACCCAAAATCACTTCGGCTGGGTCACCCGGTACGGCTAAAAGCGCAGCAAAGACCAGCAGCGAAGCTAAAAAGATGCTGATAAGAGCGGTTACAAAACGACGCAGGATATAAGAAGTCATTAAAAAACAAGCAGGGGACGTAGTTTTAATGTCCCCTGGTAAACCTAACGATCCAGATAAGCCTCGGTCATATCAATTGCTACGATAGGCTGGCTGGTCCAGTAGCCATAAAGGTCTTGCTGGGCTGCTACTAA
>JASBUK010000141.1 GCA_030147925.1 Trueperaceae bacterium
CGGCCTTGAGGCGCTTTTCGACGCTTGGCTAGACCTAGCTGCTCGACCATCTGTACAATCTCAGGGAGGGTTGGGATTTTGCGCACACATCATTTCAGCCCTCAACTTTCATTTAGTCAAATCTTTTCCGAATTGGGGTGAGCTGACAAATTCCAATGGCCTGATTTTGCCATCGCCAGAAAACCCCACTTTCCTCTTTTTACTTTCCACTTTCCCTTTCAATGTTTGCCACAAAAAACTGACTTAAGTAGTAGCAATAGTGCCTTTGCGCATTATGCGAACCGCCGCTAAGGTACCGACCACTAGCTTGACCATGATGTCGGTAAGGATTACCTCGAGCATCCAGCCGGGTGTGGCAAAGGCTTCGCCGGCAAAGGCAAATACGGTGAACACGACGGTGTCTATAGGAATACTCACGGCATTGGAGGTGGCCACGCGGGTTAACCAATTGTGCTTTATAAAGCGCTGGTAGACCTCGGTGTCGGCGCTTTCTGAGAGGGTGATGGCGCTAAAGCCCACGATGACGTATCTGATTGGGGTGCCCAGCGTTAAAGCCAGGATAACGTTGGCAAGCGCCGCTACGAAGATCATGGCGTAAGCGTTTTTTCTGCCGTAGCGGTGGACGCGGTCGCGCTGAGTGAAGGTGATGCCAAAAAACAACGTGCCAACATTGATCAGCCCGTAGCCGGGCAAAGGCAAAAAGCTGTCGAAGGTGTAGTTAGCTAGCAGGGTGCAGACGATATAGACCGTCATGGCCGCGATCATAGCGGCGTGTTTTCTAAAAAGCGGTTTATAGAGTTCGCCTAAGGTCATGGCCATAAGTGGCGCTAACAGATAAAGCCCCGAGGCTTCGCTAAAACGCAGCAAGACTGCCGTTAAGCCAACATTGAGCAAGACTGCCGCAGTGACTACTGCCCAGATGTTAAGCCCCTGTTTTTTGAGACTTTGACTGAGGTGGAAGCTGGGGTTTGCAAACAGCAGGCCAAACATCAAAATGACGACAAGCGGCAATTCAGGAAAGGGATTTTGGCCGAATTGCGAGAGTTTTAGCAGCAGCAAATTGCCGGCTTGGGCGGCCAGCGTCACACCTAAATAAGCAAAGAGGGTAATAAGGGGATTGCGAGAATTCACGGGAGACTCCTTATCAAACAAAATAAGAAATCGCGGTAATGTCACCTCCCGCGAGCGGCGCTCATTATAGCAGTTATTGACAAACTGGGCCAAACCGATTTAAAGGGGGGCTCGAGCCGCCATTAAGAGTCCTGATTCATTTTTCAATTTCTGTTGGCTACAAAGCAAAAAATCACGGACAGATACAGTCAAAGTCGAGAGCCGAGGTGCGGCCATTATTGCTTTGTCTGTCGCTTAAAAGCCTGGCATCGTTATAATGTCGCTACAGAAAGGCGGTTGTTATCCTTGCGTGTTGCGCTTTTTGCCACTTGCTTAGCGGATCAGCTTTTTCCTGATGTAGCGGTAGCTTCGCTGAAGCTGCTCAGGCATTTGGGAGTCGAGGTTGACTTTCCCACGGCACAGACCTGTTGTGGCCAACCGGCCTACAATGCCGGCTACCATAAAGAAACCCGGGAGCTGGCCGAGCACCATCTAAAGGTTTTTGCGGGCTATGACTATGTTGTCCTGCCCTCGGGTTCCTGTGGTGCCATGGTTAAAACCCACTACCTGGAGCTTTTTGACCAGGCGCCGGAAAGCTACGCCGAATCTAGGGAGTTGGCCGAGCGCACCTTTGAACTAACTACCTTTATAAGCGAGGTTTTGGGGCGCGAAGAGATAGGTGCGGATTTGTCCGGCCTGCGTGTCACCTATCATGACTCCTGTCATGCCATGCGTTTTATGCAGGTACATAAGGCGCCCAGGACACTATTGCGTGCCGCTGGGGCCGAGCTTGTCGAAGCCGAAGGGCATGATGTCTGCTGTGGCTTTGGCGGACTCTTCAGCGTTAAGATGCCGGAGATCAGCGCGGCTATGGCTCGAGCCAAAATCAGCGGCATTGAGGCCACAAAAGCAAATTATCTAACCTCAACCGATGCAGGTTGTCTGATGCAACTGGCTGGTACCTTTCGGCGTGAAGGCGTTGAACTGCAGGTTAAACACGTAGCCGAGCTGCTCTGGCAAGGTATCGCAGAAATTTAGGTGGATGCTATGAAAGTAAGCAGTCAAAACTTTAAAGCCAATGCCCGTAAGGCGCTTAAAGACCAGCAATTACAGACGGCTCTTGGCCGCGCCACGGCGCAATTTGTGGGCAAACGCAAGACGGCGGTGGCAGCCCTTAAGAACTTTGAGGATTTGCGCGACTATTGCGCGGTAGTTAAGGCTCATACTCTGGACTATCTCGATTATTATCTTGAGCAGCTTGTTGACAACGTCGAGCGTTTGGGTGGTGAAGTACATTTTGCCGCCGATGGCAACGAAGCGAACCGGATTGTCACCGAATTGGCTCGAGCCAATAATGTCAAGACGGTGGTTAAATCCAAATCGATGGTCTCTGAAGAAATTCAGCTCAACGAGGCGCTTGAAGCGGCAGGAGTGACACCACTGGAAACAGACTTAGGCGAGTACATCTTGCAACTCGATCACGATGCCCCCAGCCACATCATCGGTCCGGCTATTCACAAGACCAAAGAGCAAGTCACTAAACTATTTCATGACAAACTGGGCACGCCCTTAGACGCCGACATTCCCACCCTGACCAGCGCGGCCCGGCGGGTGCTCAGGGATGGTTTTCTGCAAGCAGACATGGGTATTAGCGGTGCGAATTTTGCCGTAGCGGAAACCGGAACCATTGCACTGGTAGAAAACGAAGGCAATATCCGGCTTACCACCAGTTTGCCACGAATGCACTTGGCCATTATGGGTTTGGAAAAAGTCATTCCACGCCTGCATGACTTACCTGCCTTTTTAGCCATCTTGCCCCGTTCGGCCACCGGGCAAAAAGCCAGCTCATACGTATCACTGATCAGCGGAGCCAAACGCGAAGATGAACCCGAAGGCCCCGAGTCTTTCCATTTGCTGATTATCGACAATGGCCGTAGTGCGGTTCTGGCCGACCCTAAGCTGCGTGCGGCGCTACGCTGTATCCGCTGTGGCGCTTGCCTAAATAGCTGTCCGGTATATCAGCAGGTGGGTGGTCATGCCTATGGCTGGGTTTACTCCGGGCCAATTGGTGCGGTGCTCGACCCCGGTTTACTGGGTCTTAAAGATACCTTCAATTTGCCACAGGCCAGCAGCCTGTGCGGCGCCTGTGGCGAGGTCTGTCCGGTCAAGATTCCCCTACCCGAATTGCTTATCGAGCACCGTCGGCGCAGTGTCGAGCGGGGACTTTCGGCCAAGACCGAAAAGGTTGCCGTGGGTGCTTTTGCCTTTATAGCCTCTCAGCCTGTTTTGTGGAATGCCGGCACCAAGATGGGTCGTTTTGCCGCCCAGCGCTTAAGCAAAGACGGTTATTTAACAGGTGATTGGCTACCGGTGCTAAAGCAGTGGCTTAGTGAGCGTGATTTTCCCGCCCCGGCCAAAACCTCCTTTAGAGAGCGCTGGGAGGAACTTAAATGAACAAAGACGATTTTTTAGGCCGTATCCGTAAAGCACTGCACCGCGAGGCTATTAGCCCTATAGAAGCGCCACCGGCCTTGCTTAGTCCCCTGACTGACTGGGATAATGCAGCTCTGGTTGAGCAGTTTTGCGACGAGCTGACGCAAGTCGGCGCTCAGGTTCACCGCGTTGCTACAGTTAAGGAGGCCCGCGATAAGTTAGTGCAACTTCTGGTCGAGAGTGGTGCCAAATCCTATATTCGCAGTAGCGATGCCCTGGTCGATGAAGTAGCGGAGGCTGTCAGTTTGCCGTTGGCCCAGCGTCCGGAACAGGCCGATATCGGCATTAGCACTGTGACCTTCGGTATTGCCAATACCGGCACCTTGGTTCTCAGCAGTGAGGTTGGCCGCCAGGCGTCGCTGTTGCCCATGACCTATATTGCCCTTATTTACGCTGAGCAAATCGTTCCCTCGATGACCGAGGCTTTAACCCTCTACCAAAGGGAGTTGCCCAGCGCCTGGGTGCAGGCAACCGGCCCCAGCCGCACGGCGGATATCGAGCTGACCCTCACTACGGGCGTGCATGGCCCAGGGGTGGTGAAGGTGATTTTGATAGCCAAGCATTAGGGCTTTTGGGGCGATAAATCCGCTGGCAAATCATCTTAATAATTATCAGAATCATTATGATTTTTATCTGTGGCAGTATTCCAATCCTGGATGCTACACTGTCGTCATGAGCCAGCTCGAGCCTGTAAAACTCCGGCAGGATTTCCCCATCCTCAGCCGCAAAATCCATGGTAAGCCGCTCATTTATTTTGATAATGCGGCATCATCACAACGGCCAAAGCAAGTCGTTGAGGCCATGTCTAACTACTATTATCAACACCACGCCAACGTTCACCGGGGTGCACACACACTTTCGGTTGAAGCCACCGAAATGTACGAAGAAGCCAGACGTAAAGTAGCCCGCTTTATCAACGCACCAGCAGCCGAGTCTGTCGTCTTTACCCGCAACACCACCGAAGCAATAAATTTGATTGCTAACTCCTATGGACGTAAAAATCTGCGTCCAGGAGACGAAATTATCATTTGCCATGCCGAACACCACGCCAATATCGTGCCCTGGCATCTCATTGCCGAACAAACGGGCGCGGTAGTCAAAGCCGTGGGGCTCACTTCAGAACGTCGTCTTGATATGGAACAGCTTGATGATCTTCTTTCTAAGCGCAGCAAGATAGTGGCCATTGCGCACATGTCCAATGTTTTAGGAGTAGTCCATCCTATCAGAGAAATCGCCGACAAGGCTCACGCCGTGGGTGCGGTGATGGTGGTCGATGGCGCTCAAGCAGCGCCGCACGTGCCCGTTGATGTGCAAGCCCTAGCTGCAGACTTTTACACTCTCTCTGGTCATAAGATGTGTGGCCCGACCGGGGCGGGGGCGCTGTGGGCCAAAGCCGAGATATTGCGCGAGATGCCGCCGTTTTTGGGCGGGGGCGAGATGATTCGCAAGGTTTATATCGACCACAGCAGTTACGCGGACATTCCCATGCGTTTTGAGGCGGGAACGCCCAATATTGCCGAGGCCATTGGTTTGGGTGCGGCGGTGGATTATTTAGAAGGCATTGGCATGCCGGAAATTTTTGCGCATGATCAGGCCATGGTCCGCTATGCGCTTGAGCTTCTTAAGCCCCTTGAAGGCATTGAGCTTTACGGCCCGGAAGGTGCTGATCGCGGTGGAATCATTGCCTTTAACGTTCTGGGAACACATCCACACGATGTTGCTACCGCTTTAGACGGCGAAGGCATTGCTGTGCGCGCCGGTCACCACTGCGCACAACCGCTGATGCGGGCGCTTGGCGTGCAGTCTACCGCCCGGGCGAGCTTTTACTTTTACAATACCGAAGAGGAAGTTGACCGCTTTGTGGGGGCGCTGATAAAAACCCGTGACTTCTTTGCAGCATTTGCTTAAGAAGATGCCTAGAGGAGCAAAATGTCTTTTTTAGACAGTTTATATAAAGAAATTATCTTAGATCACTATAAGAACCCGCGCAACCGTGGTGAGATAGCCGGGGCCTTGCACCAGGAGGGTTTAAATCCTTCTTGCGGGGATGAGCTCGAGCTTTTTTTGGCTATTGATGAAGATCGTATCGAAGACGTGAAATTTACCGGCGAAGGTTGTGCCATTAGCCAGTCGAGTGCCTCGATGATGACTCAGGCTATCAAAGGCAAAACTTTAAAGGAAGCACTGGAAATAAGCCGCAAATTCAAGGATATGATTCAGGGCAAGCCGGCAGCCGAAGAACTGGGAGATTTGCAACTCCTCCAGGGAATTTCCAAGCTCCATGCCCGGGTGAAATGCGCTACTTTGGCTTGGGTTACCTTAGAACAGGCACTTAAGAGTGTGGAAGAAGCTCCAAAAATCAGTTAGTGCTGTTGAAAAATTAGCTGTCGGCCAGGGCTTTATCATCGTCTTTAGCAGGTTTGGCTTCCGCCAGATTGTCTAGGCTGCGTTCATAGGCGTAGAGCAAGCCACGGAACTGCTCGCGAAAGAGACGTTGTTCACGTTGTAAGCGCTCGAGCTCTAACTGGGCATTTTTCAGCTCGAGTTCAACCTCTTCTAAAATTTTGGCTTTGGTAGCCTTGGCTCCTTCAGTGATTAGCTCGGCCTCACGCTGGGCATTGGTCTTTAGCTCATTGCCGATACGCTCGGCGGCAACCACAGCCCTTTTTAGCTCTGCTTCGCCAACTTGCAAGTCCTCGATTTTTTGATCGCGTTTGGAGATTTCTTCGCGAAGTTGTTGGTTCTCGCGCAGCAAGTCTTCAAATTCGTCGGCGACTTTATTTAAGAACTCGCGTACCTGTTTTTTGCTAAAGCCACTCAGGGCTCCATCAAATTCCTGGTGTTGTACATCAAGTGGACTCAATCTCATAAACAATTCCTAAGTTGGGGTTTTATCACCCTGGTTAAAGAGCGCCGAGCCCACCCGAATATAGGTGGCACCTTCTTCAATGGCAACTTCAAAGTCTCCGCTCATGCCCATAGACAGCTCCTTAAGCTGCAGCTTATCACGTAGCTCGCGCAGAGCCCTAAAAATTGGTCGGGAGCTTTCCGGATTTGTTGCATAAGGAGCCATGGTCATCAGCCCGCAAACCTCGACATGCGGCAAGCTCTGGGTGTAGTGCAGCAGCTCTGCAACGTCGCTTGGCGGCAAGCCGTGTTTGGAGGCCTCACCCGAGATGTTGACCTCTATCATGACCCGAAAGCAGTGATTGCGCTTTTGTCCCTGCTCCTCCATGACTGTGGCCAAACGCTTGGAGTTAAGCGAGTGAATCAGGCTAAAGCCAGTGCAGTGCTTGACCTTGTTGCTTTGCAAATTGCCGATGAAATGCCAGTCAATATTGGGCAATTGCTTGGCTTTTTCACGCCATTCCTGAACTCTGTTTTCGCCCAGAATACGGTGGCCAAAGCGCAAGATGGCGGCCTCGATTTCCGCTGCGCTATGCCCTTTGCTGACCGCTACCAAGGTAATTTCGGCAGGGTCACGGCCAGCGCGGTGGCAGACGGCCTCGATGCGTTTTTGCAGCTCTGTGAACAAGCTTGCTCGAACCTTAGAGCTTGGCCAAAATAGCTTTGACCAGTTGGCGGAAGACCGGTCCCGTGCGGGTGGCAGTCTCCAGCACTTCCGTACCGCTGGCATGGTGTCCACTGTCAGGAATAGCCATATCAGTTACCGAGGAGAGTCCCAGCACACTCATGCCCTCATGACGCGCCACGGTAACTTCATGCACCGTGGACATACCTACGGTATCCGCACCCAAATTGCGGAACATCCGCAACTCGGCCCGAGTGGAATAACTGGGACCGCTCATGGCCAGATAGATACCTTCACGCAATTCGATGTTTTCGCTAAGAGCCACCTTACGGGCCAGCTCTATATAAGCAGGGTCATAGCAGTCGAACATGATGGGAAAACGCGGTCCTAATTTGTCATCGTTAGGCCCAATTAAGGGGTTATCTCCGGTTAGGTTGATAAAGTCCAGTTGCAACATTAGATCGCCCGCTCGCCAGTTCGGATTTAAACCGCCACAGGCATTACTGACAATCAAGCTGTGCGCGCCAAGCGCGTGCATGACACGAATAGGGAAGGCGGCCTCGGCTGCACTGATGCCCTCGTATAAGTGAACGCGCCCTTTCATGGCGACGACCTTTTTACCGGCCAGCGTGCCCAAAATAAGCTGTCCGACGTGACCGGGCGCGCTGCTGACGGCAAAACCGGGGATGTCCGCATAGGAAATGGCGGCTGCGATATCAATGTCGTCGGCCAGTGGTCCCAGGCCGGAACCAAGCGTGATGGCAATCTCGGGGCTAAAGGACGTGATCTCGTGCACTTTATTTACGGCTTCTTGAATGAGGCTGGACAAATTTTGCGTCATGAGAGCTATCATAGCAAGCTCTTAGGTTTAGAGATAAGGAATAAAGCAGAAAGTAGTTAGTAGGAAGTAGAAAGTAGGGGCGCTCTAGAGAGACAATTCCTACCTACCACCGACTACTAACCACCCACCAGTCTATTAAACGGTTTTTTGACCTTCTCAACGCCTTCTCACCTTTGCTCGGTTAAACTGGCCCATGCCTCGCCTACGTTTTTTACTTAGTCTTTGTTTATTTATGCTGGTTTGGGCCGCGGCTCAGACTCCGGAACTACGCGGTAACTTAGTCGAAGTGCGCATCATCGGCGTTAGCGACCCCGGTTTGGAACGCTTGGTGCGTGTTAATTTGACCTCGCGCAATGGTACGCCGGTCAATCGTGTCGATTTAGAGGCCGAGCGTAATCGCGTGCTGGCCATGGGAACGTTTGCCGAGGTCAGTTTAAACCTTGAAGACCGGGGCAGCGGCCCCATTTTAATTGTGCGGGTTCAGGAAAATCCGCGTATTGCCGAGATAACAATTGAGGGCTCGAGCTTTCCCGAAGACCGCTTATTAGAAATTCTCGATGAGCGCAATTTGTTAAGGGCAGGCGCTATTTTTAACAGCTTGCGCGCGCAAGAGGCGCAAGCGACCTTACAACTCATTTACCGTGACAACAACTTCCCCTTTGATGTGCCGGTGACTCTCGATGCTGCTCCAGTGGAAGACCCCGATTTGGCGCAAGGCGAGCAGACTCCGCTGCGGCTCACTTATATCGTTTCGGAGAGCGTGCCCATGACCGAGCTGACCTTTGAGGGCTCGAGCGTTTTATCTGAGGAACAACTCACAGAGATTTTGCAACCCTTAGAAGCTGCCAGCACCTTTAGCATCGAAACCTACACTAATGCCGTCAATGCTATTGCCGAGGCTTACAGCGAGCAGGGTTTCAGGGGCAGCGGTGTGGATCGTGACCGCACCGAGTTGGTCAACGAAACGCTAAATCTACGTTTTAAAGAGCTGAAAATAGTCAGTATAGACACCACCGCCATCGGCGTGGAACCCGCCGACTTGAGTTTAAAGGTTGGTGATCTTTACAACTATGACGTGCTCCTAAACGACGTCAGACGTTTGGCAAAGGGCCGCTCGAGCGATATTCGCTTAGAGCCGCTGATTACCCGCAGTGGCGACGTAAGGGTGTCATTTAGAGTGGGCGCACCGGATTCAGCCGGCCCCGTCGATGAGATTCTTATTGAGGGAAATACCGTTATTGCCACCGAAGAACTCATGGCACTCATAAGTCTAAATGTGGGGGATACCTTTACTTCTGAACTGGCCAGAGAAGACTTTCGCAAGATTCAAGCGCTTTATGACGAAAAAGGCTATGTGATTGTCAGCCAGCCGGACTTTAACTATCTTGACGGCCAGTATGTGCAGCGCATCACCGAGCTAAAAATTGCCGCTTACGAAGTGGTTTTTCAGGATGAGAAGTCACGTACCGATAAGACGGTAATCACCCGTTATCTACCCAAAGTTGGCAGCGTTTTTAACTTTAATGCCGTGCGCCGGGGGCTGATCAGCGTCGCCCGGCAAGGAGCGGTGCAGCCACTGAATATTCTGTCGGTGCCTACCGAAACACCCGATGAGATAATCGTGCGGATTCCGGTGCAAGAAAACCAGACCCGTACCTTCACACCGGCGCTCCAGTATGCCACCGGAACCGGCCCCAACTCGGGTTTTACCGCCTCGGCAAGTTATAGCGATACCAACTTTCTAGGTCGGGCGCATAACTTTAGTGTGGCTTTAGACGGCCAGTCTACCGACCTTGGTTTGCAGTTTGGTGGCCGGGTCAGCTACAGCATTCCCTGGCTCTTTATTGACGCCCTGGATTTTCAGGAAGTGCAGACCTCGGTCTCAGCCTCATTGTTTAGCGAGGTGAGCAACAACCAGCCGCTTAATAGCGGCGGCAATAGCAAAGTCTTGTTCCCAGGCGCAGAAGACATTCCGGAAAATTACGTCTTTGTCGGTGAGTATTCACAGCGCGACTCGGGTTTGCGTTTTAGCATAGGGCGGGCGATTTATGACAACACCACCCTGCGTTTTTCGGCCCGTGGCAGCTATAGTGACTACGTGCTCGAGCCCGGAAAAGCTTGTAGCTTAGACGCTGACGGTAACGTCGAGGACAATAGCTGCGCCTTAGCAGCTGCTGACG
This sequence comes from Trueperaceae bacterium, assembly GCA_030147925.1. Taxonomy (GTDB): domain Bacteria; phylum Deinococcota; class Deinococci; order Deinococcales; family Trueperaceae; genus JASBUK01. The sequence continues at coordinate 10,157 of JASBUK010000141.1, forward strand.
CCCTGGAATTTATGCCGCAAAGCGGCTTATCCAGCTTTATCAATGCCGACATCATTTACGATGATCGTGACAGCCCGGAATTTCCACGTTCGGGTGTACGTGCCGAGGCCAGCGTCGGCGTGGGCTTTGGCACCGATTTCCGTGACGCCGTGACCCAAGAGCAAAAACCATATGTCTACGAACGCCTCGAATTTGGTGTGCGCACCTATGCGCTACTTAAAGATATCGCCCCGGAAGAAATTCAGGACCCCAATCACGTTTTTGCTTTCAAGCTCAGTGCAGGGCAACAGTTTGGCGGAGACTATCCCACCAACAAGTACTTCTTAGTGGGTAATACACCCGGTAATGAAGCGACCCTGATTCGTGGCTATCGCCGCGAGGACTTTAACGCTTCGCAAACCTATGTGATTGGTTCGCTGGAGTACCGCTATGATTTTGGCTTTAGCACCGCCGCCACACAGACCATTATCGGTATTGCTTTTGTCGATGTTGGCTGGGCTTCGGGCGTGCCGGGTTTTGATAACTACGCCACTCCGGTCTTTGCCGGGGCCGGTTTGGGTGTACAAGTAAACCTGGGTTTTGGAGGTGTGGCGCTCCCGGCGATTCGCTTTGACTACGGTTTTAGTGAACGCAACCCCAGCGGTGTCTTTTTATTTCGTGTAGGACCGGTTTTTTAGGAAAAATTGAGACTGCACTTGTTTCCTTGGCCTCATTTAATTGTTAAGCCGGGTCAAGGAAACAGGTATGGTACTGCAAAACTATAGTCCGTTTTATTCTGGTTGACAGTAGACTTAACGCCTTTATTTCTACCCGGAATCAGTCTCGACTACGTCGGCAGCTGCTCGGGTGGTATTGACAGTTGTCAATACCACCGAAACGCTCTTTAATCTCCGGCAACCGAGCGCAGCAAGGAAATATCCAGTAACGTAATCTTGCCGTAACCGGCGTCAATTGCTCCCATTCTAGCCAGCTCACCCACGACCTTGGTAACGGTTTCCCGGACTGAGCCAACAGCCGCTGCTAAGTCGTCATGGGTAATATGCACCACCGCTTCATTTTTTGTCCCCTTGCTGGCCAGAGCACTATCCTGCAAATCAAGAAGTTCGGCGGCAATACGGGCCTTGAGCCTTTTGCCCGAGAGCCTATAGAGCGACTGATAGAGTCTTTCCATAGCCCCCGCTAAATGGCTGGTGAGATCAAGATATTCTTCTGGGGTCAGAGCATTCGGACTGATTGGCTCGAGCCTGCTGAGGGTAACAGCTTCGGCAAAATAGCGCCGGTTTAAGCGGCAGAGGCTTTCTTCGCCAAAATAGCCTCCTGGTTTGACATAGCGCAGCGTCAAGCTATTGCCCTCGTCATCGACGGTATGAATGCGAACAAGGCCGCTGTGGACTCGGTAAAGTTTGTCGTGCTCGCCCGGAAAGAGGATCACTTCGCCAGAGTCGTAGCTTAAAATATCGGCGTATTCATTGGTTTTTAGAGCGCTACTCATTTGGATCAATCCTTTCCTAGGCATAAGTGACAGGCCATTTCCTAAGCTGAATATACTCAATGACCACACAATAAATAAAGTATTACCTTACTAAAATACCCTTACCCCCAATCCCTCACTCTGACATTTTTCCGCGCTTTGTGGGCTCGAGCCGTTCACCATTTGACGGTACTAACCCCCCAGCTAACTCCAGGCTGGCATACCAACGTGAGGAGAAGACAAGTGTCAGCTTAATTAATCATTAGCAGGACATCCTAATATAGGAACGGCGTTTACCTTGGCAACTACAGGCGAATCAGGCGAGTTTGACGGGTTAGCTGAAGTCATTTTCGAAGAGAAGGCAGGTCTTGTACCAATAAGCATTCGCAAAGACTCCAATAAACCCCTCTGGTGCGCGCTAAAAGCGCCTGAGGCTCTGTCAGTTGCTCAGACAATCTCTGTAGAGCTGGTGGCCGCGGCGCTTTCGCTGACACCCGAAGATATCGTGACAGACACTCATATGCCACAGGTTGCTTCAGTTGGATTTCCTTTTTTGATAACGGAGCTAACAGACCGCGCAGCTTTAGAACGAGCACGCGTAAATATGGGCGCTATCGACGCGTTAACAGCCGCAGGGATTACCCCGGACATCCATGTATACACGCATTCAAAAGACGATTTTGACATCCGTACGCGCATGTTCGCACCTCTAGACGGCGTACCGGAAGACCCCGCTACAGGTAGCGCAAACTGTGCTCTGGCGGCTTTATTAACCCACTACAACAAAGCTGATAATGGTGCGTTTAGCTGGCGTATTGCTCAAGGAGTGGAAATGAAGCGACCAAGCGTTCTTGCTGCCAGAACAGAAAAGCAAGATGATGCGGTTACAGGTGTGTGGATTGGTGGTAGCAGTGTGATGATAAGCGAAGGAACCATCGAGGTTGATTGAATTTAGTTTTCAGCTACGCTATACGTTGAACAAAAAGTTAATCACATCGCCGTCTTGCACCACGTAATCCTTGCCTTCGGTGCGCAACCAGCCCTTGGCTTTGGCCTGTGGAATACCGCCCGCCTCGATTAGCTTTTCCCAGGCAATTACCTCGGCGCGAATAAAACCCCGCTCGAAGTCACTGTGAATTTCTCCGGCGGCCTGAGGAGCCTTAGCTCCGGTTTTTACTGTCCAGGCGCGAACTTCTTTTTCGCCAGCGGTGAGAAAAGTCAAGAGCCCCAAGACCTTGTAACCCATATGAATCAGGCGGTTAAGGCCGGGTTCGCTCAGACCTAGGTCCTGTAAGAATTCACTGGCTTCAGCTTCGTTTAGCTCGCCGAGTTCCTGTTCAATTTTTGCGGAGATAATGACCACTTCCGACCCTTCTTTGGTGGCCAGTTTACGAACCTGCCCTACATAATCGTTGCCAGCAAGAACGTCGTCCTCGGAGACGTTGCAGACGTAAATCACAGGTTTGCCTGTAAGCAGGTTGAAGTCCTTGGGCAACTCAATTTTGCTTTGGCGGGCCGGGATGCCTTGCGAAAGTTGCTCAATCATTGCTTCGCTGCTTGCAACTAACTGGGCGTCCTCTTTGTTAGCTTTGGCGCTGCGACGTAGTTTCTCCAAGCGTTTTTCTAAGCTGGCAATATCGGCTAAGGCCAGTTCGGTACTGATGGTTTCAATGTCGGCAACAGGGTCTACCTTGCCAGTGACATGAACGACATTGGGGTCATCAAAACAGCGCACCACATGCGCTATAGCTGAAACCTCACGGATATTGGCCAGGAATTGATTGCCCAGCCCTTCACCCTGGCTGGCTCCCTTGACCAGTCCGGCAATGTCAACAAATTCCACGGTAGTAGGCACGACCGGGGGAGTCCTTTCGCCCTTGCTGTAAATCTCACGCAGGGCGTTTAAGCGTTCATCCGGCAAGGCGACGATGCCTACATTTTTATCAATCGTGGCAAAGGGATAGTTGGCTGCTTCTACGCTTGCTTTGGTAATGGCGTTAAACAACGTGCTCTTGCCTACGTTAGGCAGTCCGACAATTCCTATTCCCAACATTTGAGCTCCTCAGCGGCTTTAGCCGCAAATAGTAATGAATATATTGATACAGCGTTTTTTAGCTTGGGCGTTGACTTGCAACATTGATTGCGCACAAGCATCCAAAGCAGCAGTATAGCAGGCCGTTGTCGTGTTATTCTCGCCAACATGACACAGCAGGCAGCCAAAATTGGTCTTCTCGGGGCGGGCACTGTAGGCTCGAGCTTTTTAGAGCTTTTAGAGCAGCGTTCCGACGTTTTTGCAAAGCCAAGCGGTATTTTGGTGCGTGACCCAAATAAAGCACGCAGCGCCAGCGTAGTCGCTGATAAAGTCACTACCGACCCGGAGGCGGTAATAGCTGCTGCAGATATTGTGCTCGAGCTTATGGGTGGCACAGACTTAGCCGGTGATCTTATCTTGACGGCGTTGGCGCAGGGTAAGCGGGTAGTAACGGCTAACAAAGCGGTGCTGGCTGAGCGTTGGCAGGAGCTAAGACCTTATCTGGCCCAGGGTTTACTTTATTTTGAAGCCGCGGTGATGGCCGGAACCCCGGTTATCGGTCCTCTGACCGGCGCTTTGCGGGGCTCGAGCCCGCTGGAGTTGCACGCTATTCTAAACGGTACTTGTAACTATATTCTCAGTCAGCTCGAGCTGGGTGTGACTTATCAGGAGGCACTTAAAGAGGCGCAGCGTTTGGGCTATGCCGAAGCCGACCCCAGCCTGGATGTCGAAGGTTTTGATGCGGCACATAAACTCACGATTCTAGCGCGTTTGGCTTTTGACCCGGATATTGCTTGGGAAAGTGTAAAAGCCAGAACTCGCGGCATCAGCCAACTAACCCCGGCCATTATCAAAGAAGCCATGGAAGACGGCGGACGCGTGCGTTTGGTCGGTAGCGTTTACCCACAAGACGGCGCTTGGCAAGTGGAAGTCTGTCCGGTTTATTTGCCTGCGGCGCACCCGCTAGCCGCCGAAGCCAGCAACCGCAACGGCCTGGTCTTTTACGGAGATGCCGTGGGGCAAGTCTTTATTGCCGGGGCGGGAGCCGGGGCGCTGCCTACAGCCAGTGCGGTTCTTGCTGATACTATCGCGGCGTTAGCAGCACGACCCGGGCCAAGCTTGCTGCCCGCTGCTGTTCCTGTACCGCTTGACTACCAGGCAGAAAAGCTTGGGGAAATTGCCTAAAGGAGAATCCTGGGTGACAACGCTTAATACTCCCCGCTACTACAGCACCCGCGATGAACAAAAGCGCTTGCTTTCTTTCGAGGATGCCCTCTTAGCCGGTCTGGCTCCCGATGGCGGGCTTTATCTGCCCGATCAAATCCCACAGTTAGCGCCTGATAGCTGGCTCGCAGCGGCTTCCTTTAATGACCTGGCTCTTCAGGTGATGAGTGCCTGGCTAGGTCAGGAGATTTCCCGGGAGGATTTGCAAGAGCTCTTGGCCGAAGCCCTGAACTTTCCGTTGCCTTTAGTTGATTTGGGTGACGGTATTAAGGTGCTCGAGCTCTTTCATGGCCCCACCTTGTCATTTAAGGATTTTGGCGCGCGCACCATGGCCCGCTTGATGAGCCGGTTTTTGGTCAGGCGCAAAGAGCAGGTCACGATTTTAGTGGCTACCTCCGGTGATACCGGCAGCGCCGTGGTGGATGGCTTTGCCGGACAGCCCAATATCGAGGTGGTGCTGCTTTATCCCCAGGGCATGGTCAGCCCGGTGCAAGAAAGACAGCTTATCGTCAAGCGCCCGGGGGTGCGCAGCTTTGCCGTTAGGGGAAGCTTTGACGATTGTCAACGTCTGGTCAAGGAGGCTTTTGTCGATAAGCAGTTAGCGGATTTGCAACTTTCTTCGGCTAATTCGATCAATATTGGCCGTTTGCTGCCGCAGTCACTTTATTATTTTTGGGCCAAACGGCAAGTTGCCGCCGAATACGGCCCGGCACAAAAGATAAATTTCTGCGTGCCCAGCGGCAATCTGGGCAACTTAACCGCCGGGGTGCTGGCGTCTTTGATGAGTCTAGAGGTAGGGTGCTTTTTAGCGGCGCACAACGCCAACGATTTTTTCCCCAATTATCTGCACAAGCTGGCTCGAGCCTACGACTTTAAGCCCACGGTAGCCACCATTTCCAATGCCATGGACGTAGGTGCGCCCAGCAATTTCGAGCGCTTGCACAACTTGCTGGCCCCTGAGCGTTTGACCGAATTGATTTGGGGGAGCAGCGTCAGCGATGAGATTACCCGCACTCGGATGAAACGTGTTTATCAGGAAAGCGGCTATGTCGCTTGTCCGCATACGGCGGTAGGTTTAGAGGCGGTGGCGCGTTACCGTCGGGAAACTGGCGATGATAGCCCAATTATTACCCTGGCTACGGCGCATCCGGCTAAGTTTCCTAGCGTCGTTGAGCAAGCTTTGGGTACGGCGGCACCACAGGTTGAGCGGCTCGAGCTGCTAAAACAGCAAGAGACCGCCGTGACGTCGCTTAAAGCCAGCATAGCAGCCTTACGCAGCGAACTCTTAGGCGGCTAACGCCGCAAAGCATAAGGGCCTTGCTCGTCTTGGCCCAAGTGTAGTACTTTCAGCTCACGCATAAGCTTAAGTAGATGGGCTAAGATTGTACGCTCGGCGAGTCTTTCAGCGCTTTCTGAGGGTAAGTTCGTATAAATCTTCTGCTGCAATTCTGTGAGCGTGAGTGCCGGGCCTTTAAGGACTTTTAAGATTTGTTCTTCCCGGTTTAAACGGTGCGCTTTGGCTTCGTGCAGTTTTTTGCGGGGTTGCCTGATTATTTCTCCGTGGCCGGGGCCGATGACCTTAAGTTCCAATGCCAAAAGCCGCTCTATACTGTCCAGATAAGCACCGACATCACCCTCGGGCACTCCAATCCAGCTCGAGCCCGTGCCAGCCACGATGTCGCCGACTAAGAGGGACTTAGTTTCCGGCAGATAAAAACTCAAGTGGCCGGGGCTGTGACCAGGCGTGTGTAAGCTTTGCACTAGCTTTTGCCCCACTGTGAGGTTTCTGTCACCGTTCAAGGCTTTTACTGGGCCTGCTGGCTCAAGGCGGGACATTTCCAGCGGATGAACGTAAACCGGCACGGCGTTGTAGTGTTCTTGCACTGCTGCTAGGCTCGAGCAGTGGTCTGCATGGCTGTGGGTGAGCAAGATGGCTTTAAGAAAGCTCACACCGGTCTTTGCTAAGGCGGTTGCTAGCGCCACTAAAGTTGCTTCGCGCTCACCGCCCGGATCAACCAGCACGCCCACACCGCTGTCTTCAAGCAGATAACTGTTGGTGTGATTAAACGGCGGCAGGGTCTTGCTGGGAATAGCTAAACGCCACAGCCCCGACGCCGCAGCTTCAAGACTTTCAACTTTCATTTAGGGTTTGGTTAAATAATCAAGAGCGGTGTCAAGGGCGCTGTCTGGATCGGTGGCAATATCCGGGGTAACGCCACGGCCTTCCCAGGTAGGGTCCCGCAGGGGGGCCAGCACCCCGGTGGCCACATAGGCCATAGAACCGTCACGAAAGCAAAATGGCAATACCGCTTCGACATTGCCCGCACTGGTTTCACCGACAATGGTTGCGCGGCCCTTAGCCTGCAAAGCCCCGGCTAAGCCTTCTGCGGCACTGTTGACTTCCTTGTCAATCAACACAACCAAGGGCAAGTCCGTTTCGATACTGCCAATAGCAGGCTGAGGAAAGGGGAAAGTCCAGCGGGCAATGACGCGCCACAAAAACCCGGAAGTAAAGATACCCGCCGCTTGCATCATTTCTATGTTTTGCCCACCCGGGTTGCCACGTAAATCAAGAATAAAGCCTTTAGCGCGGCGCTTTAGGCCGCGCACGGCAGTTCTTAAGTTTGCGGTGGTGCCCACTAAGTCAGGCAGACGCAAATAGCCGATATTGCCCTCTAACAGCTCAAAGCTGACCCGGCCACTTTGCCGGGCGGACTGGGATTGGGCGAAAGAGAAAACACCCACGCAAGGCAAATCACCGTAAGTTTGTCTTAATTCTTCGGCTGCCTGTGGCGATAAAAAACGCGAGTGGTTGTCGTTTAACTCCTGGTACATGTCATCGAGAATGCCGTAAAAAGCCTCATCGGAGTCTGCTGCCAGCGCTTTAGGTTCGTAGCTGCGCCGAATCTCCTGCCAGTCAAGGCCGTTATAGGCTTTGTCCCAATAGCGATCTCTAATTAGCTCCCAGGCGGTGTCAAAGCGCTCTCTGTAGTGATTTGCTGCCAGCGCAAAAGCTGACAGCAACAGCACAAGCAGCGCAAAGAATGTCTTCACTTTGACTCAACCGCCAGCATCTCCTTAGCGTGGTGCTCCAAGATCTGGGCATCAAAGGCATAGCGCTGAGCGCCTACGGTGGTAGCGTTGAGCGCCCCGGCGATATTGCCGAGCCGGGCAGCATAGTGCAGGTCATAACCCATCATGATGCCATGGGCAAAAGCAGCCGTGTAATAATCGCCGGCCCCGGTTGAATCGACGACGCCATCTACATCAAAGGCCTCGATTAGTTCAGTCAGTTCGGGGGTGATGACGATAGAACCCATTTCCCCGACTTTGACGATCACCCGCTTGATGCCGTGCTGGGCCAGCCCGACCACTGCGTCGGAAATAGAAGATTCGCCGGTGAGCGTAAACAGCTCTTTTTGATTCATGAGCAGATAATCAAACTCACGCACAATCGAAATCAGGCGATCTTTTAAGGCATTTACCGCACCGCTGCCCATATCAATAAAGGTGGTCAGCTTGGCTTTTTTAGCGATCTCTAAGGCCTTTACCGCGTATTCGCGCTGCAAGCCGCCTATGAGGCTGTAGGCACTCATGACCAGTGCGTCACAATCAGTGATTTCCTCGCTGATAAGCTCAGCGGCGTCCAGGTGTCGACTGGCTCCCGAAGAACTGATCATGGTTCGTTGCGAATCGGGTGTGATTAAGAGCATGACGCTGCCCGTTTGCAGTTTCTTGTCCACCTGCACCAGATGCGTGTCGACCCCGGCGGCTCTAACATATTTAAGCGCCAGATCGGCAAACGGCCCCTCACCCACGCGAGTTATGATTTTCACTTTGTTGCCGAGTCTGGCTAGCGCGGTAGCCACCGTGCCCCCGGCGCCACCCGGCTCCATCACGGCACGGCTGGCAGAAATTTCGCTGCCCGGCTCGGGGATTTCATTGACAAAATACATTTGGTCGACGGTCACATCGCCGACAACAAAAAACTTAGACATCAACCCTCTCCCATAGGAAGGTATCGACCGAATGGTCCAGAAAATTTGCTTGCACAAGTATACCCTATTGACCGAAAAAAACTATTGTCTAAAGAACGCTTTAGGACTTAAGCAAGTTGGCAAGTTCGCGAAACTGCTTTAGCCCCAGAGTTTCGGCTCGAGCCCTGGGGTCAAGCTCAAGTTCGCCCAGAGCCTTTTCTATGGTGCTGGCCTGGTATCCGGCCATAATGAGATTTTTTTTCAGAGTTTTGCGGCGGTGCCTAAAGGCTATGTGAATTAGCTTGAATAACTCGGGGTCGGCACTAACCCCTGTAAAAGTGTCAATTCTCACAACACTGCTGGTGACCTCCGGGGGCGGCAGAAATGCCGAAGGCCTCACGTCTTTAAGGATGCTTGCTTTGCTAAAATAGCGCACCAGCAAACTAAGCGCGCCGTACTGCGCGTCACTGGGCTCGGCAATGAGCCTTTGCGCTACCTCTTTTTGCACCAGAAATACCAAACGCTTGAACTTCTGTGATTCCAGCGCCCTTATCAGTAGCGGGGTGGCGATGTTGTAAGGCAAGTTGGCTATCAACAGGCTTTGCTCGGGGAGGGTGCTCAGATCATAGTGCAAACCGTCACCGTGAATGATCTCGACATTGCTAAAATTTGCCAGAGTTTCATTTAGCACGGGCAAAAGGCGGGCATCTAGCTCTACGCTGATTACTTTGGTGGCGCGGTGGGCGAGTTCTTTAGTGAGTACTCCCAGACCGGGGCCGATCTCAAGTATGGTGTCGCCTTTGTTAATCTCGGTGGCGTCGGCAATGCCACGCAGAATATTGCCGTCAATAAGAAAATTCTGACCAAAGGCCTTATCGGCCCTTAGGCCATGTTTTTTTAAGAGGTGTTTTACAACCGCAGGTGAATAAAGAGGCTCAGCGGCGAGGGTTTTATCATCCGAAGGATTCATGCGGACTCAATCTTATACCACAGTGTTGCTTTTTAACTGCTAACTTGAAAAGAGCTCAGCGGGGAGACTTTCTAGAAACGCCATTTCTACCTACCACCAACTACTCACTGCCTTTTAGATTGCTGACGTTCAGGCCGTTGATGATGGCTATATAAGCGGATATGGAAGACTCAGACCCTCAAGCTATATCCCCTCGGCAAGATGCAACGTTAACTAAAGCTAGTCGATGCTTTTGGCGATGACGTCGTTAAGCTGTGTTTCGGCTTCGCGTAAACTGATTTCCTGCACGACGGCAAGTTCGCTGGCAAGCATGTTTTTAGCGCTTTCGTAAACTTCGCGTTCGGTGGCGGCCAGTCCCTTTTCAAGATCGCGTTTTGCCAAAACACCAATGAGACGGGCTAGCTCGTAGGCACTACCGGCAGCCAAAATTTCCTGCTCGGTGCGGTAGCGTGGCGGCCACTGGGTCGGCAAGGAGAGATCAGCGCGGCTGAGTGATTCAAAAAGCTGCGGAATTTCCTCGCTGTTGATGGTATAGCGTAGCCCCACCTCCTGCCCCTTTCTGAGCGGCACCAGCACATCCATATCCCCGCGGATAAAACTAATTTTTAGATACTCTTGGGTTTCGCCCAGGACCTCACGGGTGGTTTTTTCTTCGACGACGCCTGCACCCTGTGATGGGTAGACTACGTTATCGCCAACTTTGAATGTCACAGGTAAACCCTCCTGGCGCACAAGATACCATATCTAGTTCCTGACGGCTTAGCGAGATTTTGTAGGCGATATACTCAGCCTTTAGGGCATTGGCATGGATTTTTGTGGTAGCTACATAATAGGCGCGTGTTTTAGCAAAAAAGCTGCGACAAGAAGCCTAATCATCGCTATACTCACTTTGCCACAGGCTTATTGGGGGATGCTAGCTAGATGGCTTGGCCTTGGCTCGAGCCTTTTGCCCCGGAATGGTGACTAAAGCGACATCTTTGCCTTGCAGACGCGCTTCTATATCACGAATGCGATCCCGGATGGCGGCGGCCCGTTCAAAATCAAGGTCTTCCGAAGCTTGCCACATCTCGGCTTCTAACATTGCCAGTTCTTGCCTTAAATCGTCTAAGGCCAGCTCGCGTTCCCAGGGGCGGAGTTTCTTGACGTCTTCGGCTTTGCCTTCGTCTTCACCACGGATGACTTCGCGGATGGTCTTGCGGATGCTTTCTGGAGTGATGCCGTGTTTGTCATTATAGGCAAACTGTTTGTCGCGTCGGCGATTGGTCTCGTCAATGGCAGCCCGCATGGCGTCGCTGACGACATCGGCATAAAGAAAGACCTCGCCGCGAATGTTGCGAGCGGCGCGGCCAATCGTTTGGATGAGACTGCGCTCGCTTCTTAAAAAACCGGTCTTGTCGGCGTCGAGAATGGCAACCAGTGAGACCTCCGGCAAATCCAGGCCTTCGCGTAGCAAGTTGATGCCGACCAGCACGTCAAAATGTCCCAAACGCAGGTTCCGGATGATCACCTGACGTTCAACCGCGTCGATATCGGAGTGCATGTAGCGTACCCGGATGCCTTGCTGGGCAAAGTATTCGGTTAAGTCTTCAGACATCTTCTTGGTCAGTGTCGTGACCAGCACGCGCTCGCCCATTTTGGCGCGTTCGCGGATGGCAAAGACCAGGTCGTCTATCTGACCCCGGCTGGGTTTTACGGTAATGGCGGGATCAACCAAACCGGTAGGACGGATGACTTGCTCTACTATGTGATCCGAGAGTTTGCGTTCGCCCGGGCCGGGAGTGGCCGAAACAAACACGACCTGACCCACTCTGCTTAAAAACTCAGCTTCTTTTAACGGACGGTTGTCAAGCGCCGCCGGCAGCCGAAAACCGTAATCGACCAGCGTTTGTTTGCGGGCTCGGTCGCCGTTGTACATGCCGCGAATTTGCGGCAACATCACGTGCGACTCGTCTAAAAAAGTAATGAAATCATCCTTGAAATAGTCCAGCAGCGTATGCGGCGGTTCGCCCGGCTGGCGACCGTCTAAATAGCGCGACTAGTTCTCGATGCCTGAGCAGTAGCCGAGCGTCTTGAGCATTTCCAGGTCGTAGAAGGTTCGCTCTTTTAAACGCTGTTTTTCAAGCAGTTTACCGGTCTTTTCAAAGTAGTTCAGGCGCGTTTCTAGGTCTTGCTCGATTTGCCCTATAGCCGGTTCTAATTGCTCAAAAGGGGTTACATAGTGTTTTGCCGGGAAGACGGTGGTCGATTCGAGTTCGGCCAACTCATTGCCGGTCACCGGGTCGATCATCAGCAGGCGATCCACTTCGTCGCCCCACAGTTCTATGCGTAAGGGCGCCTCGTCATAGGCGGCCCAGATTTCCACGACATCCCCTTTGGCCCGAAAGCGTCCGGCGGCCAGTTCGATGTCGTTGCGTTCGTATTGTTGGATGATGAGCCGCTCGAGCACTTCCTCGCGGGAAATTTTATCGCCAACGCTGAGGATTAAATTGAGCTGCTGATAAGTATCCGGAGAGCCCAGACCATAAATCGCCGAGACCGAAGCCACCACAATGGTGTCCTGGCGCGTTAAGAGGCTGCGCGTGCTCGAGTGACGCAAGCGCTCGAGCTCCATGTTGATATTGGCGTCCTTTTCAATAAAGAGGTCTTTGGCGGGCACGTAGGCTTCCGGTTGATAGTAATCGTAATAAGAAATGAAAAGCTCTACTGCCGCCCCCGGGAAAAACTCACGGAATTCAGAGGCTAATTGCGCCGTGAGAATCTTGTTGGGCGCTAAGACAAGCGCCGGGCGCTGCACCTGTTCAATGACTTTCGCCATGGTATAGGTCTTGCCGGTGCCGGTAGCCCCTAAAAGGGTCTGAAAGCGCAGACCGCTGTACAGGCCTTCGGCCAAGGCCTGAATTGCTTGTGGTTGGTCACCACGGGGTTGAAAAGGGGACTGAACCTCGAGAGGCATAGGGCCAGTCTACCGCCGAATCTGGGAAAGCTCTGTTTGATAGGGGCAGTTAAATATGCCTTCAAAATCGTAAGAATTTGGCAAGTCCGGACACGTTTGTTTTACAGTTGTAACGATAAGATAATAGCGGTATAACGCAAGAAATTCACAGCGAGCTAAGGAGGAGATGATGCCGGTACGTTCCGCAACTGCAATTTGGGAAGGCAATCTAAGGGAAGGCAAAGGAAGCATGAAACTTGGTAGCGGTGCTTTTGAAGGGGAGTTTTCTCACGCCACCCGTTTTGGCGACACGCCCGGCACCAATCCCGAGGAATTGATTGGCGCGGCTCATGCTGGTTGTTTTTCGATGTTTCTTTCGGCTTTGCTAAGCAAGGCCGGGCATGTGCCAACCAGCATCAATACCAGCGCCAAGGTGCACTTGGGCGACGGGCCAAAAATCACTTTGATTGAGCTGACTACCGAGGCCGAGGTGCCGGGTATCGACGAACAGAGCTTTTTACAGCACGCCGAGGAAGCCAAAGAGGGTTGTCCGGTGTCGCAAGCACTTGCCGCTACTGAGATAAAGCTGGTGGCCAAGCTCCGCTAAGACTTAGAAATCCATCTTTACCCTTGCCTTGGGCGGGGATTTTTTATGGTACGCCGCAAACCTGGGGAGAAAATATCGCCCGGGGTTATCCCACGGCTCAGGTGGTGGTAAGTACCTGGCTGGCGAGTTTTGGCTATTGCCGCAACCTTATGAATGCGAATTTTACCAGGAATGTTCCCTAGTCCAAGAACGCCGTCCATGACGATGCCTTACTGACCGGACCTTGAAAGAGCCCGGTCAGTAAGGTACATCTGCGGTATGTCCAGTACCGCACTAACTAGATTACGAGATGGCTATGTCACAGGTC
>JASBUK010000014.1 GCA_030147925.1 Trueperaceae bacterium
TTTGGATTGACAACATCTGCTGTCATCTCGATACAGTCAGAATCACTGATGTTTATCACGCCGTCGAATACCTCGACCTCATCATGCAAGCTCTGCATTGGGATGAGGCAAAATGCGCTTCTCATAGGCGGGACTGGTACAGAGCAGATACTTCTGCGCGCGATTGGCTGACACAGCATCTGCCCGAGCCTGAGATTTGGCTCACCTGGGACGAAGCCGCCATTAAAGCCCTTCACTATCTCGAAAAACGTCTTGATTCTATGGATTACCCTAGCTTCAAAAACAACGGCTACCCCATCGGCTTCGGTCAAGTAGAAGCCATGAACAAGTCCGTCATCGGCCACCGCTTAAAACGCTCGGGTATGCACTGGTCCGAACAAGGTGCTGCCGGTATGGCAGCCTTGAGAGCGCAAACCTGTGCTAAACACCCTCTTGTTACCTTTGACACCCTACGCTTCGACGCCTTTTCGCTTCCAGCTTCATCCCCGTAGGCAATGTTGCACCCCAAAACGAGCGGTTGTACGAAAAGTCGGTTGAGAAAAAGGATGGGGTAAGAATAGGTTATGAAGACCAATACTTACCCCAAAGCAAGTTTACTGGATTTACGCTTCACGAAGAGTGAACGAAAGAAGCCTGAGAGCGGCGGCTACCGAACAAGGAAGCATCGTGATTTAAGCTATGTACGTGAACCTGTGGCGGTGTACCACAAACTGTGTGCCGTGGTTTGCAAATTAGGCCAGAAACGTTAGCTGGCAGTTTCAGCACACACAATTTGAGACACCTTCGATAGCCACGTTGTTCGGGCGACGTTATATATCTCTAGGGGGATATAAGATGGCGCCGATAGAGAAAGAAGGTTCACCATGATGGACTTTGCCTTCACCAGTCAGCCAGGACATTATCCAGTCTAAAGTTTTACAACATGTCCTTATGATATCGGCAACACACAAAACTATACGCCCCACTATATGCCTCGCGCGGGTGAGCCTAGCTTGCCTGCGCGGTACAAGTTATCGCCGCTAAATCTTTTCAGGAGGAACCATGAGCAACCCGTCCCTAGAGCGTAAGCAGCGAAGCCGCCAAACTGAACCGCAGATGCTGCCGCAACCTCTCGCTGATGAGCCCGACCTGGTGAAAGTAGATACGACCTGGGGCGAACTTCAGCCCATGCAGATCGCCGAAGGCGTCCGCACCGTCGGTGAACTCGAGGTGCTCGAGCACCTGCGGCAAGGCGAACCGGTCGTGGATAGTCGCACGGCAGCCTTTTACGTGCAGGCCACCTTGCCGGGCGTGGTCAACATTCCCTACACCGAAGCCGCTGAACGCAGCGGCGAATTGAATAAGAGCCGCATCACGCTCTTTTTCTGCAACGGCCCACAGTGCCCGCAGTCTCCTAGGGCGATTCGGGCTTTGCTCGAGCTCGGTTATCCGGCCGATAAAATTTTGTACTACCGGGGTGGCATGCACAACTGGTTGACCCTGGGCCTGCCCACCGTGCCGGGCACGTCGGACTGAAGGGGGTGGCTGGGGTGAGCGCTCTGTTTATCCGCCACAAGATCAAGCTCAAAACAGGGCGTCCACGCCACCGTCAAGGCGATGGGGTGGCGCAAGAGTCGTTAGAAAGAGAAAGCAGGAAATTATGTCTGAGCAACGTTCAGAGACCACCCACTCCGGATTTATCGCCATCTTGGGCAAACCCAATGTCGGTAAATCCACCCTCTTAAATACCCTTTTAGGCGTCAAGGTTGCACCGATCACGCCAAAACCACAAACTACCCGCCGGGGTGTGCGCGGCATTTATAGCACCGAAGAGCGCCAGCTTGTCTTTGTCGACACGCCAGGTTTGCACCGCGCCAAAGACGCGCTGGGAAACTACATGAACCGCGAAGTGCGCGGAGCTATCATAGATGTCGATGCTGTGCTCTGGGTGGTTGATTTGCGCCGTCCTCCCGGTAGTGAAGACAAGGATGTCGCCCGTCTCTTAGCCGGTATTTCACCCGAAGTGCCGATATTTCTTATCGGTAACAAGCTCGATGCCGCCAAATATCCTGATGAGGCCTTGGCGCTTTACCGTGAACTTTTACACAATATCAGCAAGGCTTATAGCTTAAGCGCTTTAAATGACCCTGAGGCTGTATACGCTCTTCGTGACGAACTCTTAACACTTTTGCCCGAAGGGCCGTTTTTCTTCCCCCAGAACATTCGTAGTGACCAATCGCGTGAAGACTGGGCCGCTGAACTGATCCGTGAAAGCGCCATGATGCATTTGCGTGAGGAGTTGCCCTATACCGTGGCAGTACAGGTTCTGGAGTGGCGCGATCCCGAAGCCGAGAGTAGTCCTGTTTACATCCTGGCGGAAATTTGGGTCGAGCGCTCTAACCACCGCATGATCGTCCTGGGCAAAGGGGGCAAGATGATCAAGGAAATTGGTCGGACGGCGCGCAAGCAACTCGAAATCTTTTTAGGCCAGCGCATTTACCTAGAGCTTGAGGTCGCCGTTCACAAGGCCTGGCGCGAAGACCCCGAAGCCTTACGGGAATTAGGCTACGAAAGTTAAACCGCTCCCCCTATGCCGATTAGTGCACGCTGGCGCAAACTGACAAACTTGCCACCTAAGCGAGGCCGTGACGCTATGCCCGGTGTTTACGAACTGGCTGATGAGAACAAGCGAATTATCTACATCGGCCAGTCGGCCAAAGACGTGCCAAATCGCATCAGGCAACACCTCGAGAAAAATAGCTGCACCCGACAGCTTGCTTATTGGCGCTACGCTTACAGCCGCATTCCCCAGGCGGAGGAGGCTGTGCTTATTGCAGATTATCTGGCTCGTCATGGTCATTTGCCCCTCTGCAACCGCGCCAGACCGCAAACCCGGGGCGCCGAGCGACGTTTTAAGGAACGGAGTCGGAAATTATGAAGATTCGGGCGCGCAGTAAGTTATGGCTCGAGCACGAGGACGGCAGTTATGTGATGGGGCCGCGCACTGCCCGCTTGCTGCAAGCCATCGACCATTTGGGTAGCTTAAAGCAAGCGGCTCAGGAGGCCGACTTTAGTTATCGGGCGGCCTGGAACCGTTTGCGCCGGGTGGAAAAGGTGCTTGGCTATGCGCTGGTAGAAAGCAGTGTCGGTGGGCCTGGCGGTGGTAGCAGTGAACTCTCAAGCAAAGGAAAAACTTTCCTGGCTGCTTTTTTGCGGCTCGAGCAGCAGAGCAAAAGGCTGGAAAGTAGCTTTTTGCTTGAATCCGAATCAGGCAACTAAGACAAAGGCGACGTATTAGCTGTTGCTTTGTTCACTTGTGGCATTTGCCGCATCGTGATATAAACGGTGAAGCGTGAAGAGAAATCACGAATTACTTGCTTTGGAGGGATGATATGCGTAAATTTGCTGTTTTGCTAATTGCTGCTCTGGTCATGAGCCTGGGGGTTGCGTTTGCTGACGAAGGTCATGACGAAGAAACCGCTTACTGGGCGGGTGTCTCTTTGGGTTATCCAGGTGCTGCCGTTCACTTTGGTATCAACGACGTTATTGGTGAAGGCATTGATGCCCGCGTTAACTTAGGCTATCTCTATGGGGGCCAGATTTCCCCAGGTTTCGGTGTTGGTGTTGATGTTCTGCTTGCCCTAACCGAAGTAGAAGGCATTAACGTTTACGGTGGTGGTGGCGTTGTTGTTCAGGTTGCTTCCGAGTTCGGTGTGGGCGTAGAGCTTCTGGTCGGTGGAGAATATGACTTAAAAGAGGTTGTGGGTGCGCCCGTTAGTGCTTTTGCCGAGGTCGGACCGGTTGTTAACCTCGTGCCGGACTTTGCGGTTGATTTTGGTCTTCGCGTAGGTGCGAACTACGGTTTTTAAGCTTAAAGTTTGTGAGTTTGACGACCCGGCTTAAGCTTAAGCCGGGTTTTATTTAGGCACAGAGATAAAGAATCTCACTCAAGGCCGTTAGTGTGTCTGCGGTTTTTAGACCGCGCTTTTTGAGGCTAAAACCCGGGGGATAGCGGGTGGCTTCGACGGCAAAGGGTAGATTTTTGATGCCCCGGTCATCGTAATCTATGCTTTCTTGTTCAAAGCTTATCTGAATATCGGTCATGTGCTCGACGATAGTGACCACGCCCCGCTGTCCGGCTAATAAGCGGAGCTTGACCAGATCGATAAAATTCTTTACCTCAGTGGGTAGGGGGCCGTAGCCGGCCCGCATTTCATTTTGAATGCGCCCGATTTCGGCCAAGCTTTTTGTTTCGGCCAAGCGTCCATAAAAGCTTATGCGGGCATCGTCATCGACAATATAACTGGGGCTTAAGCGGGCATCTAAGCTTAAATCTATGGCTACTTGCACTTGCTGCTCGCTTTGCTCGCCTTTTAATTTAGTGATTTCTTCGGCCAGCATTTCGGTATAGACCTCAAGCGAGACGGCACTGATATGACCGTGTTGTTCCGGGCCCAGCAGGTTACCGACGCCGCGAATTTCCATGTCCTTTTCGGCGAGCAGATGCCCGCTGCCTAAGTCGTTAAGCTCAGCGATGGCGTAAAGACGGCGTTGTGCCTGTTCGGGCAGCTTGCCCGGATAGAGCAGAATTGCCCAGGCCTCGGTCTGACGGCGGCCCACTCGTCCACGCAACTGATAAAGCTGGGCTAAACCCAAACGATCTGCCCGTTCGACAATCAGGGTGTTGGCTCCGGCAATATCCAGGCCGGATTCAACGATGGTGGTGCTGAGCAGCAGGTCATAGGCGCCTTCGGCAAAAGCCAGCATGACTTCCTCTAAATCCTCACCGCTCATCTGACCGTGAGCTACCCCAATGCGTGCTTCGGGTACAAGCTTGTTGAGATAGAGTGCTCGAGCACCCATTGAGCCGATACGGTCGTGAATATAGTAGGTCTTGCCGCCGCGCTCGAGCTCTTGCATGAGCGCCTCACGTACAATCATCGGATCATAGGGCTGCAAGACGGTCTGGATGGGTTTGCGGCCTTCGGGTGGGGTCATTATCTGCGAGACATCGCGCAGACCCACAAGACTCATATAAAGTGTTCTGGGAATGGGTGTGGCCGATAGGGAGAGCACATCAATATTGGCCTTGAGTGACTTCATACGCTCTTTTTGCGCCACCCCAAAGCGGTGCTCCTCATCGATGATCAAAAGACCCAAATCCTTAAAGCGAATGTCACTACTAAGGAGGCGATGGGTGCCAACGACAATATCCACGCTGCCATCTTTTAACCCCTTGATGACTGCCCGAGCGTCACGGTCCGAGGAAAAGCGTGAGAGCACCTCGACATTGACTGGCAAGCCCTGAAAACGTTCTACAAAGGTCTCATAGTGTTGTTGCGCCAGCACCGTAGTCGGCACCAACATGATTACTTGTTTGCCGTGCCCGACTACTCGCTGTGCTGCCCTGATGGCCACCTCGGTTTTGCCAAAGCCGACATCGCCTGAGATGAGGCGGTCCATTGGCACCTCGCGCTCAAGGTCTGCTAAGGTCGCCCTAACTGCCAGTTCCTGATCGCGGGTGAGTTCAAAGGGACAGTTTTCATCGATGAGTTTATCCCAATCGGGCAGTGGTGGCAGGGCGACACCGCTGCTGACCTGGCGCTCGGCATAAGTCTTGATTAATTTGGCAGCTAACTCTTGAGCGTTTATCCGGGCCTTTTCACGTGCTCTGGCCCATTCATTGGTTCCTAAGGTGCTCAGGCGTGGCGGGTCGTCGGTGGTACCAGGGTGTCGACGTAGCAAAGGCAGTTGCTCGACTGGCAAATAAAGCTTGCCCTCACCGGCATAACGCAAAATCAGATAGTCGCGGGTGACGCCAATTACCTGCCGGGGCTCGAGCCCCATAAATCGTCCGATGCCGTGATCAGGGTGGATGAGATAGTCGCCTATAGAAAGGGCAAGGGCGTTTTGGATGCGGCGTCCGGGTAGTTTTTTGAGTTTGCGCGTGCCCTGATAGCCATAGAGCAAGTCCTCGGTTAAGACAATCTCGCGGGCCTCCGCGTCGCGGTAGCCTCCACGCGACACTGCGCCCAGACTGAGACCAAGCGTACCGGGATGAAATTTCACACCGTTGGTCCACTTGCTGTTAAGACTATTGATGATCTTTTCGCGTAAGTAGCGCCCGGTTCGTTCAAAATTCAGCAGCAGGGTCACGCTGTAGCCGTCACACAGCCAGGTCTCGGCGTCGGCATAAAACTCGCCGAGTTTGCCCCGGTAATAGCCAAGAGGCTCGAGCCCTGAGTTCTGCTCTGTTATTTCAAGCGGCTCCCGACCAAAAGAAATCAATTGGCGCTTGGCCAGGCAACCCCAGAGCCAGTCCAGCCTTGCGTCGTTGTCAAGCTCACCGGCGTAAAGCTCGGGGCTGTCTAAAAAGATGGTTCCCGGCAGTTGCTCGAGCCTGGTGCTCGACCAGTCTTCCGAGTCAAGTTCAACTCCGGCCAGCGGCGTAAGCTTGTAGCTTGGCACCGTCTTATCATTTAGTGTGATGCCGTCTAATTCGTCGCCAAAAAACTCTAAGCGGAGATTCTTACTTTCATCCTCTTGGTCAAGATAAATGGTGATGCTCTCACCCTTGACTACCACGCCCGGCATGCCGTCGCGTTCAAAACCGTAGTTAATAAGCCGAGTTAGCAAGTCTTCACGCGGATAATCCTGACCTAAAGAGAAATTGAGCAGATAGTTCTCAAGCTGCTTGGGAAAAGCGGCCACGGCCTGGTCAAGACTTAAGACAACTTTTGAATGTTTTTCCCACCAGTTGTCAAGGCCGGGGTTGACGCTGCATGGCGCAGCAAAAGCGTCGCTGTTAAGAAAAAGCTCAAGGCGCTCGCGGGTAGTCAGCAACACCGCCGGGCCTTCCTGGCGCGCAAACAGCGCCAGCCGCGCTACGGCAGGCAGGCCCAGCAAGCGTTGAGATTTATTGCTAATAGTGACGGTCTGGTTCATTGAATTCACAAATTATAGTTACAGCGAAAGTTTTTTGATTCGCCATGAGAACGGGCTTGCTTACCCTGAAACTTTTAGTATTCACGGTAGCGCATAGATCAAAAAGGAGCAGGCGGCGTCCTGCGAACGCACTATCATACAGCGATTTTGAGACTGCGCCTGCAATTTGGGCGCAAGTCCGCACGCAAGGCGGATTCATTTGTTAGACTTGACAAAATGATGACATCAGCGCGATTTAAAGACTCTTTATCAACAGGGTCTTACTCGCGCCAAGAAGAATGTTTACGCTGTTATGCTTATTGCATAGCTGTTTTATTTCACTGATTAGGGGAGACCATGCCAACTGACTTCAAATACTCCCTCACGCGCATTTGCTTAAGGACGGGGCAGCTAACTTTGCCACTGGCAATGCTCGAGCTTTTTCCCAACGAGGGCGAAGTGCTGGCCTTTGACACCAACAGTGGCCGGGAATTTGACTTGCTGATGAAAGGCCCGCGCACGGTTGCAGGCTTGCAGGATTTTTTTGAGCTTCACCAGCTTGAGGTCAACGACCAACTGCTGATTCGCCTGCTTGAAGATGGCCGCTATGCGCTGACAGCGGTAACGCGGCCTAAAAAAGTGGATTACTCGCGCCCGGAAGCCACTGCTAAAATTCTCGACGATTTGGCCGAGCTGGCCTCGCCGTTTTCCGAAGCGGAAATTCGCGGACTTTACCCTGATTTACCAGCAGATTTTGATCTGGCTGCGGCAGTCGGACAAGATGGACGTTTTGTCAAATACGAAGGCCGTTGGCAGTTAGCTAACGCCGTAGCTCCGGCCAACGAAGCGCTTGACGAGCTGGAGTTGATCGATCCGGCGGAGACTTCTCTGGATAAGCAAGCCAAAGAGCCCAAAGAAGTACCGAATAAAAAGCGTCAGGCTATGGTCACGCCTTATCCACGCGGTGTGATGTTCCCTGGTGACGCGGGGCTAAACTCCGAACAGGAGCCAAACGATCTGTCGCTACATGGCAAGGCCCGCGAAGTGCTGCAAGATTTTGGTTTTCGTATCGAGGGTTTATCACACGGACAGCTCATGGCCCATGCTGATCTGGGCCGCCGCCATTACAGTGTCCTGGTGCATATCCACCCGCAAGGAGCACATTTGGATTGGGCCGCTGTGTTAGCCCGCCGCCGCGAAACCGGCGCGACCTATCTAGCCGTTTTTGGCGAACACCGCGATTTGCTCAAGCAACATTCCCCGGCTGGTTTAGCCCAGGCGACCCTGTGGTCATGGGAGGCGATCGCTCGAGCGCAAGACCTGGTGCAGACGGTTCCAGTCAGCCCCTTTGACTTAGAGCCACATTTCCAGCGTGACGGCCTTTTTGAATACGGGCTCGAGCGCTTTGAGAAATCAGTAGGCAAACGCATTGCCGAACGCGGTAATTTCTCGGCAGTGCTTGCCCGGTTAGCCTCGATGAAGTCTCCAGCTGTGTTCATGCTCGAGGACGTGGTGGTTGACGCCGATATTCCCCGAGATCAGGTCTTAAAGGTTATTGACTTGCTTGCTCAGGCACCGTTTCACCTGGTTACCCGGGTAGATAGCGGCGAGTTTTGTCTGCGGCACAGTGTCTCACAGGGTTTATTGCAGCTTTCGGAATATGCCTTGTCGCTGCGCGACCGCTTGCCGTCACGCCGCACCGAGCGCCTGCAGGGCACACCCGCGCTGGATGACACCCACAGCTTTGATTCAGTCGAGTCCGTGTCGTTAGAGGCGGAAAACGGCGGCTGAACCTGGCGTTGTGAAGTTCAAAAAGGGGCTGCAGCCCTTCGTGTGACAGCAGAGTTTTGAAGGCGTCCTAAATTGGGGGTTAAGGGGAACGGGGTCTCCCACTACCAACCACTTCTGTCGTTAAGCCGAATCGGTATTAACTGATATAAGTTGCAGCGCCCTGACCATAGGCTCGAGCTCGCGGGCGGCCTCAAGCGCTTTTACCAGCCACCGCGCCGCTTCTTTAGTGCTGACATAAGGCACGCCGTTTTCCAGCGCCCGACGCAGTTCGGGGCTGTGCGCAGTGTCGATCAATAAATGATAATCGGCTTCGGCAATGGGGTTGGTGGCACTCGTTTGCATAACGCTAAAACCCAGGCATTCCAAGCCCACGCCAATCTCGTCTAGTTCCTCACCAATTAAAAGGGCTTTACCACCCTTGGGCAGCTTGACATTAGCACCAACGAGCGCCTTGTAATAGGCCAGATAAGGATTGGCATCAATACCCATGCTTTCGCCGGTGGAGCGCATCTCCGGCCCCAGCACGGGCAAGACCTTGCGGAACTTCAAAAAGGGCAATACCACTTCTTTTACGCTATAAACGCCTGGGTTGGGCGTGTGGCTAAAGCCCAGTTCCTTAAGAGTTTTGCCCGCTGCAATCAGCGCCGCGTATTTGGCCAGCGGATGGCCAATCGCCTTGGAAAGATAAGGAATGGTGCGGCTGGCACGCGGATTGGCTTCGATAACCAGTACCTCATCACCCCTGATCACATACTGGATATTGATAAGACCCTTAACCCCAATGGCCTTACTGAGCTTGATACTGTAGTCGTTTATTGTCTTTAGAGCTTGCTGACTTAAGCTAATCGGAGGGGTGATGCAGGCGCTGTCGCCGGAGTGAATCCCGGCACCCTCGATGTGCTCCATGATGCCGGCCACCACTGCGTCTTTACCATCGGCAATGGCATCGACATCAACCTCTTTAGCGCCGACAATAAATTCATCAAGCAGGATGCTGGGCTTGCCCGGCAGTTCGGCATAGACTTCTGTTAGATAGCGCTCCAGTTCTTCTTTACTGGCAACCACCTGCATGGCCCGACCCCCTAAGACATAGCTGGGCCTCACCATCAGTGGATAAGAAATCTCCTCAGCCAGCTTTAGGGCCTCTGTGGGTTTAGCGGCCACCGCTCCTCGTGGTTGCGGTATGCCCAAACGCAAACAAAGTTTATGAAACGAGTCGCGGTCTTCGGCAAAATGAATGGCCTCAGCGGAAGTGCCCCAGATAGGCACGCCTGCTTCATTAAGCGGCTGGGCAAGCTTTAGCGGCGTTTGGCCGCCTAACTGCACGATTACACCACTGGCTTTTTCACGCTCGACGATATTTAAGACATCTTCAAAGGTCAGCGGTTCAAAATAAAGCCTATCGGCGGTGTCGTAGTCGGTGGACACCGTTTCGGGGTTGGAGTTGACCATGATGGTTTCAAAACCAGCTTCTTTTAAGGCCCAGACGGCATGAACGGTAGCATAGTCAAATTCCACACCCTGTCCAATGCGGTTTGGCCCCGAACCCAGGATGACCACTTTGGGTTTTTCCGAGTCGCTGACTTCATCTTCCCATTCATAGCTGCTGTAGTGATAAGGGGTATAGGCCTCAAACTCGGCGGCGCAGGTGTCCACCGTCTTATACACGGGGGCGCCCCGCTGAGCCAGCCGCAGGCGGCGAATGTCGGCAGCCGAGCTGTGGCAAAGTTGCGCGATGTATTCATCGCTAAAGCCAAAGCGCTTTATTTCCCGCCACAGTTCCCAGTTCCAGTCTGTGGGCTTTAGCAGCGCCTTTATTTCGGCTTCGGCATCGACAACTTCTTTTAGTTGCGCTAAAAACCAAGGATCGATAGCGGTCTTTTCGTGCAGGTACTGCACGCTTTTACCGCGTCTTAGCAGTTCCAAGAGTGCCGCTAAGCGGCGCGGGTTGGGGTATAAGCGGGCCTCGAGCTGTGCTAAATTCAGCTCGCTGGTTTCCCCGCGAACGTCGAGCTCGAGCGAACGCACTGCTTTTAACAGTGATTCCTTGAAAGTGCGGCCAATGCTCATCACTTCACCGACGCTGCGCATTTGGGTGCCAAGCTCATCCGGGGTATCAGGAAATTTTTCAAAGGCAAAGCGCGGAATTTTGCTGACTACATAGTCGATGCTGGGCTCAAAGGCCGCCTTGGTCATGCGGGTGATGTCATTGGGAAGTTCATCAAGATGATAGCCCACGGCCAGCAGGGCGGCGATTTTAGCGATGGGGTAGCCGGTGGCTTTGGAAGCCAGCGCCGAAGAGCGTGAGACGCGCGGGTTCATTTCAATGACTATGACATCGCCATTTTTCGGGTTTACCGCAAACTGGATATTGGAACCGCCGGTGTCCACGCCAATCTCGCGGATGATAGCAATGGCATAGTCGCGCAGGCGCTGATATTCCTTATCCGAAAGCGTCTGTGCCGGCGCCACCGTGATGGAGTCGCCGGTATGCACGCCCATGGGGTCTAAGTTTTCAATCGAACAGATGATGACCACGGTGTCATTGTGGTCGCGCATTACCTCGAGTTCATACTCTTTCCAGCCCAGTACAGATTGCTCGACCAGCACGGTATGCACTGGTGAGTCGTGCAAGCCCTGTTTGACTATCTGTTTAAACTCGGCTTCATCAAAGGCAATGCCCCCGCCGGTTCCACCCAGGGTGAAACTCGGGCGGATGATGGCCGGATAACCAATCTCGCTGACAAAAGAGAGCGCTTCATCAAGCGTGCTGACCATTTTGCCTGTCGGTGTCTTGATGCCGATTTTAGCCATGGCTTCCTGAAAGAGCTTGCGATCCTCACCCTTTTGAATAGCCTGATAGTTAGCGACAATTAGTTCGACGCCGTGAGCTTCTAAAACGCCCTGCTCGTAAAGAGACTTAGCCAGATTAAGAGCAGTCTGACCACCCAAGGTCGGTAATAAGGCGTCGGGTTTCTCAATCTT
>JASBUK010000021.1 GCA_030147925.1 Trueperaceae bacterium
CAAACTGCCTGCCGCAATCTTTACACCTATAGCGCTGCTTACCATTATGAATATGACCATTCTTGACAACTGCTTTACTTTCACATGCTGGACACTTTAGCATCTGAATAGTCTATAACATTACCTCTGGAGGACTACCGCTTTGCAACGACCTTGCTTTTGGCGTCAAATGTTAAGAAATGTGCTATATTGCTAGAGATTAACAGAATTGCATATAAGGCTTTAGCTGATTAGGAGTTTCCCATGCTTGCCCTGGAGCGGCAACAGCGTCTCGTTAAACGGGTAAAAGCCAAGGGTTTTGTAAAAACCGTTGATTTACAGAGGGAATTTGCCGTTTCCCATATGACCATCCGGCGGGATTTGTTAGAGCTCGAGCACCGAGGACTTATCCGGCGGGTCCGGGGCGGTGCAGCCTCCTTGCAGATTCGCGACATAGGTTTTGGCCGTCGTGAGCGAATGAATCGGCGGGAAAAAGAGCTTATCGGCAAAACAGCCGCAGAACTGGTATCGGCAGGCCAAGCGGTTTTCATCGATGCCGGCACTACCTGCATAGAGGTGGCTCGACACTTAGTGAAACGTCAACTATCCGGCCTTTATCTGGTGACTACTTCGGTAAAAGTTTCTGCCGAATTGGCTGGTATACCGGGTGTGAAAATTACGCAACTTGGCGGCGATATTTATGATCAGTCTTTTGGCACCGTTGGTGACTCGGTGGTGTCGGCAATGGCCAAACTGCGAGTGGACTGGGCTTTTTTAGGCACCTGCGGAGTGGATCTAGAGGCGGGTCTAACTAATAATAACCACTTCGAGATACCCGCCAAACAGGCGGCTATTAAAAGCGCAGGGCGGACAGTGTTTTTAGCGGACAGCAGCAAGTTGGAGCGGGCTACTATTGTCCAGATTGCCCCGATTGACGAGCCGCACGCACTAATTACGACGGCAGTAAGCAAGTCGGATTTTCTCACGCAGTTGCGTGTGCTCGGATGGGAGGTGAGGCTTGCTTCTTGAGGCTGAGGCGGTTGAAAGAATGGGAATTGCTAGCTGCTTAAAAGGAGAGGAAATATGCAGAGATTAAGGTGGCTTGTTTTTGTAGCAGCGTTGCTGTTTGTTTGGGCTACAGCAGTGGCGCAGGAGGGAAATTATCTCGAGTGGAACGCTGACGGTAGCGTTACCCTAATCACTTTTGAGGATGAAGAACGCATCACTATTCCCGCCGACCAGATTGGCACCATGTTTGGCCCCGGCCAACAGCCCTTCGCCGGGAAACGTATAGCCATTACGGTAAATAATGGCGGCCCCAAAGGGGGTATTTCAGGGCCACTTTACCGCCTACGCCCTGCCTGGGAAGAACTTACTGGCGCAGAACTCGACATTGTGGAGATGCCGTTGGCCGAGCAACTGCCTGCTACTATCAATGACCTGCGGCTCGGACTCAACCAGTTCGACGGTTTTATTGAAGGCGCCTGGTATATGGGTGAATACGTCACCCCGGGCTTCATCATCCCCATCGACGATTATATGGCCGACCCCGGTTTCCCGCAGTGGGATCCCAACTGGCTGCCACCGTCGCTGCGCGAGATCTACATGTGGGAAGGCAAATGGTACGCCACCCCCAACGACAGCGACGGACAGGTGCTCTACTGGCGCAACGACATCTTGAGCAACCCCGAGTGGCAGGCGGCCTACGAAGCCGAAGTGGGCGAGCCGATGCCGTTCCCGGTCAAGACCTGGGATGATGTTATTGCCATTGCCCGCTTTTTTGACGGTAAGAACTGGGACGATAACGACCCCGATCCGGACAGTGGCGTGGTGATGCACTTCCGTGTCAACGAGCAGGGCATGTTCCACTACATGACTATGTCGGCTCCGTTTGTGGTGCGCGGAGGTGACACTGTAAACCGCTGCACCAACAACTACTGGTTTGACCCTGCCACCATGGAGCCGCTCATCAATTCTCCTGGTCATGTCCGTGCCTTAGAAAAGTTGGTGGAGCTGTCCCAATATGGGCCTGACGCACAGGTTGGTTGGGACTTGGGAACCACCTGGGACTGGTTCTTACGTGGCAAGTCCATCTTCGTCTTTTCCTGGGGTGATGTGGGCTCGCTGGTCCAGGACACTACGCGCTCACAGATTAAAGGTAAGCTTGGTGCATCGATAGTTCCGGGCAGCAATGAAGTTTACAACATGTGTACAAATGCCTGGGAGACCCTAGCTGAACCCAATGTGGTTGGTAACACTACCGGCGGTTCCTGGCAAGGTGTGGTTTCCGCACGTTCGCCCAACCCCGATGTGGTTTATAGCCTCTATGCGCTGATGGCCACAGAGCCGGTGAGTTTGTGGAACGTCAATCGTGGTTGGACTGGCGTCGATCCCGGCTGGTCGATCCACTTCCTGCCACCAGATGGCACCGCAAGCCTAGAGGGCTATCTGGAAGCAGGCTGGAACGAAAGCGATCTTAAGTTCTACTTACAGGCTTACCGGGATAACTTCTTTGCCGACACTATGTTGCCCTATTTGCGCATCAATGGGGCCGAGGAGTATTGGCGCGCGCTTGATCAAAATCTCTCTGAGGCGATGATTGGCAGACTGGCCCCACAAGAGGCACTGGATCGTACCGCTGTTGCCTGGGACGAGATAACCAATCGACGTGGCCGCGATGACCAACTCAAGCAATTCCAGGAATCCATAGGTTACACACCTTAGCTTTGGCCTTAAGGGGCGCAGCATTGCGCCCCTTAACCCTGCAAGAAGGGATGGCGATATGGTCGCCTTGATGAGGAGGCGTAGATGACTCGCAACAGCCGTCTTAAAAATCTCTTTTTAGCACCTGCTGCACTCTGGGTGCTGGCGTTTACGGTCTATCCCTTGCTTTACAGCCTGCGGCTGGCCTTTTACCGGGTCAACATTGGCCAGAGCGATGTTTTTATTGGCTTTGAGAATTTTGCTCGAGCCTTTAGTGACGGTAACGCCATCAATTCCGCCGTAGTGACGCTGATCTTTGTCGGGGGTGGCGTTATTATCCAGCTCAGCTTAGGCATTCTTTTTGCCTTGCTGTTTAACCGCGAACTACCCTTCCGCGGCCTTTTGCGCACCATCATGACCTTGCCGCTTTTTGCCACACCTATTGCCGTGGGCTTCTTATTTTTCACTATTTTTTATGAAGAGGGAGGTCTGATCAACGGTCTGTTACCGTTCAAAGTTCCCTGGTTATCCGACCCTAGTTGGGCTCTGTTTTCCGTGATGCTGGTTGACATTTGGCAGTGGACGCCTTTTGTTTTTTTAGTGACTTTGGCTGCACTACAGGGTATCCCTAACGAGTATTACGAAGCCGCCAGCCTAGAAACCTCAAACGCGATGACACAGTTTCGCTTCATCACGCTGCCACTATTACAGCCCACCATTATCCTGGTGCTGGTATTGCGTATCGCCGAGGCTTTTAAGGTATTCGACATTCCCTTCACGCTCACTGCCGGTGGGCCTGGAGCCTCGACTCAAGTTTTTTCCATGTTTGCCTATCGAACGTCCCGCCGCTTCTTTGATTTTGGCTATGGTTCAGCACTGGCCTATTTGTTGCTGGTTGCAGTGCTAATCGTGGTACTGTTCTTTTTCAACCGAATCAGGCAGACTTACCAATGACCGGGCGTCGTATTCGCGCCATTATTTTTACGGTGCTGGCCCTTGTGGTGGTGCTGGTGTGGCTCATGCCGTTTTACTGGGCTCTGAGCCTTAGCATTCGCAGCAAGGCGGAAGCCTTCACCGTAACCGGGCTGGCCGTGCCTTTTGTGCAGTACCGACCGACTCTTGAAAACTGGATCGATCAACTGCGCGTACCCGAGACCACTAAGGCGCTTGTCAACAGCACCATTATTGCTTTTACAGCTAGTTTTATCACTCTTGTTATCGGCACTCCGGCTGCATACGCACTAGCACGTTTTACTTTCCGGCCCCGCTTGGTGGTGATTTTGTCGGGTGTCTTGGCTGCTGTCGCGGCATTGCTTGCCGTCAATTTCGGTGTGGCCTTGCCTTTGGCGCTCACCGGCGCAGCTGCCTTGTTCGTATTGTTGGCTCTAACCTTAGGACGCCGTTTTAAGCGTGCTCTGGGTAATGAAGACCTCACCATGTGGTTCTTGTCGCAGCGGTTTTTGCCGCCTATTGCCACGGTGGTGCCGTTTTTGTTAATCATGAGTCAGTTACGCCTGATTGATACGCGCCTGTCGCTGATTTTGGTCAACGTTACTTTTAACCTGCCCTTTGCCATCGTGATAATGCGCCAGGCTTTTATTGACCTACCCATAGAGTTAGAAGAGGCTGCTTTAGTAGACGGTGCCTCGAATTTCCAGGCTTTTACGCAGATAGCCTTGCGCTTGGCGGCACCGGCTATGGCCGCCACATTGATGATAGTGTTGGCCTTTAGTTGGAACGAATTTCTCTTTGCCCTGACCCTGGGTACCCTTAAGGCCAAGACTATCCCGGTGTTGATGGCCGGAGCGGTGGATACCCGTGGCATCCAGTTCTGGTTCGTGGCGGTGCGTACCCTATTGGCCATCATTCCGCCCACTATCTTGGCTTTATTGGCGCAGCGTTACATTGTAAGAGGTCTGACTTTCGGAGCAGTTAAGGGTTAATTTGCCAATAAGGCGTCTTTTTGGGTGAGTATATGCTCCTTGGAATTGACTTAGGAACAACGCACAGTAAGGTTGGGGTCTATGCCAAAGATGGCTCGCTATTAGCGAGCGTCAAAGAGCTGACGCCCCGAACAAAGTCGCTAGCAGGATTTGAGCATTTTCCTCCTGAAGCTTTGTGGCAAAACACGGCCAAGCTCATCCGCCAGGCTGTAGAAAAGGCCGGAGTCGAAATTGAGGCCCTTGCACTAGCCAGCATGGGCGAGGCGGGCGTGCCACTTGATAAAAACGGGCAAGCCACCTATGCCATAATCCCCTGGAACGATCACCGTACGGTGGCTCAAATGCACTGCCTGGCCGAAAAACTCGCACCTGAGCGCTGGTTTGAAATAACCGGGCTTTTCCCGAATCCCATTCACAGTATCGCCAAGTGGCTGTGGCTTAAAGAAAACGAAGTCCAGGCCTGGGAGAAAACGCGGCTGTGGTTAAGCGTGATGGGCTACGTTCGCTTCAAACTTACCGGTGAAGCGGTCATGGAACTTAGCCAGGCCGCCCGCACCATGGCCTATGATGTGCAGCGTAACGCCTGGTCGCAGGAGTTGCTTACGCTTGCCGGACTGGACACTAGCTTTTTGCCGCCGCTGGTCACAGCGAAAACCTTAACGGGCTTTGTCAAGCCTGAGGTTGCAACACTTACGAGTTTAAAAGCCGGGATACCTGTGTTTGCCGGAGGACACGATCATATTTGTGCTGCGCTTGCCTGTGGTGCACTCAGCCCTGAGATTGCGCTTGACTCGCATGGCACAGCCGAAGGACTCACGCTAGGACTGCCTGGGACGTCAAATCCTGCTAAAGCGGGTGGTTTTGGCACAGGCCCACACGTAATCGAAGGCTATAGTTATCTTCTTGGCGGTGTCTACAGTGCCGGAGCTGCGGTGCAGTGGGTAAAAAACTTGCTTAATCTCAAGAGCTTTGCCGAGTTGCACAATTTAGCGGCAAGTGTTGAGCCGGCCAGTTCCCCTCTTTTTTTACCTCACTTTAATGGTGCAGCCCCACCCTTTAATGATCCGGATGCCAATGGGGCATTTATCGATGTCAAGTCAGACCATGGTCCTTTACATTTTGCCAGAGCGGTTTATGAGGGAATCGTCTTTGAACTAAAACGTGGTATTGAAGCGCTCGAGCACACTACCAAGCAACCGGTGGAAATTGTACGCATGGTGGGTGGTTCAGCTGGTGACCCGATGTGGTCAAAAATACGGGCGGCTATTTTGTGCAGACCGCTCGAGCTAGCGCGCCATCCCGATATGGTGACTATGGGTGCAGCGCTTCTTGCCGGTATTGGGGCGGGTATTTATAGCAGCCCGCAAGAGGCTATCGAACTTAGTTATCAATCTCGCCGAACTTTTGAACCCAACCCTATTTGGCAAGAGCTTTACGAGGATGTTTATTCGCGCTATAAACGGGCCGTTGCGGCCCTAAGGGAAAGTAGAACGGAGGGATAGCCGTGCCTTATGTTGCTGATGGGCGCATCTTGATTGAACGTGCTTTTGCAGGTCAATATGCCATGCCCGCTTTTAACGTCTGTAGTCTGGAAATGGCCAGGGCATGCATAGAGGCCGCCGAGCTCGAGCATGCCCCTATCATTTTGCAAACCTATCCCGGCGACCTAGAGCAAGCGTCGCCTGGCGTAATGGCGGCGATGATTAGAGCGCTGGCGGAGGAAGCTGCCGTGCCGGTGATGTTGCATCTGGATCATGGTGATTCGCTCGAGCTTGCCACAAAGTGCCTAAGGGCCGGTTATTCATCGCTGATGTTTGACGGTGAAGAATTTTCTATAGAGGAGAACATACGCAAAACACGTGAGATTGCCAGCATTGCCCATGCCGCTGGAGTCTCTCTAGAGGCAGCCGCCGGTAGCTTTGGCAGTGGTGAAGGTAAAGAAGAAGCCTTGCACCTCACCGACCCCGAAGTTGCGGCACGACTTTATGAAGAAGCAAAAGCTGACATGGTGGCCTGTTCGGTTGGGTCGCGTCATGGCCAAGTCAGCCAGCTTGACTTAGATAGACTCAGGGCTATTTACGAGCTTGTTCAGAAGCCGATTGTGCTACACGGCGGCACCGGCATCCCGGCTGAGGATTTAAAGCAAGCCGTTAGTCTGGGTGTGGTTAAGGTTAATATCGGCGCGGGTTTGCTCCGCGCGCTACTTGCAGTGTGGCAACGCGACTCAGCCGCTGCGCCTACGCATTATGATGTTTACCATTCAGCCCGTGAGGCGCTCATTGCGGTTGCCCGGGAGAAGATTCAAATTATGGGGGGCTCGAGCAAAGCCTAGTTTTGCAGATCAGCCCTTGGCAACATCTGTCCACACCCCGCCCTGTTGCGCCGACAACTGAGCAGCGTCTATGACCGCCTGTGCCCGGACACCATCTAGCAGAGACGGCGAGGGTTGTTTACCAGTCTCTATTGCCGCTATAAAGCGCCTGCCCAACTCGGCAAAGGCAAACTCGCCCCAGTCCAGATCCCAATCTATCGGCGTTTCTGCGTCGCCCCAATACTTATCGGCAAGTTCCATTTTGCGGTATACGCCGTCGCGTTCGGCGAATTCGAGATAGCCGTTGCGAGCATTGACACTTAGGGCAGGTCGGACCCGCATGGCCGCTTTTGTCCCTTGAACTTCAACCTCGATTGTTTGCGGGCCGCCAGTATGCACGCGACTTAAGGAAAATGCGCCGCTGATACCATTACTCAACTCAGCAATCAGAGCCACTTCATCATCATTCTCAACTTGGCCGCCGGGCCTTTTGGG
Source organism: Trueperaceae bacterium (assembly GCA_030147925.1). Taxonomy (GTDB): domain Bacteria; phylum Deinococcota; class Deinococci; order Deinococcales; family Trueperaceae; genus JASBUK01. Next base: position 7,432 of record JASBUK010000021.1, read on the forward strand.
GAAAGCAATAGAGGTCATAGCGGCAAGACGTTCAAACTCAAGACCCGAGACGTAGCGAACTAAATCGAACAGATGCGCTCCCAAGTCGCCCAGGGCACCCGCCCCGGCAGTGCCGCGCTCGGCCCGCCAGACCCTGGGCACGTTTGAGTCGGCCATAAATTCGGCGTGGAAGTGACCACGAACATAGAGCAGCCTACCCAGAGCGCCTTGCTCCAACAACTCGTGGGCACGTACCGTTACAGGGTGGCCACGGCTGGACAAAGTGGTTATGCCTATCACGCCCTTATCGGTAGCGGCTTTAAGCACCGAGCGTGCTCCGGCGAGATCAAGAGCCAAAGGTTTGTCTATAAACAGGTGCAGGCCGTGCTTAAGCGCCTCAAGTGCATAGGTCACGTGGCTGTTATTTGGTGTGGCGATGGCTACGGCGTCAACATGGGGAGCCATCTCAGCTACAGAAGAATAGACGCTGGCGTTATATTTTTGAGCCAGTCTTTGGGCTCGCTCGCGGCTGCGCGACAGCACAGCGGCAATCTCGGCCCCGGCACGTTTTAGCCCTGGAGCGTGGGCGGTGTCCGCCCACCAGCCTGCCCCGATAATGCCAATTCGAACGGCCTGTGTTGTCATAGGACTCCCTTCTTTTAGAAAACTTCGCCCAAACTGCGGATTTCATTGTCGCTGTAACCGCAGTCCCTAAGTGGTTTGATGATGTCTTGCTCTAAATCTGGCAGATAGCAAGCGATTAGGTCTCCCTTTGCTTTGGGGATGACTTTCACTTCGCCGATGGCAGCGGGTAGAATACAGGATTCGGCTCTTCCCAGCCGTTCTTCTCCACCTGTAAACTCCAGCCTTATTGGCTCGCCGAGGTTGGTCAGGGTTGTGCAGCGCCGGGGGTGGGCAGCTTCAAGGTGGGTGATGCTCAGAGTCCAGTGCTCGAGCGCAAAATATGGGCCAGCGGCACCGATTACGCGTTTGTTGGCACCATCCTCGACTGTCAGGCCAGGGTTAGGGCGTGGCTGGTAGTGGCTGCGCAGCTCGTCCAGGGTCTCGTGGATATTGCTGTTCCAGACATCTTCGGGATAGACCTTGCCATAGAGATCGGTGGGCATGACCGTTTGACCCAAATCTGAGGTTTGTTGCACTTCAAAGATGAGCGTGTCGGGGCCAAAGCTGTGCAGAATGCCGCCCGGCACATAAACGGTGTCGCCGGCCCGAATGGGAAAGCGGTTTATTACCGCGTCGTAGTCCTGGGCTTTAAATGCCGCTGTGAGTTGCTCGGGCTCGAGCCCTGCTTTTATACCCGCTAAAATGCTGGCGCCCGGCGCTGCCCAGAGAATATGCCAGGCCTCGGTTTTGCCGTTGGGTTCGCCGTATTTGCGCTTGGCGGTTTCGTCGTCGGCGTGTAAGTGAACCGGCAACATCTGCGAAGCGTCAAGAAACTTTCCCAGCAGCGGAAAATGCGGTCTGCGCCAGCCCAGCCCTACCAGATCGTCAGGATGTGTCAGCACCAGTTCGCGTAAGCTGTGACCAGATAAGTTACCGTTTAGGATAGTCCCGCTGGTATCGCGGTAGTCGCTGAACTCCCAGGTTTCCGCCACTATCCCGTCCGACGCAACCCGTTTACCTAGTTTTTCGGGGATGAGGCGCGCCCCAAAGGCGTAACTGCGCACATGAAAGGAGAGCTTTAGGGGATACCAGAGCATAATTTTCCTTTCCGCCGTACGTTGTCGGTATTAACTTACTGTATCAAAAAAACAGCGCCGCTATCCCGACCAAAACAAAACTTAAGATTGCTACTAAAAAGCCGTGCAGCAAGATTTTTGGGTAACGTTTTCTGATGCTCTCAAAGACGTAAAGGCTAACCATAACAATTCCTGCTAAAAAGACATAGGCGCTAAAGGCAATAAGCGTATCTTGCATCTCGCGCTACTTTAACCTGAATCGAGCTTGTGCTGTAGGATTAACATCAATGAGCGGATTTCGCAAGCTGGTTTTGGCACTGGTTGCAAAAGTGCCCCGGGGTAAGGTGGCCACTTATGGTCAGATTGCCATGCTGGCTGGTAAGCCCGGGGCGGCTAGGCAGGTAGGCATGATTTTGCGGGGCATCCGCGCAGAAGAAGACATCCCCTGGCAGCGCATCATCAACGCCCAGGGCAGCATATCCACCTATAAGATTGGTGCGGGCGAGTTGCAAACCGCACTGCTGAAGGCCGAAGGCATAGAGTTTAGTGACAAGGGCTACTGTGACCTCAAGCGTTTTGGCTGGCGGCCCAAGATATCGCCCCTTGATATGACGGTCGATGAGGAGACCCGAAGTTGAATTTTGCTTGCGAGGCAATTTGGGCCGCAAAAACCCTTATGATTTAGTTGATGAAGATATCAGACGAAATTCTCTTGGCCCAGCAGTTGATTCAGGCTCACAGTCCTTCGGGTAAGGAATCTTCGGCGGCGCAGGTCTTAATGACGGCTTTTCAGCGCCTTGCCTATGATGAAGCCTATATCGACGAGGCTGGCAATGCCGTTGGAGTGTTTTCACGGGGTGAAGGCCCGACCGTGATGCTAAACGGCCATATTGATACCGTACCGCTTGGTGACGAGGCCAGGTGGCCGCATCCACCTCTTTCGGGTGCTATTGCTAAAGAACGTTTATGGGGTAGGGGTGCTTGTGATATGAAAGCGGCGGTGGCCTGTATGGCTTTGGCCGCCAGGGATGTCGCCGCTGCCGGGTTTAGGGGCAAGTTGCTGGTGGCGGGCGTGGTGCAAGAAGAGGTCGGTGGCCTAGGGGCGCGTTATCTGGCTCAGCAGCAACGGGCTGATGTGGTTATCCTGGGTGAACCCAGCAAGCTCAAGCTGATGCTGGGCCACCGAGGGCGGATAGAAATTGAAGTCAGTGTTCCTGGCAGGATTGCTCACGCGGCTAAAAATGAACTGGGTGACAATGCGCTTTATCATGCGGCTGATTTTCTGACAAAGCTGCAAAATTTGACTTTGCCCCAGGGTGGTCCGTTGGGCGGCTCGAGCCTCACAGCAACACGTTTGACTTCTTACCCGCGTGACGGTGCCAACGTAGTGCCGGGCCGCGCCGAGTTAACCATTGACTATCGCAATATCCCGGGAGACGAACCGGCGGATATTCTGGCGCGTTTACAGGCTTTGACTCCGGAGGCGACGCTGAAAATTCCCAGCGAAGATGCCAAAAGTGAGAGTGGTAAAGTCGCCATGACTTTTCCCCGGGTCATGCCTCCCTATTTGACCCCTGGTGAAAATCACTATGTCAATCAGGCTCGCCAGGTCTTGAGTACTTTGTTTGCCGCAGAAGGACATCCTTTTGACGAAAGCCTGTGGTGGTTTGGCACCGATGCGCCTTATCTGGCGTCTATGGGAGCCGTGGTTATTGGGCTGGGGCCGGGCGAAGAAGAACTGGCTCACACTAGCAATGAAAGTGTGCCGCTTAAAGATTTGCAGCTTGCTCGCAAGGCCTATGCGGCTTTGGCTCGAGCCTACTTAAATACTTAAAGGAGTAAAAAATGACGGGCGAAACAATCATTTTAAATGGAGACCGCTGGACAATTGTCGATGTGGCTCCGGCTGCGCCGCTAGCAGAGATGGTGGCGGCGATTTTAGAAGAAGAGGGTTTTGTGGTGGTTACCCGGGGTCCGGATAGCGTGACCGATATTTTCTCGCACCTGGGTTCACACAGCCTGGGTACAACCTATACGTTAGTACCCGAAGCAGATGCCGAGCGCGCCATGCAGGTGATTGCAGAAACCGTCACCGATTATGAAGGTGAAGAGCTCGAGCAAATTTTAGAGCAATTAGCTAAAGAGTCTGAGTTAGCAGAGCTCGATTCTGAGACTTAAACGAGAATAATTATGAGCCAGAGCCAACAGCGCAATGCCACCGCCGTTATCAGCCTGGGCATTGCTGTTTTAGTATTGCTACTAAAGCTAGGAGCATACTGGCTTACTGGTTCAGTGGCGCTTCTTTCCGATGCCGCGGAGTCGGTGGTCAATGTGGCTGCTGGGCTGGCGGTGATTTTCTCGATTCGTTTGGCGCAGCGCCCACCAGATTATGAGCACCCTTACGGGCATCAAAAAGCAGAATATTTTTCCAGCGCCTTCGAAGGCAGCCTGATTCTGCTGGCCGCCGGAATGATTTTGGTCACGGCGATGCAACGCCTCTTTGATCCACCCGCGCTCAGCAGCATGACCGAAGGCCTGGGTATCGCGCTGCTCGCAATGCTGATCAACGGGCTGGCCGCTTGGTATATCGCCCGTGAAGGACGCCGTTCGAATTCTGCGGCACTGGCCGCTAATGCCAGACACATTCTTACCGACGTCTGGACATCGGTAGGTGTTGTTCTAGCGGTTGTCTTAGTCTGGCTGTCCGGCTGGATGGTGCTCGACCCGGTGATTGCTATTGTAGTGGCGCTAAACATCATTCGCGAGGGCTGGCGGGTGCTTACCAGCTCGCTTTCGAGCCTCATGGACGCCCGACTTCCCGACGGTGAGGAACGCATCATCTTGGATTTGCTCAATGCGCATCCAGAGGTGTTGGGCTATCACCGCCTGCGCACCCGGAGCTCAGGAAGAAGACGCTTTGCGGAATTTGATATTTTTGTCGATCCAGACTTATCAGTGTTTCAGGCGCATGAGCTGGTTGCCGCGCTCGAAGATCAAATTTGCAATGAGCTCCCGGACTTAATTACCACTGTGCATGTCGAGCCATATATCAAAGGGAAGCGCGAAGGATCTAGCTCACCAGTTGATGAGTTTGGAGTTTCGGCGAAGTAGTGGGTGGTTTGTAGTCGGTAGTTGGTGGTGAGTGGTTGGTAGGGAAATCCGCTCTCTTTATCCCCTTTTCACTTGCCCCTTATGGGATAGCTGTTCCGGGAGGGTGGGGTGACAGCAACAAAAAACGCGACTTAAGCACAAAATAAGCACAAAGGCTATCAGGCTGTGTATAGTGAACCGAGAGTAATCGGCTGATGCCGAAAGAAATTAAAGACTGTCATAGGTTTTAAATAATGTCAGAGCACACCCCATCCTCTAGCCACACAGTTTCCGCCGAGCTTTTGCAGCGTTATGACAAGCCCGGCCCACGCTATACTTCTTACCCAACCGCCGTAGAATTTCACAGTGATTTTGACGAGACGGCTTATCGTCAGGCGCTTAAAGCCGCAGCGCTTATTAACGCGCCCTTATCAATTTATACGCATTTACCCTTCTGTCAGGAGCGCTGTCTGTATTGTGCTTGCAATGTAGTTATCACTCCGCACCAGCAAGTCGCTGAGCCTTATTTAGAGCGCTTGAAGCGTGAAATTGAATTGGTGCAAGATTTACTGGGTGAGCGCCGCAAGGTGTCGCAATTTCACTTTGGCGGCGGTACCCCGACATACTACCGACCCGAGCAGCTTGCTGAGCTGATGCAGTTTTATCGGCAACACTTCGACTTTTTACCCGACGCCGAAATCGCCTTAGAAGTAGACCCTCGGGTCACTACCAGCGAGCATCTTGAGGTGCTGGCCGCACAAGGTTTTAACCGTTTGTCATTAGGCGTGCAGGACTTTGATCCCTTGGTGCAGGAAACGGTGCATCGCATTCAATCTGTTACAGATGCCAGGGCGCTTATTGACTATGCTCGAGCTCTTGGCTTTGGCTCTATCAACGTCGATTTGATCTATGGCTTGCCGCACCAGAGCAATACCTCTTTTTCACGGACGATAAAGCAGGTAATCGCCTTAAAACCCGACCGCTTGGCGGTCTATTCCTTTGCGCTGGTGCCCTGGATGAAACAGCATCAGAAACTTTTGCCGCAAGATGCCCTGCCCAAGGGTCTGGCCAAGTTTGAGTTGCTGGCCATTGCCAGAGAGCTGCTTTTACAGGCGGGCTATCAGGATATCGGCATGGATCATTTTGCCCTGCCGGGTGACGAATTGAGCATAGCGCAGCGTCAGGGACGCTTGTGGCGCAATTTTATGGGCTACACTACCGCTAAGGCCCCAGACATGATTGGTCTTGGCCTTTCCGCTATCGGTTCGGTGGCCGGCAGCTTTTCGCAAAACGTCAAAAAACTCAGCCAGTATTATCAGGCGCTTGACGAGGGCCGTCTGCCGATTGAACGCGGCTATGCGCTAAACAAGGACGATTTGCTGCGTCAGCATGTGATTCGTGAGCTAATGTGCAACTTTGTGATTGACAAAGCTGAGGTTGAGCAGCGTTTTGCCGTTGATTTTGATGAGTACTTTGCGCTCGAGCTCAGCGAGTTAAAACCCTTAGAGGCCGAGGGCTTTGTTAGGTTAGAAGATAAGGCCATTTTAGCGGTGGATTTGGGCAGACTGTTTGTGCGCAATATCGCCATGGTTTTTGACGCTTATCTGCGGGCGAAAAAGCAAGAACGCCCGGCATTTTCCAGGACCGTGTGAGGAATTTATGTCACAGCAAGATATAGTAATCGTAGGCGGCGGTATTTCCGGCCTGAGTGCGGCTTATTATTTGAGTCAGCAGCAGCCTACAGCTAAAATTACCGTGCTCGAAAAAGAAGACAGCGTGGGTGGCACGGCGCGTAGCGATCAGCTTGCGGGCTACACCATCGACCAGGGAGCCAACGGCTTTTTGACCAATGTGCCGGAAACGCTCGAGCTAGCCGAGTCACTTGGCCTAAGCGAAGAACTGCAGCCCGCTACCGAAGCAGCCAAACACCGCTATTTGTATTTTGATGGCGCGCTGCGTGCCTTACCTGGTTCGCCGCTTAAGTTTTTTGGCTCCGATTTGCTGTCGCCGCTGGCCAAGGCAAGGGTGGCGCTCGAGCCCTTTGCAGTCAAACGTGACCCGGCTGTAGACGAAACCGTCTATGACTTTGCCAAAAGGCGGTTGGGTAAAGAATTTGCCGAGGTTTTTATCTCTTCGATGGTTTTGGGCATCACCGCTGGGGACGCTAAAACGCTGAGCTTGGGAGCGCTTTTCCCGCGTATGCGCCAGCTTGAGGACAAACATGGAGGATTGTTAAAAGGTATGTTGGCTCAGCAGCGCGAAGCAAAAAAACAAGACTCTGAGCGGCAGGTGCGCGGTGGCCCTGCGGGGCCCGGCGGACGACTCACCAGCTTTAAGCAGGGTGGCGTAGCAAGGTTGATTCAGGCCTTGCGTGAGCAGCTTGGTTCGCGTATACTGACCGGGGCGGAGTTAAAAGAGTTTGAGCAAAACGGTGAGGAAGGTGGCTACCGGCTGCGACTGGCCTCGGGAGAAATGCTGAACGCCGATGCGGTAATCTTGGCTACGCCTGCTTTTGTAACTGCCGAACTCTTAGCTTCGCTATTGCCCGAAGCTGTGGCTGACCTAAAAGCGATTCCTTATGCCGGGGTAAGCGTACTTGGTTTAGGCTATGACCGGATTGATGTGCCGCACTCCCTGGATGGTTTTGGCTTTTTGGTGCCCAGAAACCAGGGTGTAAGGATTTTGGGTTGCCTGTGGACCTCGACATTATTCCCTCAGCAAGCACCGGACGGCAAGGTGCTGCTGCGCGTGATTGCCGGTGGTGTTCATGACCCGGAGTTTGTGCTACGTGACGATGAAGAAGCACTGGACATTGTCCGCCGAGATTTAGAGCGCAGCATGGGTATCACTGCTGTGCCTGAGCTGGTACACCAGATTCGCTGGCCACAGGGTATACCGCAGTATGTGGTGGGTCACCAGGAGCGGGTGGCTCGCATCATGAAAGCAGCTAAACGCTTGCCCGGTTTGCAGCTTAGCGGCAATGCCTATTACGGTATAGCGCTAAACGATTGCGTGCGCGACGCTAATCGAGTGGCCAAAGCCGTAGCTAGTGCTTGAGCAGGTTTTCTTGTCTTAGCAGCACGTAAAATTGTGCTACACTAATTATGGTGTAACACCAATTTATGTGAGGTATTGTAAATGCAACGCAATATCACCCTGTCGTTATCTGAGGAGACCTTGCGAGAAATCAAAGTGATTGCTGCAAAGCGCAATACTTCGGTCTCTGCGCTAATGGCTAAAAAATTACAGGAACTTATAGACGAAGAAACCGGCTATGCCAAAGCCAAAAAGCAGGCGCTGGCCTTACTTGAGCAGGGATTTTCTTTGTCAACAGACGGAGCGATCAACTGGTCGCGTGAAGAACTGCATGAGCGCTAAGATTTTTGTTGACACCAACATTTTTGTTTATGCCCATGATCGCAATGCGCTTAGCAAACAACCGGTGGCCAAGGCGCTTTTAGAGCGTTTATGGCAAGAACAAGGTGGCTGTTTAAGCGTGCAGGTTTTGCAGGAAGTTTTTGTGAGCTTAACCCGTAAATTAGCTACACCACTTAGTGCGGTGCAGGCACGTGCGGTGCTCGAGCCCTATACCCACTGGCGTGTCTATGCGCCAGCAGCAAATGACGTATTGGCCGCAATTGATTTGCAGATGCGCACAAAGCTGTCATTTTGGGACGCCATGGTGTTGCATAGTGCCAGCATCTTGGGTTGTGAATTGCTTTATTCTGAAGACCTTAATTCAGGTCAGGAAATTGCCGGGGTTCGGATGGTAAATCCTTTTGTGCTCGGGCCCTGAGGCCAATTGATATAAATCTTAACGCCCTTTGGACACAAAGCGACTGTCGGCATCAAAGAAGCGCAAGGGCGCGTCTTTCCAGGCGCCGGCATAATCTATGCCGATACGCGCTGTGGTGATTATGCGCTGCGGGGGTTGGCCTGCTGTTAAATAGAGCGGTTGTTTAAATAGCGGCAGGCCGTTGTACTTTCTGCTTATGCCCAGTGCCTTGGTCAGTTTGCCAGGGCCGTCGGTTTTACCGCTGATCTGCTTTAGCGGTTCCACGGCGCGTATCAGCACGGCCTGAGCATCACCATTTTGACCGGCGACGATATTGAACATGTCGTGCATGCCGTAAATTAAATAAACGTAAGCGTAGCCTGCCGGGCCAAACATCGTCTCGGTTCTTTTGGTGCGGCCTTTAGCAGCGTGGCAGGCGAGATCATGAGTGCCTACATAGGCTTCTGTTTCGACGATGCGAGCTTGTTTTTCGCAGTTGTCCAGCTTATGAATCAGCGTAGCGCCCAATAGTTCCTGGGCTACGGTGGCGGCGTCGCGTGAAAAAAATGCTTGTCCTAAAATCATGAATTGGCTTCCTAAGGTTCGTTAACAAGTCTATACACAAGTTTGGGATGGCCGCTGTGTTCTCAGCGTCTAAATGCTGTTACTTTGGTTTATAAGGGTCGAAATTTGCCGGGCTGGTTATAAGATAGTTTTATGAACATTGCGGTTTTGCTTTTTCACGATGTACACGAACTGGATGTGGTGGGGCCCTACAGCGTCATTAACGCGGCCAGAGCTTTCTTGGACGACCCCGAAGCTCTGAGCCTCCAAACTATTGCCAAGTCGCGCAATTCCGTACAGACTTCAGGCGGTATGGTTATTACCCCACACTGGGCTTTTGCCAGCGCGCTGCAACCCGAGCTGCTGATTGTTCCGGGTGGTAAAGGCGTAGTGGCCGCCAGCCGTGATAAAGCGGTGGTCGGATATGTGCGTGAGCAGGTCGAGCGTGTGCGGTTTTTAGCCAGTGTTTCCACTGGCTCGTTGCTCTTAGGTAAGTTGGGTCTTCTGCGCGATCTTACAGCCACGACCTCTCCTGAAATGCTCGAGCAACTCCGTGATTATGAGGTGGGCGAGATTTCTCGTGAGCGAGTGGTCAAAAATGCCTGGCATGGAGGTGGCCTGTGGTGTGCTGGCGGCAGCACGGCAGGCATTGACTTGGGGCTCGAGCTCCTGACAGAACTCTACGACCCCGAACTTGCTAAGAAAACCGCCGCCCAACTTGACTATCCCTTTAGGCCCGTTACAGCGGAATAACTGCTACGTTTTGGCCTTCTTCGATTTGCTGGTGAGCTGGCACTATCACCAGGCAGTTGGCATAAAGCATCGAGGTGAGCACGCCCGAACTTTGTGAGCCGGTGCTATGCACCTGGTATTGCCCGCTGTCTTGGTCAAACTCCAGCACGCCACGTCTAAAGGCTTCTTTGAAACCAGCTCCTTTAAAGATCGAGCCAGCAATAGCGCTTAAGCGTTGGTAATAGGGTAGAGGGTGGCTCGAGCCCAAACTGCTATGTAAATAAGCCTGAGTCAAGAGCATAAATACCACCATGCTTGATACCGGATTGCCGGGCAAACCAAAGACGGGTAAACCTTGCCACTCGCCAAAAAGAGCCGGGCCACCGGGCCGGATGGCGACTTTCCAGAAATGTACCTTGCCCTCATCAAAGAGCAGATCGCGCACAAAATCATAGTTGCCCATCGAGACGCCGCCGGAAGTGACCAGCAAATCCACCCCGCCCACGTTTTCTAGGCTTTGCCTTAAAATCTCGGGATCGTCTACGGCCCGGGGCAAAATTACCGCCATGCCGCCCGCATCATTTACCAGCCCCGCCACCGAATAGGAATTGGAGTTATAGACTTGACCATCACGAATTGCCTCACCGGGTTCAATGACTACGTCACCGGTGGCTAAAACCCCCACACGGGGCTTTCGGATTACCGGGATACGGGCGTAGCCCATAGATGCCGCTACTCCAACCGCCGCCGGACTGAGCTGTGTACCGGCCTTTAGGTAGACTTTAGCCGCTTGTAAATCCTGCGCTCTTGGCCTAATGTCCGTCTTGCGTGCGGGTCGTTTTAGTAGAACTTTATCCCCTGCGTGCTCGGTATCTTCCACGGCAATAATTGCGTCAGCGCCTTCCGGAAGGGGTGCTCCGGTGTAAATACTTACCGCTTCGCCGGGGCCGATTTTGCCTGCAAAGACACTACCGGCAGGCACGTCGCCAATGATGTTTAAGCTAACAGGTGTTGTAGCGCTAGCACTAACTGTGTCTGCTTCTCGGCAGGCGTAGCCGTCGAGCGCCGAGTTATCACAACTGGGGTGATCGACCTGGCTCGCTAAATCTTGCGCCAGCGTGCGTCCATAGGCCTGAGACAAGGCCACTTCCTCGGACGCTAATAGCTGGGCTCGAGCCTGCACGATCTTTAGAGCTTCCTCTAGGCTGATTTGACTACGATAATCCATACTGCCATGCTAGCAAGTCGGCTTAAGCCACATGTTAAACTCGGCGGGAAAGTTTTTTTCATACCGACTTTAGAAACTTTATCAAGGAGATCATCATGTTTGACAAGATCAAGGTTCCTGACGGTGACAAGATCACTATTGACAAGGGCGTTTTGCAGGTAGGTAATCGCCCGATTATCGCCTTTATTGAGGGTGATGGTACCGGCCCGGATATCTGGGCGGCCTCAAAACGCGTGATAGACGCCGCTGTAGAGAAGGCCTATAGCGGCAAAAAAGAAATTGCCTGGATGGAAGTTTATGCCGGAGATAAAGCCAACGACGTTTATGACGAGGTTGTCTGGCTCCCCGACGAAACCATTGCGGCTTTAAACGAATATTTAATTGGCATCAAAGGTCCCCTGACCACACCGGTGGGTGGCGGTATTCGCTCCATCAACGTTGCCTTGCGCCAGCGCCTCGATCTTTACGCCTGCCTCCGCCCGGTGCAGTATTTCCAGGGCGTACCCAGCCCCGTGAAAAAACCAGACGATGTGAACATGGTGATCTTCCGCGAAAATACCGAAGACATCTATGCCGGTATCGAATACCAGGCGGATTCTAAAGAAGTCAAGACCTTCTTAAAATTATTTGAGGAAAACTTCTCGCAGTCTTATGCCAAGATTCGCTTTCCGGAGACGAGCGGTATTGGCATCAAGCCGGTGTCAAAAGAAGGCACCGAGCGCCTGGTTCGTGCGGCTATCGACTATGTCATTGCCAACGATTTGCCTTCGGTGACGTTGGTTCACAAGGGTAATATCATGAAGTTTACCGAAGGCGCTTTCCGTGATTGGGGTTATGAACTCGCCAAGCGGGAGTACGGCGCCAGCGAGCTTGACGGCGGCCCTTGGTGCCTCCTTAAAAATCCCAAAACAGGTCGTGACATCATCATCAAGGATGTGATTGCCGACGCCATGCTGCAACAGATACTCACCCGTCCTGCCGAATACAGCGTAATTGCTACGCTTAACCTAAACGGTGACTATATCAGTGACGCCTTAGCAGCCCAGGTAGGCGGCATCGGTATTGCTCCGGGCGCCAATATCAACTATGTGACCGGCCATGCAGTTTTTGAGGCCACTCATGGCACGGCGCCCAAATATGCCGGGCAGGATAAGGTCAATCCCAGCAGCGTGATTCTCTCCGGCGAAATGATGCTGCGGCACCTGGGTTGGCATGAAGCCGCGGATTTAATCATTCACAGTATGAGCAAGACCATTGACAAAAAGACCGTGACCTACGATTTTCACCGCCTGATGGAAGGGGCGCAGCTGCTCAAATGCAGTGAGTTTGGCACGGCTCTCATTGAGAATATGTAATATTTCGGGCTTGAAATTGGTAAGGACTGAAGACCGAGGAACGGAGGAGTGGGGATTTGGGAACGGGGAGCGAGTTATTAACTCTTAGTGATTTAACCACTCAACTTCCCACCCCCACCCTCAAAAGTTCTAAGCTACACATTTTTTGCTAGTTGCTTCAGCCTGCTAAGCTCGCTGTAAACCGCGTCCATCCCAACCGGCATAAGAATAAAACCTGCCTGCTTTGCGGTCACGCAGATAATTGGTCAGAGGCTCTTTTAGCGGCGGAATAGGAATCAGCTCCTCGACTTCCTCGACCGGGAAAAAGCGCGCCTCGACGATAAAACCATCGGGGTCACGGGGATTTAAGAGCCCATCGTATTGCGCTAAAAAGGCAAAAGAAACCGCTCGGTCGTTGCGCCGTACATCCTCAACATGCACCGCATAGGCCAGATGCTCGACGTGGGTGATGTTTAGACCGGTCTCTTCTTTAACTTCGCGGGAGAGCGCATCCAGAGTGGATTCGCCGCGTTCGACCACGCCACCGGGCAGCGTGTAGCGGATATGACCAAAGCCTTGCCAGTCGTTGCCTACCAGCAGTACCCGACCCCGGGAGTCGAGCAAAATTGCGGCGGCAACGACAAACTCACGCCGGGCCACTGCTAGCGCTCGCCAAGTTGTCGAGACGCTGACTTTGTTCGGCTTCACTAAGAGCTTGCGTTAGCTCGTCCAAGCGACCAAACATGATGTCTGAGAGGTTATGAGTGGTGTAGCCGATGCGATGGTCGGTGACGCGGGACTGTGGAAAGTTGTAAGTGCGGATTTTTTCCGAGCGTTCACCCGTACCGATTTGTACCAGCCGCGCCTGACGTGCTTGCGCCGCCGCACTTTCACGTTCACGCTCCAGCAGTCTTGCCCGCAAGACCGTTAGGGCCTTCTCTTTGTTTTTTATTTGTGATTTGCCGTCTTGGCAGGTGACTACGATTTCCTCGGGAGTTCCCGCTTTGTAGGTGATGCGCACTGCCGAGTCGGTGGTATTGAACGACTGACCACCCGGGCCGCTCGAGCGGTAGACATCTACGCGGTAATCATTAGGGGAGAGGTTGACGTCTACATCCTCCGCTTCAGGCAGAACCGCCACGGTGATAGTGCTGGTGTGAATGCGCCCTTGCGTTTCGGTTTCCGGTACGCGCTGCACTCGATGAACACCAGACTCGAACTTGAATTTGCTGTAGGCTCCACGGCCAATGATTTCAAAGCTGACCTTGCTAAAGCCGCCCAAGCTATTTTCATAAGAATCCAGCACCTCGGTCTTAAAACCCAGGGCTTCGGCGTATTTTAAGTACATGTTTAAGACTTCGGCGGCAAAGAGCGAGGCTTCGTCGCCACCGGCGGCGGCGCGAATTTCTACGATAACGTTTTTGTCGTCAAAGGGGTCTTTGGGCAAAAGCAAAGTTTCTAACTGTCGCTCGAGCCCTTCTTGCCGGGGTTCAAGAGCCGCCAATTCCTCTTTGGCCATTTCGGCCAGTTCCTCGTCGGCAAGCGCCTCCTGGGCGTTGCCAACGGCAGCTAAGACATCTTTGTATTCCCGGTAAACCTTGATGATGTTGTTAAGCTCGCTGTAGCGCTGCATGGCCTCACGGTAACGCGACTGGTCGCTTAATAGCTCCGGGTCGCCTAAGCTGTGCTCGAGCACCTCAAATTCTTCTCTTAGGTTTTCTAACTTCTCGATCATTGCTCTTAGTCTACCGTTAATCCCCTCAAAAGATTGATAACTACCCAATGTCGGCCAGCCGTTATACCTGCAAGTGCAGTTATCCTTAGCGCGGTAGGATATTACTATGCAGAATTTCAAAGAGCGTCTTGGTCACATCATCTTTGAAACAGACACGCCTGCCAGCAGGCTCTTTGACGTAGCCTTGCTGTGGGCCATTCTAATTAGTGTCATCCTGGTCATGCTTGAAAGCGTCGTGGGTTTTCGGGAGCAATACGGTCTGAGTTTGAGAATACTCGAGTGGATTTTCACCGGACTTTTCACTATTGAATATGCCATTAGGATTTATGTTGCCTACAACCGCCCAAAGTACATTCGCAGTTTCTACGGCATTGTGGATCTGCTGGCGATATTGCCCACTTATCTGAGCCTTTTCTTTGCCGGAACGCAGTATTTTATCGTCATTCGGGCGCTCAGATTGCTGCGGGTGTTCCGGGTACTAAAATTAGTGCGTTTTTTGGGCGAGGCCGGCACGCTGGTCAGGGCGCTTAGGGCCAGCCGCGAAAAAATCACCGTTTTTCTGGTGACGGTCATTACCCTTGTCGTCGTCATTGGTTCGCTGATGTTTTTGGTCGAAGGCGAAGAAAACGGCTTTAATAACATTCCCGTAAGTATTTATTGGGCGATTGTCACCCTTACCACGGTAGGCTATGGCGATATCGCGCCAAGAACGCCCTTAGGACAATTTCTTTCCGCTATCGTGATGATTTTGGGCTATGGCATTATCGCCGTGCCAACAGGCATCGTTTCGGTGGAACTGGCTCGAGCCGAGCGGCAGGAAAGGCCCAGAACCTGCTCCGATTGCCAGCGCAGCGGTCATGACCCCGACGCGGTTTTTTGCAAGTACTGTGGTGAATTGCTCGATTAAGGCACAGCCAACAAGCGACCTTCGCGGATGGTGGCAATAAGCAGCGAGCGCACATCGACACCCTGGTGATCGGCTTCGCTGTAGTCATAAACCGCTGCCGCACCGGCCACGGGTCTTAAACCCACCAGCGAATCGCGCATAGCCTGTCTAAAAACCGCTGTTTCATTGGGGTCAAGGCCCAAAGAAAGGGTCTGTTCTATAGCGGCACGAAGCAAAACAAAGGCGTCCCAGACATAGGCTCCACTGCTGCTGGCGTTACCCGGGCCGTAAACCGCCGCCATATTCTGCAAGTAATTGTTCGCCTCTGCCCAGTTGGGGTTTTTAGCATCCAGAGAGTCGAATACGGCTACGGCATCGCTGACTATGCGCACCCCTTCGAATTTGCCGTTTGACAGCCGTGGCAAGCCGGGCTCGAGCCCGGCATTTAAATAGATAGCCCCACGATAACCTCGTTCCTTTAGGGCAGTTACCGCCAATTCGCTGTCCTTGGCCAGACCCCAAACCAGAACGCCAGCCGGTTGCCGGGTAGCGATCCAAAGTGCCTCCGGGGTCAGCACGCGCACGTCTGGTCGGTAGCGCGTTTCGGCGACCAAGCTAAGGCCGCTGCCAGGACCTAAGCTCTGCTCGAGCGCCGCTTTGGCCGCATCGCCATAGCTGTTATCCAGAGTCATGAGTGCCAGTTTGTCGGCCCCTCTACTGGCAATGTCAAGCACCATGCGGCGGATGCGCACGGCGTCGCTAGCAGGCAGGCTAAACAGCCAGTATGGCGCTGCCGAGTCCAGGGCCAAAGGGTTTAATGACAGCGTCAGAACTTTCAGCGCTAGGCCTTCATTGCTGATAGCCGTTGCGGTGGCCAAGTTGTTGCAACAAATGATTGCCTGAACCTGCTCTTGCTCTACTAAGCGTTGCACCTCGCGCTTAGCGCTCAAGGGATCACCGTTGTCGTTGGTGATGATAATCTCGATTGGCACACCAAAAATTCCCTGTGTTGCGCGTAGCTGTCCCTGGATTAGACGCAGGACATTTACCTGTGTCCGACCTTTGGTGGTAGTCGTGGAAAGTACCGCGCCAATACGGATGGATTGACCCCAGCCAAACGTGATGAGACTAAGAGCTAACAGACTGATGAGCCATTTGCGCCACATAATTTTATTGTGCGCAGCTAGAGATTTGAGGACTATGAGTAGGTAATGTGAGTTATCTTACACAGCTTTTATAAAACCCGTTTTTTAAGACAAATTAGGCTGAGACCCCGATGAGAACATGATTTTGGGCTCATCAATATCTCAGTTAAATTTGTTATCTTTCCTGGTGCTAGACATCTTCTTGGGGACTATGGATTAAATGCTGCAATTATCTTTTTTTCGTTATTTCGTTTTAAATGCTTTGTTATCGGCAATGTCTCTCGCCCTGGCCGATGGTGGTGGTTACGCCTTGCGCGCTGTTAGCGCCGGGGAAAGCCTTGGTTCGATTGCCAACCGTTACAACATCAGCGTCAATACCTTAATGGAGTTTAATGAATTTGAATCGGCCACTATATATCCTGGCGATATAATCCGGGTCCCCTTTAGCGATGCCACCGGTGGTTTTATAGAAGCGGCGCCAACGCCGCCGCCGGGTTTTCGTCTGCACGTGCTGGCTCCCGGTGAAACCATCAGCTCGGTGATGGAGGCCTATGATCTTAGCTTAGAAGCTTTAGTGGGGGCCAACCCCGATATTTCTTCGCTTGACCGTTTGCCGGTAGGGCTCGAGCTCTTGATTCCACCCGCAGCAGGCTTGGTTATTACCCTTGAAGAAGGTCAGAGTGTCCTAGACTTGATAAAAACCTATAATGTGAGTCCTGTTGATCTGGTTAAAGTCAACCAGCTTGAATCCCCCGAAGATTTACAGCCCGGAACCATGGTTTTCTTGCCGGGAGTGCGCCCTATTCAGGTGCTCGAGCGGCTTGCTAAGGTCCGCGAACTGGAAAATACCTATATCTGGCCAGTCAGTGGGCGCATCACCTCGTACTTTGGCCGTCGTAACTTAGGCTTAGGAACTTCCGGTTTTCATCGCGGCCTTGATATTGCCCTCCCACAGGGTCAGTCGGTAGTGGCGGCCCGCAGCGGTACGGTGTCTTTCGCTGGTTATCAGGGCAACTACGGTTATCTAGTAAAGATAAGCCACCCCGGCGGCACCGAGACACGCTACGCTCATAACAGCCGTCTTTTGGTTTCACCTGGACAATATGTGCGGCAAGGCGAAGTAATCGCCCTGGTTGGCTCCACGGGCTTATCCACCGGTCCGCATGTGCACTTCGAGATACGCGAGCAGGGCACGGCTATCGATCCCCTGAGTTACCTGCGCTAAGCAGTTCATAACAGCAAAGCAAAAACCAATCCCCGGTCCAAGGTCGGGAGTTTTGCTAGAGGCGAGAAATCTCTATCCCTAAAAACCCAGGATCGCGGAGTGAGGATAAGGGAAAAAGAGTAGGCTGACTCCTCGCTCCCCACTCCAAATTCCTCGTTCCTGTTGTAGGGAATGGGGAAAGTAGAAAGTAGAGATTTTCCTACCAACCACTAACTACCAACTACTCCTTAGGCCAGAGAATGCGCCCACAACTGGGACAACGAGTGATGCCGCGACCACTTTTGGCCTTCTGAATCACGTGAATGGGCAAACGCATATTGCAGCCCCCGCAGCGCTGATTGTCGATGATGGCAACTATGCCGAGACCACGTTTGGAACGGCGCACCTGCTCATACTGCTTTAGGAGGCTGGCATCGATTTCTCGGGCTAAGGCATCACGCTCACCGGCGAGCGCTGCAATCTTTTCGTTTACCGTGGCCAGCCGCGCATCTTCGGCTTTAAGCAATTCCTCTAACTTGGGTTCTAATTCGGCCAACTGCTCTTTAAGAGTTTGCAATTCTTTTTCTAGTTGCTCCATACTTCCTATAAGTGGAATAGTGTCGTCTTCTAATTCCTGTAAGCGGGTGGCGAACTGCAACTCCTGATTTTGATACTGTGACGCCTCTTTGCTGTTGCGGGCAGCCGTCGCAGAGTCAGCGGCAGACTTACGGCGAGTTGCTAAGTCTTCGAGCTCGAGCTCGTTGATGTTGAGTTGCTTTCTGAGTTCGTTGTGTCTTTGCTGGGCGTTATCTAATGCGGCTTGCAAGCTGGCTTTTTGTTCACGCGTAGCGATAAGTTCTTTGGGAGTCTTTTTCTTTTCCTGCTCTAGTGCGTCTAAGTCTAAATCACGAGTCTGTACGTTGTTTAGTTTCTCGAGCATAGGTCCTCCTGTGCCGTCACCTTAAAAAAACGAACTCCGCTCAGCCGGACTCGGCAAGCGGAGACTTTTGTTTCTTACGTAATAGCGAAAAGGTGTATAACACACACCCTTGAGTCTAACACGTTCCTCGCTGCCAAGACCTTTATTTTTAATCATCGCGCCATCGCGGCGGCATTTTGAGTGTTTTGCGCGGTCTAATGTTAAGGCGGTAAGTTAAGATAGCAATAATGCTAGAAGATTCCATCGAGAGTTTTGTAACGCAATGGAAACCATACGCCGCTACCGCAGAGCTTTTTGCGCACTTTGAGGGTAGTCCACTACTCGAATGCCGCGCCGCCGGGAAGATATTTCATGTCTTTGAGCGGACCGGCCCCTATCTTTCGCAACCGGGGATGGTGCAAATGATTATTCATCCGGTTACCGAATCTGTAATTAAGCTGGCCGACGGCAGCAAGCAATTTGAGGTTATTGGCCACAGCCAGATCAGGGCCCAGGGTATTTTGCTCTTGCGCCAGGAAAATATCCTGGTGATTGATGCGGGCATTCCGCTGGTGGTGGGTGTATTGGGTGACTTACCCGCGGACCTTAATTTGGGAGACTGGCTTCACTTTGAATCCAGCAGGCCGATTCATGGTTTTGTGTTGCCACCGGCTCGCACAGACAGAACCTTATCCAGGGGCGCAGAATCCGATTAGCCTTGTCGGTCAATGAGGCCATAAACTTCAGTTTGTCCAGGCTATTTTGGCTAGCATAAACGCCATGGAATTGCTCCCCACAGAACTGCCAATGTGCTCAAACGGAGTCATGTGGGCCTTTTCGCCAGGCTGGCTTAAGCTTAACTTGCCGCCGGGACATCGCTAGTGGGTTTTGTCAAATGTCACAAGGGGTCTTTGGTAAATACGCTTTGGTTTGCTAGACTGTCATGTTTATGAAGTCTCGCTTTGCCGCAGCAACCAATGACCCGCCTTTTGTGGCGACCATTTCACAGGTGAGCCCTGGTTCGCCCGCTGATAAAGCTGGAGTCAAGGCTGGTTGGGAATTGCTTCGGGTCAATGGCGAGCTAATACCTGACATCTTGGCCTATCGCCGCGAATTAGAGCGTGGTGTGGTCAAGATAGAAGTGCGAGACCCGCAGCAAAAAGAAGAGCGGCAGTTTACCGTCGAGTGGGAAGACCCCGGACTTGAATTTTCCGAGGTGATTTTTGACGGTTTGAGGCTCTGTGCCAATAAATGTGATTTTTGCTATGTCCATCAGATGCCCAAGGGCATGCGTAAAAGCCTTTATGTGATGGATGATGACTTTAGAACCAGTTTTTTGTACGGCTCTTTTGTCACCCTGACCAACCTAACCGAGGCCGATATTGAGCGCATCGTCGATGAAAACTTAAGCCCTCTTTACGTCAGCGTTCACACTGCTAACGAATCACTGCGCCATGAAATGATGAAATGGTGGCGGCTAAAGGTCAAGGATGAAAAGGCCACTAAAATTCGCGATATGCTGGCGCGGCTGAAAAGCATAGACCTCTATACCCAGATGGTGCTGTTGCCCGGGCGTAATGACGGCGAGCATTTGAGTGAAACGCTTGACTATCTGGCCTCGCAAGAGCATGTTCTGGCGGTGGCCTGCGTGCCAGTAGGGCTTACCGAGCATCGGGTGAACTTGCCGGAAATACAACCTTATACGCAAGAACAGGCCCGCGATGTGCTGCGCCGCGTGAGCAGTTTTCAGCAGCGCATGTTAAAAGAGCGGGGCAGCCGCTTCGTCTTTGCCAGCGATGAGTTTTATCTGCTGGCTGCCGAACCCCTGCCCACAGCCGAGGCTTATGAAGGCTTTCCCATGTTGGAAAACGGTGTGGGTATGATCAGAGACTTTTTAGCCGAAGGTTTACCAGCAGATTTGCCGCTAAGTTTGCCCAAGCCCAAGCGGGTGCTGTTGGCTACAGGAAAGCTTTTTGCCCCGGTGCTTAAGCAGGCCGTTGCGCCGCTTGAGCAGATTGAGGGGCTCGAGCTCGAAGTGCGCGCCCTGAAAAATCGCACCTTCGGCGAAGTGACAACCGTGGCGGGACTCTTAGCAGGCCGTGACTTTTTAACGCAGATTAAGCCTGGCGAGGCCGATTTATTGCTCTTGTCTCCCAACAGCTTTAAATACGGTACTGACTTACTGCTAGATGGCTGCACGCTTGGCGATTTGCGCCGTGAATTAAAAATGTCCGTGGAGATTGGCGGCACCAATTTAGCAGAGTTAGCCCAAACGATCCTGACGGGAGCTACGGTGCACCATTTGCCCCAGTTTGGCTATTCGACACAGGCCATAAAAGAAACCCAAATAAGCGACTGAGCAAGCACTTATTAAACAAAATATCTTCAGGGACAAAAGACCAAACAGCAAATAGATGTTTGCGTTAGACTTATGCCCATGATTAGACTTGACACGAAAAATATTGCCAGCGAACGTCTTGGTAAAGAGCATGGCATTGATACTGCTAGAGAGTTCTCAGCCTGGGCAAAAAAATTAGATGGTTTTGTTGCAGACCTAAGAAAGCGTAAAACTGATCCCAAGGCTATGCTTGGCTGGATTGACCTGCCTGAAAATAATGGCGAACTGGCTGCTATTGAAACTTACGCGGCTCAGCTAGACGAAAAGTTCACTGATCTGATAGTGCTGGGTATTGGGGGCTCGAGCTTAGGCGCTCTGACCGTAGTTACGGCGCTGCAACACCCTTACCGCAATTTACAGGCACAGGGCCAGGGCTTGCGAGTTCATTTTGTCGACAATGTCGATCCGGACGTTATCAAAGGCCTAAGCGAAGTGCTTAATCCTCAAACCACGCTGGTAAACGTCATTAGCAAGTCGGGTACAACCGCTGAAACGATGTCGGCTTATCTGGCCTTTAAACAGTGGCTGCAAGATGCCGTAGGCGAGGCTTACAAGAAGCAAATTATTGCCACTACCGACCCCGAGGCCGGCATCTTACGGCCACTGGCCAGGCGCGAAGGCTATACGACCTTTGAAGTACCCCCGTCGGTAGGCGGACGTTTTAGCGTTTTATCCGCCGTAGGTCTCTTACCGATAGCTTTGGCCGGAATTGACCTGCGCGAACTGCTGCGTGGCGCTGCCGCTGCCAACGCCATGATTGAAAAACCCATTGCCGAAAATCCCATCAAACAGTCGGCGCTTATTCAGTACCTGGCTTATCGTCGCGGTAAAGCAATTAGTGTGCTCATGCCCTACAGCACCCGCCTGCGCTATCTCAGCAACTGGTACGTGCAACTTTGGGCCGAGTCTCTGGGCAAGGCCGTCAACCGCGACGGCAGTTTAGTAAACGAAGGCAGCACACCGCTCGCCGCACTAGGCGCTACCGATCAGCACTCGCAAGTGCAATTGTTTAACGAAGGCCCGAACAACAAAATCGTGACCTTTGTGCGTGTTGCCAACTTTGATAACGAAACCCTGATTCCCGATGCCGAGCCAGGAGTTGCGCAGCTAAGCTATCTTGCCAAGCAAAGCTTTAATCGCCTGATAAACGCCGAACAATCTGCCACGGCACATGCCATTGCCGCCCATGGCCGCCCCAACTACACCATTGAGCTAAAGAGGCTTGACGCTTATAACTTAGGCTTTTTACTACAGTTTTTTGAATGGCAAACGGCTCTGATGGGTGAACTGACCTATATAGATACCTACAATCAACCCGGTGTCGAACTTGGTAAAAAATACACCTATGCGCTCATGGGTCGCGAAGGTTACGAAGACTTGCGTAAAGAACTAGAAGAAGCAGGCATCTGAGCTGAATGCTCAGTGATGGGTAGAAGTAGAAGGTAAGGAACGAGCGGTGCTTTTTGCTGTCCGAGCGCATGCGATTGTTGGGTCTATAGCAAAAAATAGGGCGATAAACAAAGCAATAGCTCAGCTATAAACTGCACAAAATGGCACGTACTATCGGGGTATTACGCCTTTTCCTTTTTCGCCGTGATGTAGGAAATCCCAGGCACCATGCAGTGCTAGACCCGCAACCAAGAACCACCAGCTTGTCCAAAGTCCAAGCAGAGCTAAAGCAACGAAGAACACACACCCGACGACTTGTTTGACGATGCCAAGCTTGCCCTTCGCCGTAAGCGCAAACCCCACATAGATGGCTGCTATTAGTGTCAACAGGTTCGAGGCAGCTCCGCGCGCCCACTCAACGGGCAACACAACCAGGAGCAGGCTGGTGATAATGGCAAGACCGATTCCAATAAGTACTTCGCGCATAAATTTAGAAACCTAACGGTGGAGTTGGGTCTCACTACTCCTGGACAACGCCCCCATGATACACCAGTTCATATACCCGCACACCCTCGCGCTCAATCCATTCTCTGCCCTGAAAGAACAGCACATCGCCCTCACTGGTGTCGATGTACTTGAAGTCATCCACGCTGTGCGCGAACCCGCCGAGGAATCGGCCCTCACGATACATGCGCGACAAACTGGCCTTAATCACCTGACCGGCTTGCGCAGCGGTGATGCGGTCTGGCTGGAGGATGTGCCCGAAGTAGTTCATGCCCCAGACGATGTGGCGACGATGATAGATGACTTCCTGGCCGATGAAATCGCGCTCACCGAGGTAACTATCGTGGTAAGTCCAGTCGCCGTCGCTGAACTGGAGGTCATGTGAGCCGAGGCGATAAGGCAAGAGGGTGAGGCCATCGCCGACATAGGTGGCCTGCTTGGCGCGGACGATGAAGTCATGCAGGGCTTGAGTGGGAACATGGCTCATGGCAGTATCAATATCTCGTGGCGACTATGCGGTTACAGCAGTGAGTGGATGAATGCACGATGAGTGGTGTGCGGCCCAACGATATCCTTAAGCGGCGCAGCTTTTCGCGTCCGCTTGAAGGGCTGGTTCGACGCCTTACGTCTTTCCTTATCAATCAACGATTTTCAACGCTACGTATTTTTGGCCAAGGCCTTTTTCGGTCTTGACGCTCGTATAGCTCATAGGACAACTGCTCGATTTGCTTTGTCATATCGGGGAGTTCCTCGGTAACAGCGGCGGCTCGGTGGGATCAAAAACCCGATACGTGAGCAATTTTACGCGGTCATTGACGAGAAACCACACCAGCGCATAGCCCCAGACGAACCCTGCCCAGCCCCAGCCGAGTGGTGCCATGAACACGCCATACACCGCGATCAAGGTCGCGATGATTTGCGTGCCGACTACGGCTATCCACAGAATTCGCGCCGGACGGATCGACCAGAACGGGCCGCGTGTGCGGGTCAAGAAGATCGTTAGATGTCCCGCCACCGACAGCTTCAAATATATCAGCGTCTGGATGTGTGCACGGTCGAGGTGAAACACGCGTTCACCCAGATAAAACAAACCAAAGGCGGAAACCACTCCGATGACACCCAGCACCGTCGAGATTCCCAATACCATGTGCATATCCCAGGACTCGGGCTTGTCCTTGTAATGCACCTTGTCATAGGCAATAGAGAGAATCGCACCGTCATTGAGCAGCGCCAGCAGCACGATCATCACCGCAGTCACCGGGTAAAAATTAAAGACCAGGATCGACAGCGTCATGAACAACAGCACCCGCAGCGTTTCGGTAATGCGGTAGATAGCGTAGCTATTCATGCGCTGGAAGATTTTGCGGCTTTCCTTGATCGCGTCGATGATCACTGACAGCCCCGGTGTCATCAGCACGATGTCCGCTGCCGCACGCGCCGCGTCCGTTGCGTCGGACACCGCGATGCCGCAATCGGCCTTCTTCAGCGCGGGGGCGTCATTTACTCCGTCGCCGGTCATGCCGACGATGTGACCGCGTTGTTGCAGGACATCAATAATGTGGAACTTGTGTTCGGGGAAGACCTGAGCAAAGCCATCGGCGTGTTCGATGGACTCCGACAGTTGCGCGGTCTCGTGATGCTTGGTATCGCCGAAACCACTGGCATCGAGGATATTGGTGCCCAGCCCCAATTTAGCAGCGGTTTCTCTGGCAATGGCCATGGCATCGCCCGTCACCATTTTAATCTTCACACCCATCGCGCGCGCAGTCGCGATAGTCGCCCTGGCTTGTTCCCGCGGCGGATCGAACAGCGGTAACACACCGAGGAACTGCCACTCACCGTTACCCTCGGCACGCGCTACGCCTAAGGAACGAAAGCCGCGCGACGCAAATTCGTTAACCGCTCTATCAACCGCGGACTTCACCTGCTCGGCATTGGAAGACAATTCCAGAATCACCTGCGGCGCGCCCTTGGTTACTTTGAATTCTTTTCCATCCGCCGCTTTGACGCTGGCCTCGGTGCGCTTATGCACCGGATCGAATGGCTGGAAATGCACGACGTCAAAACCCGTTAACGCATCCTTGTCTTTCAATCCGCCCAGCACCGCCAGGTCGATTGTGTCTTTGTTATCTGCGCGCGATGCCATCGCGGCGTTGAGGATGAGCTGCTCGACAGGGATGTCATTGACGCTGAACGGATCGCCCAGTGTCAGCTTGTTCTGAGTCAGGGTACCGGTTTTGTCTGCACACAGCATATCCACGCCAGCCAGTTCTTCGATGGCTGCGAGCCGGGTTACGATTGCCTCTTTTTTGGCCAGTAGGCGGGCGCCGACCGCCATAGTCACCGACAATACCGTGGGCATCGCCACTGGAATCGCGGCCACGGTCAGCACCAGAGCAAACTGCAAGGCAGTCAGGATCGGGTCGCCGCGAAACAGCGCGACCGTGATAATCACCGCTACCAACGTGACCGCAAGGATGATCAGGTAATTGCCGATCTTCAACACCGTGCGTTGAAAATGGCTGACGTTCTGCGCCTCTTGCACTAGTTGCGCGGTCTTGCCAAAGTAGGTGTTGGCACCAGTAGCGTAGACCAGCGCGTCGATCTCGCCGGTGCGGATGATGGAACCGGAGAATACCGCATCACCGGATTTGTGCGTGACGGGCAAGGACTCGCCTGTCAGTGCAGATTGATCCACTTCGATCGGGTCACCTTCCAGCAAACGCGCATCTGCCGGCACGATGTCGCCCAGACGCAGATGGATGACGTCGCCCGGCACCAACTCACGCGCCGCCGGGTTGATCCACTTGCCATCGCGTTTCACCTGAGCCTTGATCGCCAGCTTGGCCTTCAGCGCGGCGATGGCGTTGCCTGCCTGATGTTCTTCCCAGAATTCGACTATAGCGTTGGCCAGAAGCAGCACGAGGATGATACCGAAGTCCGGCCAATGTTGCGCAACCGCCGATAGGATCACAGCCGCTTCAATCATCCACGGAATCGGTCCCCAGAAATAACTGAGAAATTTCAGGAAGGCATTGGTTTGCTTTTCTTCAAGTTCATTCGGCCCGTATTGACTCAGCCTTTTTTGCGCCTCGGCCTGACTAAGGCCGTTCGGTGAAGTTCGCAGCTCAGCCTGTAGCTGTGCCAGCTCTAAGTTTTTCCATTCATCGTTATCGCCATCGTGTTGGCTTGCTGGCTCCGTTTTCACATGCATCCTCCATGGTTAGATTGACCTGGGCAACCTATTTCTATCGTACGTCGAACGGCTTTGAGTTATGCAGCATTCAGGATTTCCCATCAGAGCGACACCCGATTAAGACCCCCGGGGAAAGATCCTCGGGATTAGGAATGGGGTCTCCGCCTTATAGACCAAGTAATCTTCTCCAAATCGCGCCTCTAGTTCGCGCTCCTCAATTTGCTTGATATATGCGATGAGCAGAATGGAGAACGCGAAGACTATACCGATGGATGAGATTGATCCAATGAGGATACTAATTCCCAGATAGAAAAGAATGGTTCCGAATGACATCGGATTCCGACAGTGCTTGAATGGGCCAGATATCAACAGCTTCTTCGCTACCCTGAAAAAAGAACTCGTCTATCAAACTGGCTTTCAAACCAGAGAGCAAGCTAGGCTTGAAATCGTTGACTTTATCAACATGTACTACAACTCCTGGAGACTTCACAGCAGCCTTGATTATCAGTGT
>JASBUK010000023.1 GCA_030147925.1 Trueperaceae bacterium
CTATCAACGCTAAATTGTCGGGCTACTTCTGCTTTTGACATCCCTGCCTTGACTGCTGCTACAATCCGTTCTCTTAAATCTAGTGAATACGCTCTCATTCCCTAGTATCGTCTGTAGTTATAAATCTTGCAAGTGCTAATAAGAAAGTTTTTGACATCATAAGCTTCCGCGTCATAATTTAGAAAAAAGAAGTTTGGGTTGTTATCAGAAGATATTCGCTCAATCATAGATTGGTAAGCACCGTCTACTATCTTCTTGCCAGAATCTCCTTTTTTGCTTTTTAGTTCAAACTGCTCTTGGCAGTTATTACAGAAGAAATCTGCCACAGGACGATTATTGGCAAAGTCGTTTAGGTAGTCCTGCCCACAATTAGGGCAATATACGTTAGATTTAACCCAGGATTCAGTAAGCACTCGAGCTATCTGGGATTTGCTCTTATAGCCCTCCGCTTTTTGCAAATTAAATTTGAGTCGCATTTTACGTGGAAAATCCTAAATTCAGAAACTTGCTAGTGATTTGTGTGTTCTAGAGTGTATGGCTCTACTTGCCAAAGCTTGAGACATATTGTGATTTGCGTACAATTCATCAAAAAACTCGTCCTGAGTTTCTTGAGTTTTCCCGCCTGCCCACTTGAGAAAAGGCTTAGCCTTTGTAAAAAGACTGAACATGTTCCAATTTACCATTTTGGTTTGATAACGGTGTATCTCTGTAAAAATCGACTCAATTGCCTTTCAAACAGCGCTTTTACCGTTGCAGTTTGCATTAGTATTGCCATATAACTGCCCTCCAAACTGTGTTCGCATACAGACAAATTAGAAATTATTCGACTCAAAACTTTTCTGCTTGCTCAACTAGGCTTATAGAGCAAATGAGGTTATTATTGGGCTGAGGCTCATAAGCGAGTTCACAGCCTAAAAATTGGGTGTTGCGCAGCTAAGTTGGTGCCCTAAAAGCTGTTATGATAATGCCGAGTGATTTACTCGACTTTTTTCTTGACCATGTGTATACTAAAACTCGGAATGAGTCCTAAAAGGGTAATACCCTATAAGCAACTGAGGTGTATAAATGAGTAAAAACCAGCTAGAAATACGCAATCTACACGCCAATGTTGATGGTGAAGCCATCTTAAAAGGCGTTGATTTAATCGTTCCCAAAGGTGAAGTTCATGCACTGATGGGGCCTAATGGCTCCGGGAAGTCAACGCTTTCTAAGGTGATAGCAGGTGACCCCAGCTACGAAGTGACCGAAGGTGATGTGCTGCTTGACGGTGTCAGCATTTTAGATTTAGAACCCGACGAGCGGGCTCGAGCCGGTCTTTATCTGGCTTTTCAATACCCGGTAGAGGTACCCGGCGTCTCCATTGCCAACTTTCTGCGCTTAGCGCTCAACGCCCGGCGCGAAGAAGATGACGAAATCGGTGTGATGGAGTTTTATAACAAGCTGCAAAACGCGGTCAAGACGCTCAACTGGGACGAGTCAATCATCGAACGCAACCTTCATGAAGGCTTTAGTGGCGGCGAGAAAAAACGCAGTGAAATTTTGCAACTGCTGGTGCTCGAGCCCAAATACGCCATCCTCGACGAAACCGACTCAGGCTTAGACGTTGATGCCCTAAAGGTCGTATCGCAGGGTGTAAACGCCGCACGCAGCCCCGAGTTTGGCGCTCTGGTGATTACCCACTACCAACGCCTGCTTAACTACATCATCCCCGACGTGGTTCACGTCATGTTAGATGGCAAAGTCATTCGCACCGGCAGCAAAGAACTCGCTATGGAATTAGATGAGAAGGGCTACGACTGGCTTAAAGAGCAGGTGGCCGCCTAGCTAAGTTGGAACACCAAAGGTGTAATTTAACCTTCATCCCTCCTGAAAGGAGAAATCGATGTCTGACTTAACAACAGACCATCCCGATGCCGAAAAGCTCACCGGGATGCAGCACGAAAAACAATACGAATTTTCGCTGCCCGAAAAGTATTTCTTTAAGTCTGAAAAGGGCTTAAGCAAGCGCGTAATCGAGCAGATCAGTCATTACAAAAACGAACCCGAGTGGATGCTCAAGTTCAGGCTAAAAGCCTTTGAGATCGCCGAGAAAAAGGGTCGGCCCAAGTGGGGGCCAGACCTTAGCAGCCTCAACTTTGACGACATTTATTTTTATATCCGCCCACAAGACAAAAAGGGTACCAACTCCTGGGATGACGTGCCCGAAGAAGTGCGCGAGACCTACCGCCGCCTGGGTATTCCCGAAGCAGAGCAGCGTATGCTGGCCGGTGTAGGGGCACAATACGAGTCGGAAATGGTCTATCACTCGCTTAAAGAAGAGTGGGAAAAGCAGGGCGTAATCTTTTTAGACACCGATACGGGTCTGCAGGAACATCCCGAAATTTTCAAGGAATACTTTGCCACCGTCGTCCCCCCCGAAGATAATTACTTTGCGGCAGTAAATTCCGCCGTGTGGTCGGGTGGTTCTTTTGTCTATGTGCCCGCCGGTGTCGAGATAGAAGTGCCTTTACAGGCTTATTTCCTGATCAATGCCCAGAGCATGGGTCAGTTCGAGCGCACGCTTATCATCGGTGAGCCGGGTTCAAAGTTTCACTATATTGAAGGCTGCACCGCTCCGACTTATAACAGCGACTCTTTTCACTCCGGCGTGATTGAAATCATCTGCCAGGAGGGCTCACAGGTGCGCTATTCGACTATCCAGAACTGGTCACATAACGTCTATAACTTAGTCACGCAGCGGGCGGTAGTGCATAAGGACGCTTCTATGGGCTGGTTAGACGGCAACCTGGGTTCAAAAGTCACCATGAAATACCCCAGCACCTATCTGGTCGGTGAAGGGGCAACTGGTGAGGTTTTGTCCATTGCCTTTGCCAGCAACGGACAGCACCAGGATGCCGGCGCCAAAGTAATTCATGCCGCCCCTAACACCAGCAGCACGGTTGTGAGCAAGTCGATCTCTAAGGGTACGGGGCGCAGCAGTTACCGGGGTCTGGTGCAAATTCATGAGGGTGCTACCGGCGCCCGCAGCAATGTCGAGTGTGACGCGCTGCTCTTAGACGATCAGGCCAAAACCGACACCTACCCTTATATCGAAATCAACGAAAAGACCGCACATGTCGGTCATGAAGCCACGGTCAGCAAGCTTAACGATGAACAGATATTTTATCTGCAATCGCGTGGTCTGCCCGAAGCCGAGGCAGCGGCGCTAATCGTAAGGGGCTTTTTAGAGCCTGTGGCCAAAGAGCTTCCGCTTGAGTACGCCGTCGAACTCAACCGCCTCATCGAACTCGAGATGGAAGGGAGTGTTGGCTAAAGAAAGTTTGTCAGGTCTAAAATCTTCAAACCTGCAAACCAACTTTCATTAAGTTATGGCTACCCTAATTGATAATCCAGTAATTACCCAAGACGCCGTCGAGGCGATCATTGCCAAATACCAAGAACCGGCCTGGCTGGCTCAAGAACGCCGCGCGGCCATGCAAAGCTATCTGTCTACGCCCTTTCCCACCAATCGCAGCGAGGAGTGGCGCTATAGCGAGCTTAAACGTTTTGCTTTAGACGGGCTCGAGCTTATCGACGGACCCAAGAGTAAAGAGGTAAGTAAACGCATCAAGATGCGCATCAACGACTCGGATGCCGAGGGTGTAATAGTCCACAAGGGCAATCGCGTCGTCTATCAAGACAGCAAGATCAGCCAAGCAGGCGTTATCTTTAGCGATCTGCGCACAGCGCTAAACGAACACGAAGACTTAATCAAAGAACATCTCTACAGTGCAGTTAACGCTACCCAGAGCAAATATACTGCGCTTAGTTCGGCCCTGTGGGAAAACGGCAGCTTTCTTTATGTGCCCAAAAACGTAGAGGTCGATTTGCCTTTAGGGGCTTTTCACAGTGCCGACAGGGGCGGCTTAAGCGCCCCACGTACTCTGATAGTGCTTGCTGCTAACGCCAAAGCCACCTTTATTGACGAATACACCAGCGAAGAGTTCGGTGAACGCCTCTTTGCCAGTGGCGGTGTGGAAATTATCCTTGGGGATGGGGCAAAACTCCGCTATGTAAACTTACAAAACTGGAGCCGCACGGTCACGCAAGTCAACAAGATACAGGCAAGGCTCGAGCGCAACAGTCGCTTGGAGAGCTTAACCGTCAGCCTTGGGGCAGACGCGGCTAGAGCAGAAGTGGAAAGCGTCTTGGAAGGCCCGGGCAGCGAATCGGAAATGCTCGGCCTCTATTTTGCCGATAAAGGCCAGCACTATAATCATTACAGCTTGCAGCATCACAAAAGCGACCACGCTTTTTCCGACCTGCTCTTTAAGGGTGCACTGCGCGACGGCAGCAAAGCGGTTTACTCGGGCGTGATTGTGGTGGATGAAGGCGCGCAAAAGACCGACGCCTATCAGACCAACCGCAATTTCTTACTGGATGAAGCCTCGGAAGCGGTCTCCATCCCGCAGCTAGAGATCGCCGCCAACGACGTGCGCTGCTCGCATGGCAGCACTGTTAGTCCGGTGCCCGAAGATCAGCGTTTTTATCTGATGAGTCGTGGCCTGCGGCCCGAAGTAGCCGAACACGTACTGGTCACAGGCTTCCTGCACGAAGTTACCAGCCGCGTGACGCTGCCTAAAGTCGCTGAATATGTCGAGCGGGTAGTGCAAGCCAAACTTGCCGTGCCGGGTGTAAAAGAAAAGTTGTAGCTACACTTCTCACCCACTACCTACTACTTACCACCTACCACTATCCACAAACTCTTTTGGAGCATTGCAATGACCACAGGACGTGTTGAAGCAGGCAAGGTTGAAGATTTCGAGGACAACAGCATGACTCCTATTGAGGTGGCCGGGCACGAGGTCTTGCTGATCTTTCAGGATGGCCGCTTTTATGCCTTAGAAGACCGCTGCACCCACGACAATGGCATCTTGCACGATGGCGAGCTGTTAGATGGTGCAGTTAAGTGTGGACGTCACGGGGCTAAGTTTGACCTTGAGACCGGTAGGCCTACCCTACCCGCCGTTAAGAAAATTCGTCTTTATGATACGGCTGTTGAAAACGGCAAGGTGATTGTGAGCTATCAGGAAAACTAAAGCCGTACAGCAAAACGTTTATCAGGGCCGCTACGCTTTGTAGCGGTTTTTGTTTTTGCTATAGCTAAAGCACTAAATTAGGTGAATAATTGACTTATAAGTGAGCTTGAGACTTGGGGTGTGTTTCTTGGCAATATCAGCAAGCATGAGGTTTTAAGGGGAGTGATGCCAATCAGGGATGTTTTTTAGAAAAGATAGCAGGGTAATCAGCTACTTGGTGACCTTCTCTAAATTTAACCCCAATTCGGAAAAGATTTGACTAAATGAAAGTTGAGGGCTGAAATGATGTGTGCGCAAAATCCCAACCCTCCCTGAGATTGTACAGATGGTCGAGCAGCTAGGTCTAGCCAAGCGTCGAAAAGCGCCTCAAGGCCGCA
>JASBUK010000043.1 GCA_030147925.1 Trueperaceae bacterium
AGCCGTACCCGATCCAGACTGAGCAGACCCGAAAGCAAATCGCGGCGTTTTTTAGCGTCTCCCCTTAAAAATTCGTCAAAAGCTCCCTGGGGCAGCATGACCGCCCGGGTAAAACCCTCGTAATCCAGGCCCACCAGTTGCACAATTTCAGCCTCGGCCTCCTTGATTTTTTCGGTTTCGGGCAATTGCCGCCACTTGGCGTCAGCAGCCAGTTGTTCGACGCGCACATTGTTACTGAGTTTGCCGTTAGCCCTGCGTTCGGAAACGCGTGTGGCCCTAAAAGTACCACGTTCATTTTTGAATTCAAACCTGACATAGAGTTGCTCCGCCCCGGGGCTGATAAGCGTACCAAGCAAGTTTTTGCTGCCCAGCCTGGCCGTCTGACCGTAAAGCGCATAGGTCAGGGCGTCAAGCAAAGTTGATTTACCCGAACCAGTGGGGCCTTCTATGGCAAAAAGGCTTAAATCTTCGAAGTTCACTACAGTATCGTCCCGAAAACAAGCAAAGCCGCCAAGTTGAAGCTTTAACGGAGTCATACCGCCTCCTGGCTGCCCTCGTCGTGATGGGCTTCAAACAAGTCCTTAAAGGCCTGTTGTAAGTCTGCAGGTAATTCCTGCCCCCGTTCATGTTCATAAAATTGTTCATAGGCCTCCAGCAGGCTTGTCTGGTGCAAATCAACGCCTTGTCGCACAAGCTGTTCCTGGCTGGGCAACTCCAGTTCGACCGCCAAAACATTGGGCAAGGCTGACTTGATGCGGTCTTTAAGGCCCGGCAACGGCTGGTCGAGTTTCAGCGTCAACTTAAGCCAGCCGTCAAACTCTGCTAGCTCTGAGTTGCGCCGCTCGAGCCCGTCTAAATCCAGTTTGACCCGCTTTAGCCGTTTGCCCGCTTTTATGACATGTTCACTCACCAACTCGCTTGGCTTACCGGCTTTTGCTTCAATGATATAGACGTGCTTTTTGTCTGCCTGCTCGCCAAAATCAAGCTGCAAAATACTACCGGCATAACGCGCGGCATGTTCTGGAAAACCCTGGATCGCCTGTGGCTTGTGAATATGCCCTAGCGCCACATAATTACAGGAGGCAGGAAAAACATCCGGGCTTAAGCTGTAGGCCTCGGTGCAATGAAACTGATACTCCGAATTGGCCAGAGTGGCACCGTTCATGGTGGTATGGGCCAATAACAGATTAACGGTGTCGCTGGCAAAGGGCTGCGTTAAATTATTGACCAGACTGCGCATGCCCTGCTGATACTTTTCACGCCACTGCCCCGGATTACTGCCTAGCAAATCAGCCACTTTGATAATGCGGCGTTCGCTGATAAAGGGCAAGGCGGCAATCTGCGCCGTTTCCTCGCCAATTTTTAGCGAAAAGGTTCCTCCCCGACCAGCTACCCGCACCTCACCAAAAGCATAAACGCTAGCCAGTTTTAAGATTCCGCCCACGGCATCAAGACGGCTGGGCGAATCATGATTACCAGCAATGACAACGCTAGGAATACCGGCCTGTCCGGTACTTAAAAAAAATTCATAGACGGCCTGCTCCGCCTCGGCACCCGGGTTTTTATTGTCAAACAAGTCCCCTGCTACCAAAATGAGGTCCACCTGCTCCTCTATGGCTAATGAGGCTATCTCTTGTAAGACCTCACGGATTTCCGGCGTGCGGCTCACGCCATGCAGCGAGCGCCCCGCATGCCAATCGGCAGTGTGGAGAATTTTCATGATAGCTCCTGATTCATACCAAATCCGATTAATTCCCTAACGCTGTAAACACTACCCGTTTGATTCTACTTGTTCCACTCGCATTAAAAAGCTGAAGAGATTCAGCTTTTAAACAGAATTTAGGTATCACAGCTAAATTCTAACAAGGACCCGACCTGATAAGCTCCTAACTGGTCGGGGTGACATTTGCAAAGTGAAAACTCCATCCCCTGGTAAACCGTTTTGTCACAGGTTAAACTCCAGCGGTGCAAACGAGCGAAACAGCTGCACTACCTCAAGTTTTTGTAGAGCGCATGCGCAAGCTCTTAGGCCCGGAGGCCGAGGCCTTATTTGCTGCCTTGCAGGCAAATCCGGTGACCGGCTTGCGGGTCAATACGCTCAAACTAAGCAGCAAACGATTTGCAGAAATCTCGCCTTGGCCACTAAAGCCCGTGCCCTGGTGCCCTGCTGGGTTTGTATTGTCCACTGATGCTCAAGCCGGTAAACATCCTTTTCACGCCGTCGGGCTTTACTATTTGCAGGAGCCTTCGGCTATGGCGGTAGCCGAGGCATTGGCGCCACAAGCTGGAGAATTGGTGCTTGATTTGGCTGCGGCGCCCGGGGGTAAGGCCGGGCATCTCAGCGCTCTTATGAATAATCAAAGCGTAATCGTGGCGAACGAAGTAAATAGAGCTCGAGCCAGAGCTCTGACGCAAAACTTAGAGCGCCTTGGGGTGCGCAAAGCCGTCATCACTAACGAAAAACCCCGGCGGCTGGCAAGGGCCTGGGGTGCTATCTTTGATCGCGTGCTCCTAGATGCGCCCTGTTCGGGTGAGGGCCTGTTTCGCAAGTCGGCTGACGCCCTAGAGATGTGGAGTGAAAACAATGTGCTGGCTTGTGCCAAACGTCAGGATAGCCTGCTGGATGAGGCAGCGGCCCTGCTGCGGCCTGGAGGAGTTCTGGTATACAGCACCTGCACCTTTGCCCCAGAAGAAAACGAGCAGGTCATTGCGGCATTTTTAGACCGCCACCCTGACTTTGTTTTGCAAAGCATAGACTTAGCAGGCGTTGCTCCAGGCCGTCCCGACTGGTTGGCTGCTGGGGTCCAAAAACCCGCATTAACCAAAACCGTTCGCCTCTGGCCTCAGCTTATCGCTGGTGAAGGGCATTTTATTGCCAAGTTGCAACACCGCGGCGAACCCGACGCAAATATAAGGCCGGAACTAAGCAATAATGGTTTTAAGCCTGTAAGCGGGCAACTAAAAACTCTGTGGCAACGCTTAGTAAAGACGACACTTAGCGCCGACCCCGCCCAAGGCCGCCAACTCACTACCTTTGGCGAGCAGCTTTATGCCCTGCCTAAGACTCCGCATCTTTCCGGTCTTAGAACCATGCGTGCCGGATTGTGGCTGGCAACGATCAAAAAGGATCGGCTTATACCCTCACACAGCCTGGCTTTAGCTCTAAAGGCAAACGAGATTGACCGAGAAAAAACGCTCGAGCTCTCCCCAAACGACCCGCGTCTAAAACAGTATTTGCAAGGACATCCGCTTGACGATAAAGGCGAGGATGGCTGGCTGCTCATCACCGTGGCAGGTTTCCCTATTGGCTGGGGTCGCCGCGCTAAAAGCATCATTAAAAATGCCTATCCCAAGGGCTTGAGATTGGCTTAGGGCCGATCAAACACGGCTTTGTTATCCTGCCGAAGTGCACCCATTTAATCATTTCGCAAAGGCTAAAAAACTATGCGACTTGACGACCTGGGAGTGCCCACCATCCCTAGCGCCAAAACCATCTAGGTAGCACCGCATTTAGAGCGCGTTTTGTTTAGTGCCACCGCCTTGTCAATAGCTGCGCTTGTTGACGATTGGCGCAAAGCTAACCCCTAAGAAACACTATCGCCCTTCACTCTCTTTAGCTTGTGTCCCTCAACTCAAAATATCCATCGCCTCTTCGTCGCTCACCGTCTCGTCGGCTTCGGATTGTCTTGTGGCCCAGGCGGGATAAGGGAAATTGAGCATCATCGGACTGGGTACATCAGGCTGATGCACGATCATGGTGCCGGGTGCCAAAATGGTCGAGCGCAGGCGAAAACTACCGGGCATAAATCGGTACTCGCTGCGCTCGGCCTCAGCCGCGTCCAAGCGCCCAACAATGCGAATCGCCGCATTACCCACGACTCGCCGTTCTACCTCGCTGGCGGTCTGCTGTGCCCCAATCAGAATAATCTCCATGCTGCGGCCACGCTCGGCGATGTCTAAAAGCACGTCCTTAATGGGGCTGTCACCCTCAGCGGGGGCATATTTATTGAGTTCGTCTAAAACGACAAAAACTTGCCCCGACATACCATTTTCCTTGTTGCTGAAAACCCGGCGCAGCAATACGCCGACTACAAACATTTGCGCTAAGGGGGCAAGTTGGTGAATGTCCACTACGTGAACTTGTTTTTCAGAATTGAGGATGTCTAAACGCCCCCGGGCCAGGGTCTTTGCAGGCAGGTCACCACGGATTAAACGCCGCACATACTTAGCTGCACCACGCAAACGGCGAATAAAGGCCTCACGGGTAGCCTTGGCCTGATTAGCGGTCCAGGCTTTGTCTCCCCCGGATTTACCGTCTTCCTCGGCGGCGTCTTTTAATAAGAGCTTGTATTCGAGATAGCTCACCAAATCATCAAAGGTCTTTAACCTGGGCTTGGCGGTTGCCGTCAAAAAGGACTCGGGGTCTAAAGCTTCTTCTTTGCCGATTCGTTCTGACAAAGCTTGTGCTGCGGGCTCGAGCTCAAAGTCATCTTCTTCAACATCCAGATGCGGCCCACGCTGCTTTTGAGCTAATTTGGCAAGCTTTTCCTCTACATGGCTCACCAAAAAACCCAAGTTGGTCATGGCGTCACGCTCGGTCAGCACAAAGGGCAGCATGCGCTCCGTGGCAAATTCGTGCAGCGTCCAGAGATAAGGGTCAACCCCTTCGCGGCTCTTAACATCCGCCATTAAGTTATGACCATCCAGGGCCGGTGCGTGCAAGGCCACGCTATCAAAGGGGCCTACCGGCAAGTCACAGATTTCAAAGCGGTTTTTGCCCAATTTGCGTTTTTCTTGCCAGCGGCCTTCTTCTTCGGCAAAGCGCCGGTTGGCCTTGTCCAGAAAAAGCAGGTCTTCACCCTTGACGTTAAAAATCAGCGCCTTGGTGACCTGGGGATAGTTAAGCAGCGTTTTGCCTGTTCTTAGGTGTTTGGCTCTAAAAAGGCTGTAAAGCAAAAAGAGTGCGTAGCTGGTTTTGGTGGCAATCCCGGAAATACCCGAGATATTGATGTGTGCACCCTTTTGGCCGCTGACAAAATCAAAGTTGATATAGCCCGCCTCCCCATTACGCAAAACTCCGGCGGGTAAAGGCGCTTCCATATTGTCAAGATAAAGAGCCTTTTCCAGGTTTTCTCCGGCTGCTAAGTAAACCAGATCGCCCGGCCCGGGTGGAATAAAGTCCTCGGGTTCGACACGCGTGACCAAAATGTGCGCGGCATAGGTCGTATTAGCAGGCATGAGTCCTTCAACTACCAGTTGGGTGTCGCCGTCAAACTGAATGCCTTCATAGCGGCGACGCACTTCGTCCACCACACCATAAAACTTAACGGCGAGGCTATTATCGGCAGGGTCGGGCACCTCAACGGTCACGATGTCGTCAAGCTGAATCTTGATGCCCTCGGCGACGGCAAACCAAAACTGCAGCGGTGTAGCGTCCTCGCTGCCCAGTACCATGCCTACCTGTTTGTCCTGCAAATCCATCACACTCTATCCCCCTTGTTCGGATAAAAATTGCGTCAAGCGCCTGCGAACAATCTGCGGATGCCCCATGCGTCGGCTCAATTCCGCCTCCAGTGCCCGAATGGGCAAGAGTTGTTGTGGGGCGCGTGGGTCCTGGTGTTGTCGACTGGCGAAACGGGGTAATTGTCCGGCAAGCCAGTCTGCTAACTGCTGCACTTCTTTTAAGCGTGACTCGGGTTCTGACCCGGCATAAGCCTGCAAACGCACCATGCCGGCCAAGCTGTAAAGCCAGGGATTAGGATCGCGTAACCGAAAGAACCATTCAAAGTATTGCTGCTCTTTCTTGCTGTTTTTGACCAAATATATAGGTGAACGCTCACCCTGGTTAAGCCGACGCACCACATCGAGTTCTCGCTGTCCTAAGCGGGGTTCGTGAATAGTTTTTACGTAGCCGATCACATTGACTTCACTGCCTAGATAGGGCCTGGGGCCGTCACAGATAATCAGCGCTTCAGGATAAAGGTTTAGCAGGCGTGAGGCTAAGTGCTTTTCGGCTTCGCGCATTTCCGTTTGCAATCTGCGCACGACCGCTTCGGCATCGCGTTCCGCCGTAGAAATAACCCGGTAGTGAAACTCCCCGAGTTGCGAAGCCAACTGTGTCTTGACACTAAAGTTATCAAGCTGTTGTCCTGAACCCAAAGCGCAGATACGCTCGGTGACCAGCAAATTATCAGCCATCAATACTCTGGCCGGACGTGACCGCTCAGGGCAGCAACTCACGGCGCCCACGCCATAGCTGCCCAAAGCACCAAAGGCCGCCTGTCTCTTATCGTCTTCTAAGAGCACGCGGGCTTCGACGCGGCGGCTGCCGTCTAAAAAAATTAGCTCGTTCCAGTTTGAATTGGGCGTTTGCGGTTTGATAGCCTGCCAATCAGCGGCGGCACGCTCAAAATAAGCATCGACATTGGCCTTTGCCTCGTTACTTACGTCCTCGGCATGATAGGCGGTGTTGTATTCGGTCGCCCAGGGGTCTAATCGAAGATACATCTTCCACAAAGCATAACGCATTGCTGCTGTATCCTTTTGATGTAGCTTGCGCCGAGGAGATTATAAACATCATGCCCAACGCAGAAAACAACGACGCTGTCAACCTAAGCCAACCCGCTGCCAGCCCAAAACTACTGGCCACCACCCAGGCCATCCAGCGATATCTGGTCGTCCAGCCAAAACTCGATGCCCTTAGCACAGCCCAGGCCGCGTTACTACCCCTGTTACTCTCCAGCGGACACGAAATCTGGGATGCCCAGGTCTTGCGGCACGAA
This sequence comes from Trueperaceae bacterium, assembly GCA_030147925.1. Lineage (GTDB taxonomy): Bacteria > Deinococcota > Deinococci > Deinococcales > Trueperaceae > JASBUK01. Next base: position 6,783 of record JASBUK010000043.1, read on the forward strand.
AGCCTGCCTAGCAGTAATCACTTGCGCTACCGTTTGAATCTGCAGGACAGTTTTATAGTCATTGATATCTGGGCGGTGGGCCAGGGGCTCGAGCGCTCTCCGGCCCGCGATACCCTGCCCGAAAGTCCTTTTTGGGGTGTGCGCAGCAGCGGTAGCCACTGGCAAATCATTGATTTTAGCTCAAAGACTCCTGAGGTTCTTAGCGTGAGCATTTACGACAAGGCCTTCCCTGAAGTGATAGACAGGCTCTTTTCAAAACAGGCCTTTGAACCTATCCAGGACCGTATTGCCGGGGTGCGTCAGCTCTTAGGAGCCAACGTCATTGCTGAGAAGCTCGAGCAATTAATAGCCAAACTTGGGGCGGATACGGTGCGCCAATACGCGCAAAACGGCCCCGAAGAACTTCTTGCCTTGCTGCAAGAACACGACCTCTTAAAATCCACTGAAGCTCTTAGCATCAACCTTGACAACGTGCATAAAGCCATCGAACAAAGTGTCAAGGCTACGCAGCTTGGCTTCGTGCGTTCAGCCCCACCGCTCAGCAATATCACCTTGGCCGATGTGCAAAGACACGCCGAGGCCGTAAAAAACCTGCGCGGACAGCTTGAAGCCAGCTTTGACAACACCCCGGTAGGGATAAGTTCGCGCTCGAGTCTTTACTACGTGCTTGCCGCCTTAGCCGTGCAATATGGTCGGGAAGACGCCGTGCCGGCGGATGATCTTATTCGGCCCCCGCAAAGCCCCCCGGACGAAAAACGTTACCGGCCACTGGGTAAACCGGGCTGGTATTTAGAGCTTGGTGGAGATTTGGTATCGCTCGAGCAAGCCGTCAATCACTTGCTTGACAGCTTGAATTTGCGTCACCGCTTTATTGCCACGCAACGCGGCAAACTCTATCCACCTCCGGAATAGATTAATTTGGCGGACGCAGAAATAGCCGACCCATCGCACCCTGTTCAATTTCGCTGCGGTCAGTAGTCATAGGGATGTAAGCGCCATCACGCCACAGCTCAGCAAAATCCCGATAGCGCGGGGATAAGGGATTACCCGACTGGCCAGTGTTTTGGATAAAACGCGAGCGGTTTAAGTCGCTCAAGTCATAAAGCGCCCGATAAGCCGGCCCCCAGTTTTGAGCAAAGGGCTGCGCTTCATCATCCATAGCAAAGCGTGCGGCATTAACTGAAAAAGCGTCACCACCGTTAGCCAGTCTTATATCGAAAAAGCGTGACAGTGGCGTAGCACTAAAGATGTTGTGGTCAAAAACAGCAGGATGGGCCTCACCCCACTGCCAGTTGCTCATATCCGTGCCATAGTTTTCGTTTAGATAGGCCAGCGCCTGCTGAAGCGCTCTGGCAGACTGAAATTCACAGCTCTCAACAGGCGACGTGCGACTGTCATCACACCAGGCACGCTGTTCACGCAGCACCTTACCCAGTGCCAGCGGCCTAAAATCCCAGTAATCCTCAAAGAGCGGCCCCAGTTCATCGGCATAAATTGCGCGGGTTAATTCCCGATACCAGGCGGCAAAAATTAGCGGCTCGGCCCGGTCTGCAGACATGCTTCCGTCCCAGTTAAGCAGCAGTGCCTGTGCTTTTCTCCCCTGTTCATTAGTGGCTTCGGTGGCAAGCAAATAAGGCAAAAACTCTTGGGCCACACCTGAATACTGATCCGTCTGAATACGCGCAAAACTCTCCAGGGAGTTTTTAGGAAGCTGCGCTAAGAGTTCGCTAATACGCTCAACCCGGTAAGGCTCGGTCCATTCCGAGGTAATAAAGTATGGATAATCGTCGCTAACAACCTTGTTATTGGCATTGACAATCTGCCCCGATGCCGGATTAAAGCTCTGCGGCAACTGCTCAAAGGGAATAAAACCCGTCCAGTCGTATTCGCCGGTCCAGCCCGGCACCGGAACATAGCCATTCCCGGCGGCTCGAATCGGCACCCTGGCCGGTGCGTAATAGCCAATGTTTCCCTCGACATCAGCATAAACCATGTTTTGCTGGGGTGAGTTAAAGTCACGTAGAGCCTCAACAAAATCATCCCAGTTCTTAGCCCTGTTTAACTTTAGCCCGGCTTGCAAGGTCATGTCGTCATCCCGCAGGGTCGTCCAGCTAAAGGCTAAGACGTAGTCAGAACCTTGCGCTTGCGCCACCGAAGCCGCGGACTGACTCACATCGGAAATGACAGGACCATGACGGCTTTCACGCACATCAATAAGCACATCATCCTGGCCTTTTACCTTGATAATCTCTTTGCGCACGGCAAAGTCTTCATAGCCAGTAGGCGTTAAATATTGCCCGGGATTCTCCGGGTTTATGCGCTCGATAAACATGTCTTGCACATCCGGGCCCGTATTGGTAAAGCCCCAGGCAATGCGGTCGTTACGGCCCAACACCACAAGGGGCACACCGGGAAAGGTTGCCCCAATGACATCAAGGCCGGGTGCATTTAAGTGGGCAAAATACCAGAGCGAAGGCGCGCTTAAACCCAAGTGGGGGTCGTTGGCCAAAAGCGGCGCTCCGGTAATACTCTGCTCCCCACTTACCACCCATTCATTTGAACCGGAGCCGGGTGGCAGTGATCTATAGGACTCCGCCCAAAGCCCATCTAAAGGAAGCTGCTTATAAAGCGCCCGAAAGTCTGGCAGCGTCACCGGCGCATCTCCCGGATAGGGCGGCCAGAGGTCGGCAAGTTGGGCGTCGCTAAGTCTGGTACTTAGGCGCGCCCGCAAAATTTCATCTTCCCAGTTACCGCCCAAATCCCAGGCCATCATCTTGATCCATACCAGCGAATCCGCTAGTGTCCAGGGTTCGGGTTGATAGCCGCGGATGGGCGGAATTTGAAACTCCGGCGGCAGCGGACCACGGCGGTTTTCCAGAAAACTGTTGATCCCTGCGCTGTAAGCTTCCAGTACGCCTCGCGCTTGCGGGTTTAAGTTTGCCACCGTTTTTTCGGCGTAATAGTAAACGCTGAGAGTGCGCAAAAATTTATCGGTTGGCAAAGCGGCCTCGCCAACAAGCTCCGCTAAGCGGCCCGCCCCCACCCGTCGCTGAAATTCCATTTGCCACAGCCTGTCCTGGGCATGTACAAAACCAAGTGCGAAGTAAGCGTCCTCGGCTGAGGCCGCATAGATATGGGGAACACCATAGCGGTCACGAATAATCTCTACCGGGGCACTTAAACCCGAAAGAGTTAATTCACCATTTATCTTGGGCAGCGACATCCGCAGCCAGAAAAACACCGCTGCTAATGCAACAAGCAAGATAATCAACAACCACGCCAAGCCACGCAATATCCGCGTCATTAAGAGCCTCCTTGCTGTGGCTTAATCTTAACAGGTTGTACGCTTTGCGCTTAATTTGCTAAGTGCGGCTAAATCTTAAAGTGTGGCGAGAGGCGAAAGTAATAAGGACAGTAAAAAGTGGAAAGAGGAAAGTAAAAAGTGGTTAGGGGAGTCAATATTTAATCTAGGACTTGTACCTTTGCAAATAAACAGTTAAGAAAACTGCCTGACAGTCACCTTAAAAGCACAAAAAAATCGGCCAAATCTTTGCTTTACGAAATCAAATGCTTATGCTAAACTGCTCGTTGGCCTCGCGACTGGCTGGCCCCGATCATCCCGGTCAGTACGCGCTGAGTTGTAAAAATTAGAGGACGTGAAACGTGAAAACGTACTTTCCAAAAGCAGCCCAAAACGATTGGTTGTTGGTCGATGCACAGGGCCAAACGGTCGGGCGACTAGCCACTCAAATTGCGCAGCTATTACGCGGCAAACACAAAATTGACTACACCCCCAACCAGCTCGGTGGCGACTTCGTGGTCGTTGTCAACGCCGATAAGGTGTTTTTCTCGGGTAATAAGCTCGAGCAAAAAATCTATACCCGCTACAGCGGCTATCAAGGCGGTTTAAAAGAAATTCCCGCCAAAGTCATGCTGGCAAAGCATCCCGAGCGCATCATCAGGCGTGCAGTCTGGGGTATGTTGCCCAAAAATCGGCTGGGGCGCAAAATGATCCGCCGTCTCAAAGTTTATGCCGGAGACAGCCACCCCCACGCAGCGCAACAGCCTAAAGAGCTCGAGCTCTAGGAGAAACCATGGAACAGTATTACGGTACAGGTAGGCGCAAGGCAGCCGTCGCGCGCGTCTTTTTACGCCCGGGCAGTGGCCGCATCATGGTCAACGGCAAAGATTTCCAGGATTACTTCCGGGGGATATTGGTTGGCGTGCAGGCGCTCGAGCCTTTAAAAGTCACGGGTACAGCCGGTCGTTATGACGCACTCATCACCGTTAAAGGCGGTGGCCCAAGCGGTCAGGCCGACGCCATTAAGCTTGGCGTCGCCAGAGCGCTTTTAGGCGTCAACCCTGACTTCCGCGACAAACTCAAAGAGGGCGGCTACCTAACACGTGACGCCCGCGAAGTCGAGCGCAAGAAATACGGTCTGCACAAGGCCCGTCGCGCACCACAGTACAGCAAGCGCTAAGCTTTTAATTTAGCCATTTAATAGAGGTTGAAGGTTTGAAGACTTTCAACCTTTTTACTTTCCATTTTTACCTTTTACTTTTCACTTTTTACTAATTATGCCTTTATCTCAAGCAATTATTTTAGGTATCGTCCAGGGACTGACCGAGTTTCTACCAGTGTCAAGCTCGGGGCATTTGGTGCTGGCCAATTATTATCTGGGCTGGGGTGACTCACTCCCTCTGTATGTTGATATCGCTACTAACACCGGCACTTTGCTGGCCGTATTGGTGGCACTGCGCCAGGACGTGTGGCGAGCGCTCAGCGGTTTTTTCGCCGGTCTTCGTTCAGCGCAGGCACGGCGACAAGAAGGTTGGGCTTTGGCTGTTTTGGTTATGCTCGGCTCTATACCCACCGCGCTTATCGGGCTGGGTCTAAGGTCGGTATTTGAAGGTCTCAATGCGCCGCTACCCGTTTCTCTGGCACTTATCGTCACCGGCTTTGTCCTCTGGTTTACACCCAAACAGGGCCCTAAAGACACGGCCCGCAAACTCAGCAAAGTTGACGCCATCATCGGCGGCATCGCTCAGGGCCTGGCGGTGATTCCCGGCATTTCCCGCTCCGGCATCACCATTGCCACTATGCTGTGGCGAGGTAGCTCGGCAGATTTGGCCCCACGTTTTTCCTTTTTGATGTATCTGGTTGTCTCTACAGGCGTTGCGTTTTTAGGCATTGGCGAATTTAGAGAAGCGGAGCTTAAGCTCGCCCCGCTTATCGGCATGACCGTAGCGTCTTTTATCACCGGCTATATTGCGCTTTTATGGCTCTTTGCCATCTTGCGTCGTGGTCAGTTTCGCTGGTTCGCCCCTTATCTCTGGTTCATAGCAACAATCACTTTGCTGCGTGTTTTTTTAACTTAAGCTAAAGCCTATACCCGGGGCTACTGCTTAGCTCTACTCGGCATTTTTTGATGCGGCAAGCCGAGTCAAAAGCATAAAAAGGGTATAAAATGTGACTATTGGGAGGTTTCTCCATGTCCGTTGTAACTCGTATTGCACCCTCACCTACCGGCGACCCACACGTTGGTACTGCTTATATTGGGCTTTTTAACTATGTCTTTGCCAAAAAGCATGGCGGCAAATTCATTTTACGCATCGAAGACACCGACCGGGAACGCTACAATGCCGACTCAGAAATGCGCATCTTTAAGATGATGCACTGGCTGGGCCTAAATCCTGATGAAAGCCCAGAAATTGGTGGCCCCAATGGGCCCTATCAACAGAGCGAACGGCTTGAAATATATAAAAAGCACGCTCTTGACTTAGTCGAGTCCGGGCATCTCTATCCTTGCTTTTGCAGCGAAGAACGCTTGCTCAAACTACGCGAAGAGCAAAAACGCCGCAAGCAACCCCTCGGTTATGACGGCTTCTGCCGCAATTTAAGCAAAGAAGAGGCCGGCGCATGCATGGCGGCGGGTAAAGAGCCCTATGTCTTGCGCCTTAAAGCACCCAGCGAAGGTGAAACTGTTTTCAGAGACGAATTGCGTGGCCAGATTCGCTTTAAAAATAGTGATATCCGCGACGGCATAATGCTAAAAAGCGATGGCTATCCGACTTATCACTTGGCCAACGTCATTGACGATCATTTGATGGGTGTAACCCACGTGTTAAGGGCGGAAGAGTGGATCACCAGCACACCCATTCACGTTTTGCTCTACCGGGCCTTTGGCTGGGACGAACCCAAATTCATCCATATGCCGCTACTGCGCAACCCTGACGCCAATAAGAGCAAAATCAGCAAGCGCAAATTAGATACCAGCGTCGATTCTTATCGTGATCAGGGCATATTGCCCGAAGCCTTGATTAACTTTCTGGGCAATATGGGCTGGAGTATGCCTGATGGCCGAGAGTTTTTTGGCCTCAAAGACATGATAAAAGAGTTCAGCATTGAACGTATCTCTTTGGGCGGGCCGGTATTCGACTTAAAGAAACTGCGCTTTTTTAATGCCAGATACCTGCGCGACATCTTGAGTTTAGAAGATTTGGCCGAGCGGGTGAAGCCCTTTTTAGAGGCTGCCGGTTACGACTGGGATGATGAAGATTACTTGCTGGATATTCTCGACATCTTAAAAAGCCGCGCCGAGACACTAACGGAATTCGTCCCTCACGGTGCTTATTTCTTCCACGAGGACTTTAGCTATGACGAGCAGGCCAAGAAAAAGCTGGCCGCCGGACAAAAGTATTTAGAAGACTTAGAGCGGGAATTTGCCTTGCTCGAGTCCTATGACGAAGACAGCATCGACGACCTGATTCATGACTATGTCCAGTCGCAAAGCGTGGGCATGGGCAAGGTCTTACAACCGCTGCGTGCAGCCTTAACCGGCGTCAGCAATTCCCCGAGCATGACCGAGCTTATCAGCGTGCTGGGCAAACAGCGCGTCCTAAAGCGTATTGGCCGGGCACTGTCGTATATCACCGCCGGACTACCGGACGACAAACCGCAAAAACCAGAAGCGGTCAAGACCGGAGCAGTGAGTTAATGGCCTGGTTTGATCGTTTAAGACAGGGTTTGAGCAAAACCCGTGATGTTTTGACAACCGATATTCGTGATCTGGGCAAATCCTGGGAAATGGCTTGGGATGATCTGGAGTTTGCGCTTATCGGTGCTGATGTCGGGGCTAAAATAGCTGCCGAGGTCGTCGCGGAAACCCAAAAGGAACGTGAGCGTGGCACCAGCTTTCTAGGTTCGCTCGAGCAAGCGCTACTAGACCAGCTCGAGCCCGACCGCATGCGGCAAAAACTCCGCCGGGTGGGTTTTGAACTGGATGTGACCCGCAACATGGTCGAAGTCAATAGCAAGGTGGTCATGGTGGTGGGGGTCAACGGCGTGGGCAAAACCACCACCATTGCCAAACTCGGCCAATACTACACGGGCTATGGCAAAAAGGTCATGTTTGCAGCAGGCGACACCTTCCGGGCGGCTGCCACCGCACAGCTCGAGCTCTGGGGTGAACGCTTAAACATTCCCACCATCAGTGGCCCGGATGGCGGTGATCCCGGCGCGGTAGCCTTTGATGCCGCTCAGGCCAGAAAGGCGCGAGGTCATGACCTGCTCTTTGTTGACACCGCCGGCAGACTGCATACCAAACACAATCTGATGGAAGAACTCAAGAAGGTCAAAAGGGTTATTGGCAAGGCCGATGAGGGCGAACCCAAAGAAATCTGGTTGGTCTTGGATGCCGTAACCGGCCAAAACGGGCTCGAGCAAGCCCGCAAGTTCCACGAAGCCGTAGGTCTAACCGGAGTCATAGTCACCAAGTTAGACGGCACCGCCAAAGGCGGCATCTTGCTGCCTATCGTTCGTGAACTGGGTTTACCCATTAAGTTTATCGGTGTAGGCGAAAGCGCCGAAGATTTACAGCCTTATGACGCGGCGGCTTATGTCAAAGCTCTGCTCGACTTACCACAAGCCGCTTGAGTTACCGGTTTAGCAGGTGAAGCTCCTAAACATAGGCTAAATTGTTTTTACAAACCTAAACTCTCTTTTTTACTCTTTTTGCTAATGTCTGCACCCTTACTACTAATAACGGCCACGGCTCTAGAAGCGGCGCCTCTAAAAGATGAGTTGGAGAACTTAACAGAACTTGACTTCCCCTTGGGCGAGCTTTATCGGGGGAGGCTGTCACGAGTCGGCCCTGTGTATCTGGCTCATTTGGGTGTAGCCAAAGTCAACACTGCGGCGGGCTTAGCCCTGGCTATTGCCAAATTGCAACCCAGGGCGGTCATTCAATTTGGCATCGGTGGAGCTTATATCGGTTCGTTTCTGAGCGTAGGAATGCTGGCGGTAGCCAAACGCGAAATTCATATAGATACCGGCCTTAAAACCGAGAATTGGCAGGATATGGCCCAGTTGGGCTTTCCGCTGCTTAAAAAGAAGCAGACTTATCACAACGTCTTCCCTACCGACGCTTCGCTAAGCAAGGCTCTAGCCCGCGTCACCGGCGCCACTATCTGCACCTTTGGCAGTTCGGAAACCGTCACTGGCAATTTTGCCGACGCACAAGCCTTGCAACAGCGCTTTGATCTGAGCATAGAGTCAATGGAGGGTGCGGCAGCCGCCCAGGTTTGCCTGGCTCTGGATACGCCATTTGCCGAATTGCGCGCTGTTAGCAATATCGTCGGTGAACGCAACAAGCAGGCCTGGAATATTCCCCTGGCGGTTCGCGCCGCCAATGAGGCGCTGCTGAGCTTTTGCAAGCTGTTCTTAGCCCAGACCAATACCTGAGGCAAAACGAGACATCTGTCCCGTGTCATCAGCTTAGCTTAATGCGATATACTCTTGGCTATGTCATTAGTTACAGGAATGGAAATCTTATCCGCCGCCCGCGTCGGAAAATACGGCGTTGGAGCCTTCAACACCAACAATATGGAAATCACCCAGGCCATCTTAGAAGCCGCCGAGGAAAGCCGCAGCCCCGTAATCGTGGCCCTCTCTGAGGGTGGTCTCAAATACGGTGGCAAGGACCTGGTAAACATGGTTATTGACATGAGCAAAAGCGCCACCGTACCGGTCGCCGTTCACCTTGACCACGGCTCGAGCTTCGAATCCTGCTTACAGACCATTCGTTACGGCTTCACCTCGGTCATGATTGACAAATCACATGAAGATGAAGAAACGAATATCCGCGAGACAAAACGCGTGGTCAAAGCCGCCCACGCCGTCGGCGTCACGGTTGAAGCAGAAATTGGTCGTCTTGGTGGCGTAGAAGAACACGTCGTGGTTACCGAAGACGAAGTCGCCTTGACCAAACCCGAAGAAGCCGAGCGCTTCATGGCAGCCACCGGCACGGATTATCTCGCCATTGCAATTGGCACTTCACACGGCGCCAACAAAGGTAAGGGCCGTCCCTATATCGACCACCAGCGCATCGTTGAAATTGCCAACCGCGTTCCCAACCCCCTGGTGATGCACGGCGCCAGCGGCGTACCACAGGACGTAGTGGCGCGACTGAATGCCGCGGGTGGCCAGCTTAAAGACGCTACGGGTATTCACGAAGACGATGTCAGAAAAGCTGTCACCGAAGGTATCGCCAAAATCAACACCGATACCGATTTGCGTTTGGCGCTGACCATGCGTGTGCGCGAAGTGCTGATGAACGACCCCAAACAGTTCGACCCGCGCAAAATCCTCGGCCCGGCCCGCGAAGAAATGAAGCGCATCGTCAAAGAGCGCATCGAGGTCTTTGGCTCGGCCAACAAAGCTTAAAGCGTTTAGCAACCTTTATTAGGAGCAGCTAAAAGGCTGCTCTTTTTTCTTGTCATACCAAAGTGTTCAGGCTTTGTTCAGACCCCTGCTGGCAAACTAAGGCATGATCGATTTAAGACAGGTAAGCTCCCCACAACTTGAAACCTTGGCGGCTGACTGCGCGGAGTTAATAAGGGAAAATCGGGCCGACATCCTCGAATTTGAGCTTTTTGTGAACTGCCAGTACGAGCTAGCGCAAAGGGGCGCAAAAACTAGGCAGCTTGCGCAGCTAATCCATCAGACTGCCCCGGTTGCGGCTGAGCACATAAAACGCCACTAGCGCCGCCGGAAGCAAAAACAAGTAGCTTAAGCCCATGGCCGCGCCAAGCCCAATCATCTCCTGCAAACGTCCAATTAAGATATACAGAACGCCTGCTGTTCCCCAGGTAAAGCCCATCAGCATTCCGGTGGCTGTGGCCATCGCATGTGGCGCCAAATCCTGAGCCGTAACGATCAGTAGCGGCACGGAAGCGTTGGTTAAAGCACCCGATAAAGCCACCGCAAGAAAAAACAGCGGCGAGCTTGGTGGCAGCAAAAACACTATGAACAGTATGGGGATAGCCAGCAGCATAGAACCAAAAATGATCGCGCGACGACCCAAGCGCGGTACTAAGGCTCCGGCCAAAATGCCACCAACACCTGCCGAAAAACTAAAGGTGGCCAGCGTCCAGCCAATGACGGTACCATCACGCGCTATCCCCTGGGTGGTGACCAACCACAGCGGAATGGCATTGACAAAGGTAACAAAAGATAGGCTACGCAAAATGCCGGCCACACACAAAGCCCCAACCGGCCCGGCAAAAAGCTCTAAGTCAAAAAGTTTTGGACGACTGTGCGCCGGGGCCCGTTCTTGCTGTGGCACTACAAAATACATCAGCGTTCCCAGCATCACCCCAGGAATCATCAACCAGGGCGTGAAACCCAGGCCGAAATTGGCAATCACATAAAGGATTATGACCGGCCCCAAGGCCAGACCCAGCGTACCCCCGGCACTAAAAATACCCACCACCAGACCCTTATTTTTTTGACCGGCGGCTCGAGCCATGCTGGTGCCGGAGGGGTGAAAAGCTGCTGAACCCAGACCGCCTAAAAAGAGTATGCCAAAAAGTATATAAATGCTGGGTACGATGCCAATCAGGCTGAGCAAAGACGAACTCATCACCACACCTAAAGACGCCACCAAACGCCTGCCCAAACGGTCTGACAAAGCGCCGAAAAGCGGCTGCGTCACCGAGGAGCTAAAAGATAAGGTGGCGACTAAAAGCGCCAAAGTTGTTTCAGTTAGAGAAAAACGCAGTTGCAAAGTCGGCAAAAGTGCCGAAAGCATGCTGGTAAAAGCGTCATTGGTGGCGTGGACAATAGTTAAGAAGGTGGAGAGGGCTGTGCCGCTAAGAAGCAAACGTCTTGCAGTGGTGACCGCCATGGGCCAGTCTAACGCCAGGGCTCTCATAAGCTGGGCACTCCAGGCTACTCAGGCCGTTACAATTGTGTTAGTGATAGGTGGTTGGTAGTTTGTGGGAAAAATTGCCTTAGCCAGCGAGAGGATATTATGCGCCAAATTATCAGTATTGTCTTATTCGTCTTCTTAGGCCTTAGCTTTGGGCAAAATCCGCAGCGCCTGATTCTGGCTACTACCACCAGCACCGAAAATTCCGGCCTGCTTGAGGTCTTAATCCCACCGTTCGAGGCTGCCTTTGGCATTCAGGTTGATGTTGTTGCTGTAGGCAGTGGTGCGGCCTTGGCACTGGGTCGCAACGGTGACGCCGACGTGCTCTTAGTACATGCTCCCGAGGCGGAAATAGAGCTGGTCAATGCCGGTTATGCCGTTAACCGGCGCTATGTGATGTACAACGACTTTATTATTGTCGGTCCTGGTAATGATCCGGCCAATATAAGAAACGCCGAGAGCGTCGACGATGCCTTTAGACGCCTGGCTGCTGCTGGAGCAAGCTTTATTTCTCGTGGCGATGATTCCGGCACCCATAAAAAGGAGCTCGAACTCTGGGAGAGTAGCCAAATCACCCCGGACTGGCCCCGCTACCAGGAAATCGGTCAGGGCATGGAAGCAGCGCTGGTTATGGCCAGCGAGCAACGCAGCTATACGCTTAGCGACCGTGGCACTTTTTTAGCGGCTCAGGATAAGCTCGAGCTTGAAATTCTGTTTGCAGGTGACGACAGTCTATTTAACCCCTATCACGTAATGGCGGTAAACCCAACACAGTATCCAGAAAGCAATTACTTTGGGGCTATGGCCTTTATTGCCTACTTGACCAGCCCGGCAACCCAAGGCCTTATCGCCGATTTTAAGGTAAATAAGCAAAACCTGTTTTTTCCGGCGGCCAACACCGTGCCCTTTGATTAGTGGTGAGTGGTAGGTGGTTGGTAGTCGGTAGTTTGTGGTAGGTGGTGAGTGGTAAGTAGGAATACCATTTCCAGAAAACTCTCCATTGAATTCTTTTTGATTAGCGCTTAACAAATGACAAATTTCCGTTGCCTGAATGCCACCTCTGGAAAATCCCTGATTTCTACCTCCTACTAACTACTTTCCTCTTTTTACTTTTCACTTTATTACTGTCTTCTTAGTTTCTACCTCCCACTAACCACCTTCTACTTACTTTTTACTTTTTCGGCATCAGACGGTCGGCGGCTCGGCATAACGTAGACGGTTTTTTGCTGGCTGATGTTCACCGCCCCCGGTGGCGCCCCCTTTACCTTCCAGACATTTTTGCGCAAGGCATAGTCCACTGGCACATTGTCCGACTGGCCCGCTTTTGAATAAGCCGCCGCTAATTGCGCGGCAAAAAGGACGGTTTCAAAAGGCAGCTCTTTGCCTTGGGCCTGGATGACGACATGTGACCCGGGATAGCCCTGGGCATGCAGCCACATATCTCGACTTTTGGCTAATTTAAAGGTGATGATGTCATTTTCCTTGGCGTTTCGCCCCACCAGCACGGTGTAGCCCTGAGGGCTGGTGTAGCGTATCCCTAGCTCGGCCCGAAATTGGCCCTTTGGTTTTACTAAGTATTGTTCGCTTAGTTTGTCAATTTCCGCCGACTCAAGCTCGGCAAGCGTTTCAATTTGCTTGCCGATTTGCTTTAGTTCTGTTAGTAGCTCAGCCTCACGGGATTCGGCCTGAATTTTGCGGTGCTCACGCTTTTTAGCTCGTTCATAAAGCTGCTGGGCATTGCCAATGGCATCAAGTCTCGGATCGAGCTTTAGCTTGAGAGGTCGGCCCTCAAAATCGCTTAGCATCACCTCGCGGGTCTTGGGTTTTAGCTGCTGCCCATAGGCCATGAGTACATTGGCTTTATGACGCAACTCCCCGGCCTCGGCTGCGGCCTGCCGGGCTTTGTCAATGTCCTCAAGGCGTTTTTGCAAGACCCGCTGCCGGGATTTTAATGCTGTCGTCAAACGTTGCAGTCGTTCTTGCTTTGCCGTGCTTTTGCGCAAGACTTCAATATCAGCTAACGATAAAGCGTCTTGCATCATCCGGCTGGGCTGTGCGCTAACCTGGCGCAATAGCGGCAGAAGGTCGTTTACTTCCTCCTCGATCAATGCTTTGTTCAGTGGCAGTCCGGCGGTAATTGCCAGAGTTTTGCTGAGCTCGAGCCCAAAACCGTCAATCAGCTTGCTAAGCTCTTTTAGCTTGCGGCCAAGCAAGACCTGGCTAAGTTCCTCGTCACTTGCTTGACGCGGGTCAAGTTTCTGATAGGGCGGTGGCGGCAGATAGCGCAAACCGGACCGTAATTGGCGAAAACGATTTATATCTTTAGCCACTTCGCGGGCCAGACCCAAGATCATGTCCGCACTGTCAGTAAGGATGAGGTTGCAGTTACGTCCGGTAAGCTCGGCAATTAACGTCACTGCCGGAGTGCTAACAAAACCCTCTGCTGGCGCAAAATGCAGCTTCAGCACCCTGTCAAGCTTTAACTGTTCGACGGCGAGCAAATCCCCGGCGGCCTTGGCAACTAACAAATCCTGGAAACCACTAAAGGTACTCCCGGGCGCAGGCATATCAGGTTTATACGCCAAACGGGGCTGAGGCGGTTTGCTATAAAGCCAGATGGCCCCTTTTGTAAGAGGCAAGACAAAGGTGTGAGCGTCTAAAAAACGCCAGCTCAAACGTTTGCTTGGCAATAGCGGCTTTAGCAGCTCGAGCTGTTCAGCAATAAGAAGGCCTTCCATGTTCTTAGTTTACGCTAGCACCAAGCGCCTATCTCGTACAGCTTCATAGCCTGAGTTATTGTTAGCTGTCAATATATTTCAGGACGGGTAGACCTATAAAGGTAATGATTGATTGTAGTGGTGGATGAAGAACCAGATAGCACCAATATGGTTTTGGAGTTTTTTGGAGAAAGAGAGTGTTTTCCTGACTAAGCGCGAACAACGTTGTCTTAAAGTGTTATTGAA
>JASBUK010000055.1 GCA_030147925.1 Trueperaceae bacterium
AAGAGCAAAATACACTTGTTGAGGTTTTTGGATTGCAGCGCTACCGTAAAGGTATTGAAACGGTGAACTCTCAGCTTGAAAGCATGGGTGTTCAGCGCTTGCGGGCGCGTACTAACGAAGGTTTCTTCATCAAAGTCCGCACTTCTTTACTTGCTCTCATTTGCACGAACTTGCATGAACTGGACTAGCAATTACGGTAGTTATGTAACTTGCTCTGCACTGCTTTTAGCATTGTCTTCCAGTACTGCCTTTGGCCTGATATTTGGCGGTTCGCCACAAATTGTGTGACGTTTCAGGGCTGTCACTGGATGATGCCAATAAACACAATTGGGGACGGCCTCGATACTTTTGCCTAGCCGCTAAGCTCACTCCGCCAGCGCTCCAGTTGTTGCTTTAAATGTCGGGGCATATCCTTAAAAACATCTTCAAACATCCACTCAGCAGGTATGGCGCCAGCGGCCTCGGCCTCTTTTATCGCTACAGAAAAGGCCTCGTTTATTTCGTTGCGCAGACTGTCACCCCAGGCTTTGGTCCACAGGCCTCGCTTTTCCAAAAAGCGCTGCATGCGCATAAGCGGATCGCGCTGTTTCCAGGCCTTGACCTCTTCGGTGGGGCGATAACGTGAGTCGTCATCGGCGCTGGAGTGGGGGCCAAAGCGGTAGACTTGCGTTTCCACCAGTACCGGCCCCAGTCCTTTGCGGGTACGTTCGACGGCCTCCTGCATTACGTAATAGCAGGCCAGCACATCCATGCCATCGACCAGATAGCCGGGCATACCGTAGGCGCTGGCTTTGGCCGCAATGTTTTCGGCGGCGGTTTGTTTGTGATAGTCCACGCTGATCGCATAACGATTGTTTTCGCAGACAAACACAATGGGTGCGCCCTGGGCGCCGGCAAAATTTATGCCGGCATGAAAATCTCCTTCGGAGGTGGCGCCGTCACCAAAGCTGGTCACTACCACCTGACCGGTATTGCGAATTTTCATGCTGATGGCCGTGCCCACAGCCGGGGGGATATGCGAGGCGATGGGTGAGGCGACGGTAAAGACATTCAGTGCCTGTGAACCCGGGTGTGAGGGCATCTGCCGTCCCTTGTGTGAATCGGCCTTGGTAGCCATCATTTGCGCCATCATTTCGGTGGCGGGAACACCAAAGGCCAGCAACATGCCCGCGTCGCGATAATAGGGGAAAAGCCAGTCGTGTCCGCGTTTAACGGCGTGGGCAATACCGACATGAGCCGCCTCATGCCCGGCGGTGGGGGCCACAAAACTGATTTTGCCCATGCGCTGCAATTTGATAAAGCGTTCGTCTAAAAGTCTGGCGGCGAGCAGATCGCGATAAAAACCTTTGAGTGCCGCTTCGTCCAAATCTAGATCAAAGGGCGCTATCCATTCGCCGCTTTCACTGAGTAAAGAGATGGGTTTTTGGCTAAAAGGCTCAAAACGCGGTGAGTCTTTTATCATGTGGAACCCCTTTCTGTAAAAAATAAAAACCCCGGCAGACATACACCGGGGCCAGGGTAGCAAATAAGCTACCTATTAGAACCAAAATGGCTAGTCGAGTGGGTTGTGAGAATTGCCTCGACATGGACGCCTCTATTCTAAGCCAGCACAGCTATAAATCTCTTGAGAATCTACAAGTTGTGCTTTTCCTGTATGAGCCTACGGCAAGACAGCGAACTTCTGTGTGCAAAGAAGCTGGATAAAGGTGGCTCAACAGATTCAAGTTGATTTTAGCATTAAAATTAGGGGGAAAACGTGTAATGCTGCATTTGCTTTGTCAGCGGCGAGCCTTTATGTCTTCCAGATGAGCTAGACTAGGGCTAACTGAAGGCAAAACACCAACAGGGTTAAATGCAAAGGAGGCTAAACGTGAACAACGAACGTCTTATTGCCTATGTACTCATCGGGATAGGCGCGCTTGCGCTACTTTCAAATTTGGGTGGCGACGTGGGTTGGCTGTGGGTTGGCCTGGTTGCGGCGGTTTTTTTAGGCGCTTATCTGTCACAGCGCAACTATGGCTTTTTAGTCGTGGGCAGTATCTTAGCGGGGGTTGCGCTGGGTATTTTGTTAGAGGGCAACTGGGGTTGGGATGGAGCTTTTTTAATCAGTTTGGGTGCGGGTTTTTTTGCCATTGATCGCGTAGAGCCTCGCAAGAATCGCTGGCCGCTGTATGCAGCGGGGATTTTGGTGGTGATTGGGCTTATTAGTGGTCTTAGCGAGGCGGGAATGTTCAGCTCGATTTGGTTTGCTCTGTTACTTATTGCTGTGGGGGTATATCTGATCCTGCAAAGGGGTAGGAGGGGCTCGAGCCAGGGCTGGGTGGAAGTCGAAACGCCGCCTGCGCCGGTTAAGCCGGTAACTACGGCTGAGGAACAGCCGCAAAGCCAGCCGGTGACAGAACTAGCCCCCGAACCCGGCCCTGAGTTTGCGCAGACCGAAACCGTAGCCGAGGTGGAATTAACCGAGTTAGAGCTTAGGCGTTATAATCGCTTGGAGGCCTGGCGCAAGGAAACTGCCAGCACTCAGGGTTTGCGCGCTTATTTAGTGCTGAATAACAGTACTTTGCGGGAGCTGGCCAAAAACAACCCGCAGACTGTAGAGGAGCTAAAAAACATCAAGGGTATCGGCCCGGTTAAGCTCGAGCGTTACGGGCAGGCTATTTTAGAACTTTTGGCTGAAGACGAGATCTAGCGTACAGGTATTAAATTTCTTAAAGCCACTGCTTTAGCGTTATGCTGTTGCGATGGAACAGGCCAACATCATCTGGTCATTTTTAGTGGCTGCCTTACTGGGCTTTCTGATTGGGCTCGAGCGCGAACGCAAACGTGAAACCAGCGGTTCTATCTTCGCCGGAATCCGCACCTTTCCACTGATGGCTCTTTTTGGGGCAGTGAGCGGCCAGCTTGCACAACTGACCAATATCCTGGTGGTTGGGGTTAGCTTAGCAGTTTTTGGGGCGCTGCTGATACCGGCATATTGGCGGGCTTCATCTGGAGCAAAGATTGGTGGAACCAGTGAGATTGCCGCACTGGTCACTTTTGGTTTGGGTGTGGTGGCCGGACTCAATTACTTTGTAGCGGCCTTGGCCGGCGCGGTGATTGCCACGGCCCTCCTTTCCCTAAAAGAAGAGCTGCATACCTTTGCCGGAGCATTGAACCGCGCAGACCTTTTTGCGGTGGTGCAGTTTGCCGCAGTGTCTTTGGTGATTCTGCCGCTGGTACCTAATGCCTCTTATGGCCCCTGGGGCGTGTGGAACCCGAATCGTATCTGGCTTTTGGTGGTTTTGATTTCCGGTATTTCCTTTGTGGGCTATGTGACGGCCAAGCTGATTGGGGCAAGGCGCGGTATTGGCCTAAGCGGCCTCGTGGGTGGTTTGGCTTCAAGCACGGCGGTGACGCTTTCGTTTACCGAGCGCAGCAAGGCCAATCCGGTGCTAAGCATGATTTTGGCGGTGGGGGTGCTGGCTGCCTCAGCGGTGATGATTCCGCGCCTATTAGTCATCCTGGCGGTGGTTCAGCCCAATTTGGTGATACCGGTTCTACTGCCTTTTGGGACGTTGTGGCTGGTGACTACTATCGGCGCACTGATAATTTACCGGCGAAGCCAGCGCCAGTCAGTCGAAGGAGCCGAGCTAAACAACCCCTTTGAGCTAAAGTCGGCACTGCAATTTGCGCTGTTGTTTGCGCTTATTTTGCTATTGGCCAAAGCTGCCGAGGAACTGTTGGGCGAGCGCGGAGTCTACGGTGTGAGTGCCCTGGGGGGATTGGCACAGATGGACGCCATTACGCTGGCTTTGGCCGGGCAGGTGAAAAACGGTCTGGATGTTGCCGTGGCAGCCAAGGGTTTGGCCTTGGCTGCAGCCAGTAATAGCCTGTTTAAGGCTGGTCTGGCGCTGACGCTGGGCTCAAGAATTTTCGGGCAGGCGATTTTGCTGACCATGCTGGTAGCTGCGGTGGCCGCCGTGGCCACCGCCTGGTTTTTACCTGTGTTGAGCTTTACCTTCTAGAAGCCCTCTGAAAAAATTGTATGTTAAGGGGAAAGTAGTGAGTAAAAAGTGGAAAGTAGTAAGTGGGAGGTGGGAAGTAGAGGTTTTTCTATTTCTATTAACGACCCACCAGCAACTACCTGCTACCAACCACTCACCATCAACTTGTATTATACCGCCGTCTTTATGAGCCTGGCACGTTTGTAACTGCCCGCTTTGTTTACAACACGCCCCTGAGGGCTAGAATGGTAAAACTAGGGCGGTAATTATTAACCGGCCTTATCAGTGGCCTTGTATTACTCAGCTAAGCCATATTCGTGATTAACACGATGAGCACAGCCTTTTCAGCGAGCAGACAGGCTCCTGAGAATCTTATGGAGGATTGATGGAACATACCATTTACCGTGGTCTAGAGGGCGTTCATATCGACACAACCCAGATTTGTCGCATCGATGGATTAAAGGGTGAACTGATCTATCGTGGCTATGATATTCGCGAGTTGGCGGACAAGGTTAGCTTTGAAGAAGTTATTTACCTGCTCTGGCATGACGATTTGCCCAACGCTGCGCAACTCGAAGCCTTCAAAACCGAATTAAGACCTCATTTTGCCGTACCAGACGCAATCTTTAATCTTATGCGGGAATATCCCAAGACTGTTCACCCTATGCACGTGATTCAGAGCGCCGTGTCGATTTTGGCCGCCTTTGACGATCAGGCCGATGACATCGGTCTTGACAACGTGCGCCGCATTGGTGCGCAACTGGTGGCGAAATTCCCCACCATCGTGGCGGGCTTTGAGCGGGTTCGTCAAGGTAAGGAGCCGATTGCGCCCCATCCGGATTTAGGCATAGCGGCAAACTTTCTCTATATGCTCACCGGCGAAACGCCCAGCGAGGCAGCCACCCGCGTAATGGACGTGGCGCTGGTGCTACATGCCGAACACGGCTCAAACGCCAGTGCCTTTATCGCCCGAGCTACAGCCTCTACCCTAACCGATGTCTACAGCGCCATATCCGCGGCTGTCGGTAGCCTCAAAGGGCCACTCCACGGCGGGGCCAATGCCGCAGTGATGAAAGCGCTCGAGCAGATCGACAGCGTGGCTAATGTCGAAGGCTACGTGCTCGATACCCTGGCCAAGCCAGCCGGCCGGGTCATGGGTTTTGGTCACCGTGTCTACCGCGTGCTTGATCCACGGGCCATTATCCTAAAGGGCGTTTCGCACCAACTGGCCGAAGAGTCCGGTGACAGTAAATGGTTTGACATGAGCCTGGAAATGGAGCGGGTCATGGAGCGCGAGATGGAGAAAAAGGGTCGACAGGTAAAACCCAATGTCGACTTTTTCTCGGCCAGCGTCTACCGCATGTTGGGCTTCCCGGGTGATATGTACACGCCTATTTTTGCGGTTTCCCGTATTAGCGGCTGGATGGCTCACCTTTATGAGCAATATGCCGACAACCGCATCATGCGTCCGCGCCTGATCTATGAAGGCCCGGTAGGGCGTAAATTCAAGCCGCTGGCAGAGCGCTGATTATCAGTTTTTACGCTAAACTGGCGACCCCTGGGTCGCCAGTTTGCTTTCCAACTCCTTACCCTTACTACCGGGACAAAAAAGGATAGTCAGTCCGTGAGATAATTGGGGTGCTGAAATCTCAAGCATCAAAGGACTGACTATGAACCAGAATAAAGGATTAGAGCGGGTATTGAAAGAGGACTTCAAGTTGCACGGAGCAC
>JASBUK010000056.1 GCA_030147925.1 Trueperaceae bacterium
CAAAGCTTTCCTCAAACAGCTTAGACCCTCACTTATTCCTGAGCTCATGCTCGCCTTCTCTGACGCTGTCCTTGCTGTTACCCCGCTTGATGTTCAGCAGACCTTTCATCACTGTGGGTATATTTGATGCAAATGCTATATAAGAATGCCTCGTAAGAAGTTGGGCATTCGCTGGACCCTTTTGATGATGTAAATAGTTTTTGGTAACGCAAGTTTACTACTGGGGTTTGAGCCAGCAGACCTGATAAGGCTCGAGCGCTACCTTTAGGTCCTCGCCCGGCTGGTGCGCAATTAGCTCTGTTGACAATAGATCCCTAAGCGTTGCCGCTGCGACGTTCTCTAGCGTGATTATTTGTGCCTGATTGCTGACATTGTGCAGGCAATAAATGACCTCTTGCTGGTTTTGACTGCTGCGTTTAAGGGCAAAGACGGCCTCGGGCCCAGCCAGAACCTCCTGGGCGGCCTGAGGATGGAAGGCAGCTTCTTTACGCCTGATTAGCAAAAAGCGTTTGTAAGCACTTAATACCTGGTGACGCAGGCTGTTAGGGTCGTCAAGTTCTGACCGGAGCATCTCAGCGGCAAATTTCTGGCGGTTGATGCTGCGTTTTTGCCCGGTTTCCACCACGCCCTGACGGTAGCTGCGTGAGCCAAGCAAGCTGTGAACATAGATGCCGGGAACTCCCGCTAAGGAGAGCATGATGGCCTGGGCAGCCATAAAACGCGCCACTTGTTGGGCCAGAGACTCGTTGCTATATGGGTTGTTAAGGGCGTCAAAAAGGCTGATGTTTAGTTCATAGGGGCTTTCGCTGCCGTCACTGTTGGTTTTGTAAGAGACAAAGCCGCCACGCTCCTCGGCGCTTTTTGCTAAGTTGAGAATTTGTTCGGGATTCAAAATACCCTCTACCGGACGTACCCCAATGCCGTCATGCGAAGCCAAGAAATTAAAAAAAGTGGTGTGCTGCGAAGGGCTGCTAAGCTCAGCGGTCCAGCGGCTTAGCTGGCTGGCGTTTTCGGCTAGAAAGCTGTGCAGTACCAGCGGAGGTAGCGCAAAGTTATAGACCATTTGCGCCTCATTGTGGCCGTCGCCAAAATAGGAGATATTTTCCTGATGTGGCACGTTGGTCTCGGTGAGCAACACGACATTTGGTGCTACGCTGTCCATCACACTTCTAAAGAGCTGTAAGACGCAGTGGGTCTTAGGATGATGGACACAGGTCGTGCCGATTTCTTTCCAGAGATAGGTAACTGCGTCTAAACGAATGATCTCGGCGCCTTTGACGACATAGTCAAGCAGCACCTTAGTGATCTCTAGCAGCAGTTCAGCGTTGGCATAGTTAAGGTCAATCTGGTCGGCGCTAAAAGTCGTCCAGACATGCTTAACACCGCTGATCGTGACAAAGGGAGTCAGCAGTGGCGTGGTGCGGGGCCGCACTACTGCGGATAAATCGGTGTCGGGCTTAGTGCTAATAAAGTAGTCGCGATAAGGCGCCTGGTCTTGCAAGAAACCTGCAAACCAGGAACTTTTAGCCGAGATGTGATTGATAACTGCGTCAAACATCAAGCGGAAGTCTTGGCCTATGGCGCTGATATCGGCCCAGGAGCCCAGCTGGGGATCGACTTGTAAATAGTCGATTACGCTAAAGCCGTCATCGGAGCTATAGGGGTAAAAGGGCAGCAAGTGTATAGCATTGACAGCGTCTTTAAGATATTCATTCAAAAAATGGTGGAGGGTATTAAGCGGCGCTTCGCCTTCGCGGGATATCTGGTCGCCATAGCTAATCAGCATGGCGTCGCGTTCGCTTAGTTGCTCGTTTGTCTTTTTACTTAGCTGTGGGTGCTGCTCTTTGAAGTCCGCTAATAGCTTTAGCAGAGGTGTGAGTATACTGCTGTCGCCGTCATAGATAAAATTTAGTTGCGCCCTTAGGACTTCTTGTTCTTGGGTGGTTATGGTCATAGCTGAAATCCTAGTGCTTTTAATTCTGGCAGCAATAACTCCCTTAAAGCCTTATAAGAAAAATATCTTTGGCCCAGCTGATAGTTGTGCTCGGTGATACGTTTTTGTTCGGCAGGATCATCGAGCAGCTTGGCGACTGCCTCGACTGCTTGTGTCGTGACCTGACCACCTATTTCGATAAAATCAAAACCCTTTGGTGTGATATCAGACACGTAAACGCTGTAACGGTTGACCAGCGCTGGTTTTCTGAAGTACACCGTTTCGATTAAAGCGTTGCCAAAACCTTCATAGAGGCTTGGGTAGGTGACAAAATTGGCATGAGGGTAGCTGTCCCAGAGCGAATAAATCTTTTCTCCTTGTCGCTGTGTTCGCAGGTCATCGACTTTGTCGGCCACGTAGCGCATGTCAACCTGGCGTGTCTTAGCGTAACGCTCTAATTTTCTTAAATAATCGAGACCTTCGTCTCCGGCATGATGAGTGATGACCAGCACGTTGTCAGGGTCGGCAAGTTTGGCGAGCAGATCGATGGCGAGTTCGATGCCTTTGCGCGGGACTACCCGGGTAGGCTGCAAGAAGAGGCGTTGCCCTTCACTTAGACCGATAGCCGCGCGAAAGTCGGCGTTGTAACTGTCTATGCCGGGGGCAGGAGTATCAAAATCAAAGACGTTGGGAATGATTGCTGCCTCAAGCCCACGACGGGTCATCAGATCGTGCTGGGCGGGCTGGTTGATACACAGATGGCGGACATTTGCAGCGGCAAAAGGAAAATAGCTGTCCAGATATGCAGGGATGCGGTTTTGCTTAAAGCGTTCACGTTCCCAGTAGTAATCGTGCTCATGTGATAAGCAGGGTAGGCCGGTTTCGCGCACGACATCGGCCAAGGCTTTGGCCAGGGGTAGTTGCATGGGTATGGCCCAGACGTTTTGCATAATCAGCAGGTCGGGCTTAAGTTCCCTTACAGCCGCCAGGATTTTAGTCTTTAGGTAGTCGGCTCGAGCCCTAATAGCTTGTTCTAAGTCACTGTCATGCTCGCTGCTGTTAAAGGCGCGTGCGCCTAGCTGCTGCGCCATCTCGTCACGAAAGTGCATTTCTGGTATGAGCACGTCATTCCTGCCATTTTGGTCAAGCTCACCGGCGCAGTAAACCGTCTCGAAACCAAGTCCTTCTAAAACCGTGGCCATCTTGGCCGTCTCTAAGCTGACGCCATCGGTTCCCGCCAACCTTGTTGATAGATAGACTGCACGCATCATTGCTCCTTTACCAGCAGGTCAAGAGCCAGGGCTGCGCTCCAGGAAAAACCCTTAGCGCCGCAGGCCGAGCCGTCTCTTGGGTCGTAGTATTCGACAAAGCCACTACTCACAAGTTCTAAACTGTGTTGGCGGATGGTCTTGGCCAAGTCGTGATAGCCGTAACGTTTAAGACCCAGCCACAGCAGCCAGTTCATATTGATCCACACGGGGCCCGCCCAGTAACGGCGTGGCTCATAGTAGGGACTGTTTTTGGCGATAGTCGTCACAAAATAACGGCTTTTACCATCAGGTGCAAATTCCTCGGGGTTGAGCAGGTGTTCTTCTATAAGACGTTTGGCTCGAGCCCGGCTGGGGATACCGGCATAGATGGGTGAGAGCGCCTGCGCACTCTTGATGCGAATCAGCTTGCCCGTGCACAGGTCTTTGTCAAAATATAGCCCTTGTTCCTCGTCCCAGAGGGTGTTTAAGCCTTCCTCAGTTTTTCTTAGCCAGGCTTCAATTTCGCCCCTGTCCTCCCCCAACTCCCGGGCTAAGGCCAGTAAGTCTTGGTTCGCCTGGTGCAAGATGACATTGAACTGCAAATCGGCCACCAAAAACGGTGCTTGCTGGTAGATAGTCTTATCATCCCAGGCGAGATCGCGATAAAAACCAATGAGATAGATATAGCGCAGATAATCTTCTTCGTGGGGGCGTTCGGCGGCGGCGACATGAGCCCGGTCAGCACGTGTGAACTGGGGGACATTCTCGGGCTTTAGATTTTGCAGGGCGTCTAAAAAGCGCGGGGTGTTGTCATTGCCCGACTCCCAGGGATGAATGATTGCTACTAAGCCGCTACCTTCGGGGTCGCGGGCCGTATAAAACCAACGATGCCAGGCCAGTATTTTAGGGTAGACCTCGGCCAGGAATTCCAGCCTTGAGGTCTTATCGGCAAATTGCTTAAGCATCATCCGTAGACAAGTCGCCAGAATTGGGGGCTGAGTAAAGCCGGAGGTGGGTATATTGGCCGCATCAGGATGGCTGGCGGTTTGCCAGAACTCGGGTTTGGGCGAATAATCCGAGGCGCCGTGATGATAGAGGATATGTGGCAGCATGCCGTTTTTCCACTGGCCTTTTAGCAGTGAGCGGATTTCTTGCTGGGCTCGAGCCAGGTCAAAATAACTCAGACCCAAGGCTACGAAAGCGGCATCCCAGTTCCACTGATGCGGGTACTGCTGGCTGCCGGGTTTTATAAATACACCGGTATTATTGGCGCGAAGTAGGGCTCGAGCCTTGTCTGCAATTTGTTCGTTGGTCATAATTACTTAGAGGGAAGTAGAAAGAAAAAGGGGAAAAGGGAAGCAAACTTTTTACTGTGAACTTTCCCCTTTTACTCTCGTTAGCCCTTAACTCCACCGGCAGTCAGACCGCCGACTAAGTATTTTTCAAACCAGAAGAAGATCACCATAATCGGCAAGGTGACGATAACCGCCCCGGCCATCAAAAATTGCCGCGGAACTTCTTGGGAATTCAGCCCGACCATGCCGCGCGAGAGGGTGAATATAGTCGGCGTATCGAGGAACATAAAGGCAAACAAAAACTCGTTCCAGGCAATCATAAAGACATAAAGCCCAACCGAGGCCAAAGCCGGCAAAGAAAGCGGTAAAGTGATGCGCCAGATCACACCCAGACGGCTGCTGCCGTCGATCATACCGGCTTCCTCTAGGTCTTTGGGCAGAGTCTGGAAATAGCTCCTCAGCATATAAAGCGCCACCGGCAAGGTGGTAGCCGGGTAAACTATGAGCAAACCGGGCAAAGTGTCTCTTAGCCCCAATTGCGTAAAAATTGAGTAAAGCGGGATGACCAAGACGATGGCCGGGAACATGTAAATTAGCAAAATGGAACGAGATAAAAGGTTCCGGCCCGGAAATTGCAATCTGGTTACCGCATAGGCCCCCAAAACCGCCAAAATGAGGGTGATGATGACCGTGACGATGGCAACAAAGCTGCTGTTGCCGATATAGCGCCAAAAGCTAAAAGTGACCAGAACTTCGCGATAGCCGACAAACAGGTCTGCAAGACTCTGCTGTAAGTTGATGCCCAAGAAGGTGGGGTCTTGCAGCATTTCAACGCGAGATTTTAAGCTCGAAGCCACCATAAAGTAAAAGGGAAAGACGACGATGCTTAAGAAAAAGCTAAAGCCAACGGCGCGGAGCATTCGCAAAAACAGTGTCTCGAGCATGTCACGGTGAATTTTGTTGAGGTTTAGTTCCCGCAGGCCATAACGCGTTAGTTGCGCGGCGGCCACAAAGCTGATGGGTGTCGCAATAACGCCCCAAAAGATATCGACAGCAGCCATCCCCAGGGGTTTTAGAGCGGTAAAGACAAGCCATAAGATGGCTGCGGTTAAGCCCAGTGCCAAGGTTGCCGGCAAAGAAGTGTTGCGTTCCTGACGCAGCAGACCTATACCGGCACCTAGGGCTGCGCCCGTGAGCAGGGCCCAGAAAAGTGGAATGCTAGTGTTTATACCGGCCAAAACAGTGGCGAGGATGGACCAGAGCGCCACCACCAGGGTGGTTGCTAAAGCGCCAATAAGCGCTGCAATGAGCAGACCCACCGGCGAATAAGGCAAGGATTGTCTTTTAGCTATGTCTTGTGCTACAGCCATTATTCACCCTCCGGAGCGTAGCGGAAATAGATGGTCATAAAGATCGCCAGAATGATAAAGAGTATGACGGCGACTGCCGCGCCTGCACCAAGATCGGCTAAGGCAAAGGCCTGGTCATAGACCTGCACCGTGAGTGTTTTGGTGCCTGCAGCGCCACCGGTAAGCAAGAAGATGTCGTCGAATTTGTTAAAGGTCCAGATAAAACGGAGCAAGAATAGTGTAGACAAAATGCCAACGAGTTGCGGCAGTGTGATCCACCAGAATTTTTGCAAGGGGCTGGCACCGTCGACATCGGCAGCCTCGTACATATCCTGCGGGATGGCCTGAAAGCGAGCCAAGATAAATAAAAAGGCAAAGGGGAAGTAACGCCAGGCCTCGAATAAGATTACGGTAGTGAGCGCTAGAGGAAACTGCAGTTTCAGCCCGAGCAAGTTGATGTCGATATTGCGCTGGCCCAGAAAGTTAACCGCTTCGCCAAGGACACCAAAGCGTACACCAAGAGCGTTGACGCTGCCGCTTAGCGGGTCGAGTAAAAAGGCCCAGGTAAAAGCCACGGCAATGACCGGGGCAACATAAGGGAATAAAAAGAGACCGCGCATGATACCTTGCCCGGCAAACTTGACGTTTAAGAGCTGTGCGGCAAACAGGCCCAACAGGATCGAACCAATAGTGCCAAAGATTGTGTAATAGAGCGTGATGCGCAAAGTGGGCCAGAATTCGGAGCCACTTAAGACCTCGCGGAAGTTTGCCAGTGTAAATACGAAATTGGTCAGGATATTAGGTGCGCTTGCACGGATATTGGGTACAGTAGCCAGCGGATCGGCTGCGCTTGCAAAAAAGGACTCGTCGACTGTGAAGTCAAGCTCAAGGTTTTCGCGATAGCCGCCTTCCCAGTTACCAAGATTACAGCTTAAGTTGTTGCCCTGCACTTCGCAGCGGGGTTCGTTAGTTGCGAGTGTTACACCTGTGGGCAAGTTGTCGGTGAGTGTTACTGTCGTGAGAGTTACGTCCCGGCTGCTGTTGCGCATTTGATAACGGATGCGCAGAGTATCGCTGGATTCTTGCGGGGTTTCGCGGATACGCTCTCTTACCACCGGGGCGGGTGGGCGTAAATCCCCCAGCTCAACTGGCTTAAAGCTGATCCAGAAGTTCGCGATAACCGGAAACAGCACAATCGCGAAAACAATAATAAACGTCGGAGCCAGCATGAAAAATGCCAGACGGGCTTCGCGGGCTGCAAGAGTTCCTCTCATAATCTCACCAGAATTCTGCGGGGGGGCGACATTAGCCGCCCCGCAAAAAGTTATTTCAGAGCTTCAATTTCGAATTGCATGAGCGCTGCGGTTTCTTCTGCAGTGCGTTCACCATCGGTAAAGGCGCGTACCAGTTCAGCAATCGTGCGGGTGCCGTAGAGCTTCGAGGTCAGGCTGCCCTGACCCTGAGCAAAGCCCCAGCGGCTGCCTGTTTCCAGACCGGCAACGATATCGTTGATGACGTCCTGGCTATAGAAGGCGCTAAGCGGCGCTTTGCGATCCACGCCGACATCAAGCTGAGCCCAGCCATCGACGAATTTAGTCGGTTCTTCTAAGGTGCCGCGGCGAACAGGGAATTTGCCTTCGGGGGCAACCGCCAGAGTGTCTAAGTAGCCTTCGTTCATCGAGTACTCGACAAACTGCTGGGCGGCAGCGGTATCGGCGTCAATGGTGATGCCAAAGTAGCGAACGTCGGCCCAGCCAGCGCCACCAGGGTTGCTCGGTCCGGCCAGCGTGGTCACGATGCCGGTTTGTTTGGCCAGTTCGGGGCTGGTGGGATCAGCAAAGGCCGTGACCGGCACGCTGTCGCGCAGACCGGCAAGTTCGTCAAGGATAAAAGGTGACCAGACGATCATGGCCGCTTGACCGGCTTGATAGAGTTCGCGGGACTGCTGCCAGAAAAGGTTTCCGGGAGGGCTGAGTTCGACGAGTTGCTTATAAAGGTTGAGAACTTCGATGGTACGTTCGTTATCGACATCGACATTGCCCTCTTCGTCAAGCAAGGTCACGCCGTTGGCTAAGAAGAACTCTTCTAAGACCTGCATCATATAGACCTGGCTGGGGTCGGTAGCGGCGACAAAGCCGTAGACATTAGGTGGGTCGTGCAGCGCTTGGGCGGCGGCGGCGATGTTGGCAAAGGTGGTGGGGGGCTCGAGCCCGGCAGCATCAAATAGATCCTGGCGGTAAACGATAAGCTGAGTCCAGCCGTCAACCGGCACGCCAGCGAAGCCTTCCTCGACGCCGACTAAGTTAAGGGCGCCAGCCCCGAAGGTTTCGCGGCCTAGACTATCGACAACTTCGGTGGCTGCTTCGGCATCAAGAACACCGGCTTCGTACCAGCTAAGAGTGAAGTTGAGCGGATGATAGATGATATCAGGCAGGTCGCCAGCGGCAAAAGCGGCGGTGACGCGTTCACCGAGAATGTTTTCGCTGACAGGCACCACATCAACGCTGATGCCGGTTTGAGCTTCGAAGTTTGCAGCGATCTCTTGCTGTCTTTCAAGACGGGCAGGCTGCTCTTCGGTGGTCCAGAAAGTCAGTTGGGCAAAAGCCGTGCTGACCAGCAGTGCAGCCAAGGCAGCAATAATAGTTTTACGCATATCTTTGTCTCCTTAAATTTTAAAGTTGCTTAACGAAAAGGGATTTATGCCAACTGATTGTGTATTACTGCTCCAGCCTGTTACCTCCTATCGTATGGTAAGTGTTTTGACTGACGAACGTTCGATTAGTTCGGCGGTTATCGGAGTATTTTGCGGTGGTGTGTTGCCGCTTAGCATTGCCAGTGCCTGAGTCGCGGCGATGCGACCCATCTCGCGGGCGGGCTGGCGAATCGTAGTTAGGGGAGGGTCTAGGTAGGCTACCCAGGGCAGGTCGTCAAAGCCGATGATAGAAAGGTCATCCGGAATTTGCAAACCTTGCGTTTTGCAGTAGCGATAAAGACCCAAGGCGATGCGGTCATTGGCGCAGAACACCGCGGTTACATCTTTGTACTGCAGTAATTGCGCGGCGTCATGATAGCCGCTTTGCTCGGTAAAACCACCCTGAATAACAGGACCTACGGGTAAGTCGGCGTTTTTCATGGCTTGCCGGTAACCGCGCAGGCGCTCCTCGCCGCCTCGCCGAATACCGGCGATATGGGCAATGTTTTTATGGCCTTTGGCAATAAAATAGCTCGTTGCTGCAAAAGCGCCGTCAAAGTTGGCCAGGCTGATAGTGGCAAAGCGCTCTTTTGAGCCTTCGCGTTGCATGAGCACCGTGGCGGGGCCGCCTTTTAAGGTCTCTTCGAGAGGATCATGTTGCAGGCCGCTACCAATGAGGATAAGGGCCTCGACCTGGCGCTCGAGCAAAAGCTCGATGGCCTGACGTTCCTGTTCGGGGTCGCGATTGCCGGTGACCAGCATAAAATGCATGCCCTGTGTCTCCAGCACATCTTCGATGCCGCGAGCCATTTGTGCATAAAGAGGACCGGCAATGTCAGGGATGACTACACCAATCACACCGGTCTTGCCGGTAACCAAACCACGCGCCAGCTTATTGCGCCG
Organism: Trueperaceae bacterium; assembly: GCA_030147925.1. Taxonomy (GTDB): domain Bacteria; phylum Deinococcota; class Deinococci; order Deinococcales; family Trueperaceae; genus JASBUK01. The sequence continues at coordinate 9,423 of JASBUK010000056.1, forward strand.
GTAGCCAAGCGCAGTTATGGCAGTTTCTACCTTGCGTTGGGTGTGTGGAGCAATCCTGCCACCGTTTAACGCCCGGGAAACAGTAGCCGTAGAGACTCCTGCTGCCCCGGCTACATCAAGGATTGTAGGATTGCGCTTGGACATTTTCCCCTTAAAAAGAGTGTTTTAATGCCTTTGCTAGCACTGAAACATTTATTCACTAAATTAAGTGTAAACGTTTACACTTCTTTTAAGGCTCAGTATGGAGCATAGCCCTGGCCTTTGTCAAGGGGCTTTTGGGAAATCATTAAGGAAAACTTGGCAGTTATAGTCCGTTTCATTCTAGTTGATTTTGACCGACCACCTTTATTGCTTTGCAATCAGTCTCGACTATGTTGGCGGTTGCTTAAGATGTTATTGACAACTGTCAATAACACCGAAACGCTCTCTATATCCCCATAAGTCTACGCATAGTGTCGCGCAAAACCTGCTCTTTGCTAAGCACAGCCATGAGTTGCGGCCAGGTTTTGGCAAAGTCAAAATACTTGTTTGCCGACTCGCACACATGTTGCAAAGCTCGCTCAAGGATGATTTCCGGCTCGGGAAATACCCTTTTATTCAGGCCCTGGGGACGCAAGTCCTTTAAGACCTCTAGAGCATGCGACTCTAGCTCCGGGCGTAGAAACCAGCCGGGATAAGGATCAAAATCTTCGGCTTTGACAGGATAAAGCTCTTTGTGAGCAGCGGCTAACAGCAGCTTTTCGCGGCTGTATAAAAAGCGCACTATGTCCTGCTGCAATTTGGAGTAGGCGATTTCTGCATCACTAGAGCCCGCAGCCGGAGGCAGATGAGTGATATACAGACCCTTGTGCAAGAACCAGTTATAGCAATGCAATCGGGAGTTAAGGACGTAATCGATGTCTTCACCACGGCTAATCCAGGGGTCAAAAGACACCGCCTCAAACAAAGGTCGGCTGAAAACCATGTTGCCGCCTAAGGCAATTGGAGTTTCGACCAAGTCACCGGCTCGAGCCTCGACTGTACTGTGTCCGTCGTTTTGAATGGCGGCCTTGCGTTTGAACAGGTTTTTTTCTTGGCGTTCGCTGTTGCACTCGAGCAGGCGACTGCTACCGTCTTTATCCAGATAAATGCCAGCCAGGCCATCAATGTGTTTGCCATCTTTTGTTTGCCCTAAAACCTGCAGAGCTTTATTTAGAAAATCGGGATCATTGATGACCTCATCGTCATCAATGGCGACAATAACGTCACTGCCCAGAACATGCGCAGCAAGAAGCTGGCAGTTGCGCACCCTGCTGTAGTTATCAAGCCCTAACAGTTCGGGGTCAAAGTTTAGCGCGCTTAGACGCTCACGGGTTTTTCTCAGTTCGCTTGGGCCATACTGGCAGATAGGGAAGCTGGCCCGAAAGGGCCGGATAATGCTGTCAATCTTGGCCTCGGTCTTTGTTTCTAAGGCTGTATTTGTGGCCACGGTGATGACCATGACATTAAATTCCGGCCCGGAGATATTTTTCAAACTATCCAGGCAGCGCCCCAGCAGGCCGTCGGTGTCGAGGGGGGTAGGGTGGTCGTAAACGGCATCACCGGCCTGGCGAGCCTGACCGCTTTCCCAACCCCAATAGCTTGGTATGACGATAGTGATAGACATACCGTAATTGCTAGTCCAGTTCATGCAAGTTCGTGCAAATGAGAGCAAGTAAAGAAGCGCGGACTTTGATGAAGAAACCTTCGTTAGTACGCGCCCGCAAGCGCTGAACACCCATGCTTTCAAGCTGAGAGTTCACCGT